>JAFGJX010000005.1 GCA_016928865.1 Spirochaetota bacterium
CCACCTACCTCTGCCCACGTAGCTCAGTCGGTAGAGCATTTGCATGGTAAGCAAAAGGTCACCAGTTCAATTCTGGTCGTGGGCTCATTGTATGCGAAAAAAGACTGAGCTCACAGTTCCATATCCGCAAGGGGTAATTCCAATTTAAATTAAATTGGGCGACTGCAGGGTAAACTGCAATTTATGTAACAATTTCTCATAAGCAGAGGAGCATATGCGCGATATCATACTGTTGGCGTGCCAGGAATGTAAGCGGCGGAATTATTCTGTAACGAAGAATAAGAAAAACCAGACGGGCAAGCTTGAAGTAAAGAAGTTCTGCAAATTTTGCAATAAGCACACCTCCCACAAGGAAACGAAGGCGTAGGTTTATTGTGAAAAGTGTCATTGAGGCCGTCCGCAGAGCGCTTACGTATGTCCGCGAGTCAAAAGATGAATTGAAGAAAGTCACCTGGCCCACGCGGGACGAGGTCACCAGCTTCACTATCGTAGTCATCGTGGCCGTACTCGTGATATCGTTTTTCCTGTGGTTTATCGATCTCGGTCTTATGCAGATTACACAGAAGTTAGTGAAGTAACCTATGGCAAAAGAGTGGTATGTCGTTCACACCTATTCGGGTCACGAGAACAAGGTCAAGCTCGCCCTGGAGAAGGAAGCTGAAAAGCGCGGACTGCAGAATAAGCTGATCCAGGTCAAGATTCCGACTGTCGAGGTGCCGGAGGTCAAGGACGGCAAGAAAAGGATCAGGTCGAAGAAGTTCTTCCCGGGATATGTGCTTGTCGAGATGGATTTTGACGACGAGACCTGGGGCCTGGTGAAGGGGATAACCGGCGTGACGAATTTCGTGGGCGCGTATGGCTCAAACAGGCCGAAGCCGCTGTCGCGTGAAGAGGTAAGCTCGCTGTTCGACCAGATGGGCGAGCAGAAGGTCAAGGAGAAGATCTCGACCGTGGTCGATTTCTCCGTCGGAGAGCATGTCAAGGTTATTGACGGGCCCTTCAATAATTTCAGCGGCGTTGTCGAAGAGGTGTATCCTGAAAAGGGGCGGCTCCGGGTCAAGGTCGAGATTTTCGGTCGCGGCACCCCCGTCGAGCTCGATTTCCTGCAGGTCGGGAAGATATAACGGTATTTTAAAAAGCATCGAGGACGAGAGATGGCAAAGAAAGCTAAAGTTGTTGTAACCGAGATTAAGCTCCAGATCCCGGGCGGTCAGGCGAACCCTGCTCCCCCGGTCGGCCCGGCGCTGGGTCAGCACGGCCTGAATATCATGGATTTCTGCAAGTCATTCAACGACAGGACCAAGGACCAGATGGGCACGATCCTTCCGGTCGTGATTACGGTATATAATGACCGCACCTATACGTTCATCATCAAGACCCCTCCTGCGGCGGTGCTGATCAAGAAGGCGTTGAAGCTCGAAAAGGGCTCGCCGGAGCCGAACAAGATACAGGCGGGCACGATCACCCGCAAGCAGCTGGAGGAGATCGCCGCGATTAAGATGCCCGATATCAACGCCAATGACATGGATGCGGCGGTGAAGATCATTGCGGGAACGGCGCGTTCAATGGGTGTCGTGGTGGTTGATTGATTTGAAAGTATGCTCCGTAGAATAGATTTTGAGGTAGATGCGAAATGAAACGTGGGAAAAAAATAGTAACGGCGCGAGCAAGGGTGGACCGTAACAAGCTCTATAATCTCGACGAGGCCGTCACCCTGATGAAGGAATGCAAGTATTCCAAGTTTGATGAAACCGTGGATATGCAGGTCAAGCTGATCCACAAGAGTTATCAGAACATCCGCGGCAGCGCGAGCCTACCCGCCGGCACCGGCAAGGAAAAGAAAGTGCTCGTTATCTGCAAGGGCGACAAGCAGAAGGAAGCCCAAAACGCGGGCGCCGATTATGTGGGCGCCGAGGATATGATTGAAAAGATAAAGACAGGATGGATCGATTTCCAGGCCGTTGTTGCAACGCCCGACATGATGAAAGAGGTCGGGAAGCTGGGCCCGATGCTCGGGAAGAAGGGGCTCATGCCCAAGCCGAAGTCCGGGACCGTCACCGAGGATATCGCGGGGATCGTCAAGGAGCTCAAGGGCGGGCGCGTCGAATACAAGTCGGACAAGACGGGCGTTATTCATATGGGGATCGGAAAGCTCTCGTTCCCGGATGACGCCATCATCAGCAATATTAAGGCGTTTTACAACCAGATCGTGAAGGACAAGCCCTCGGATGCGAAGGGGAACTATATCAAATCCGTGTTCGTCAGTTCATCGATGGGACCCGGCATCAAACTGAATTATAAGGGGATCGAAAAATAATGGTAAAGCAATATAAAGTCGACGAAGTGGCTCTCCTGGTATCCAAGCTCAGGGAACGGAACAATGTTATACTGACGAATTATACGGGAATCCAGGTCAAGGACCTGAGCAAGCTCCGGAAAACACTCAGGAGCAAGAACGCTGAATATCGCGTGGTAAAAAACACGCTGTTCAAGCGCGCCCTTAAAGAGGTCGGAATATCGGGTCTTGACGATCACCTGAAGGGTCCTGTCGCCGTCGCTTTTATCAAAGATGAGATCGGTGAAGTGACCAAGGCGCTCAAGGATTTCGCCAAGGATGTGGAGAAGTTCAGTTATTCGGCCGGCGTCCTGGACAATGTCGTGTATGACCAGGGGCAGATCCAGCGTATTGCCGAGCTTCCGTCAAAAGAGGTGCTCATCGCCCAGGTCATGGGACTCATAAACGGGCCGGCGCGCGGCATAGCGGTCGGGATGAACCAGATCATGGCCTCTCTCGCCCGGGGTATAAAAGCGGTCGCCGAGGCGAAACAATAGCTTTTGGCAGTACATGCCGGGCCGGGGGCGTCCCGCGCTTAATGAGGCGGGAATCTGAATCCTGTAATCCGGCAGAAGTTACATTAATAGTAGAAAAGGTCCTGTTTCCAGTGTATATAGAATATGCGGATACAATGCCTTTATAAGTTTTTGTGATAATCGAGATCGCCGCAGGCGGACGAACGGCGTGGCGAAGGAGATAAAGCGCATTAACTTGAAGTAATTCACTAAGTATAAAGGAGATTTTACAAATGGCTAACGTACAAGAATTATTAGACGCGATCGGCAGTCTGACCCTCCTGGAGGCCGCCGAACTCGTAAAGGCGATGGAAGATAAATTCGGCATTTCAGCCGCTGCCCCGGTAGCGGTTGCAGCCGCAGCAGCGGGCCCCGCAGCCGCCGAAGCCGGCGACGAGCAGACCGAATTTGACGTCATTCTGGCAGGTTTCGGAGACAACAAGGTCGCGGTCATCAAAGAGGTCAGGGCCATTACCGGTCTGGGTCTTAAAGAGGCCAAGGAGCTTGTCGAGGCCGGCGGAAAGACGGTCAAGGAAAAAGTATCCAAGGAAGAAGCCGAGAAGATCAAGCAACAACTGGCCGCGGCTGGCGCGACAGTTGAGGTTAAATAATCTGGCGAGTGATTATCATTTTTTTCCACAATTAACGGGCAGCAGGTTTGGTTGGCGTCAATCAAACCTTTTGCCGTTTACAAACATCCAGGTAAAGGTTTAACATCCATGCAAGATTCAAGAAAAGTCGTTAATTTTGGCAAGATTAAGACCAGCCTCGAGCTGCCCAATTTAATTGAAATACAGCTGAAATCCTACGACTGGTTTCTTCAGCCGGGCGCGGCCAAGAAGAAATCGCAGGGCCTTCAGGCGGTGTTCGAGGAGATATTTCCGATCGAAAGCCCTCACGAGGACGTCGTTCTTGAATATATCGACTATGAAATCGGCCAGCCGAAATACTCCGAGCTCGAGTCGAAGGAGCGGGACGTAACCTATGCGGCCCCCTTGAAGGCGACCATACGCCTTATCAGGAAGGACAGCATGGAGGTGCGGGAACAGACGGTCTACATGGGAGACATTCCCCTGATGACCCCGAGGGGAACCTTTATCATCAACGGTGCGGAGCGGGTCGTGGTCAACCAGCTACACCGTTCTCCCGGTATCTTCTTCTTTTATGAAGATGCCGAGCGTATTTACAACTACCGGGTTATTCCCGACAGGGGATCATGGCTCGAGTTTGAGATGGACCCCAAAGGCTACATCATCGCCCGTATCGACCGGAAAAAGAAATTCCCGGTGACGCTTCTCATCAAGGCGCTCGGATACGAGACAGACGAGGAAGTTGTGAAGCTTTTCTACGACACCAAGAGGGTGCGGATGAGCGGCGACGAGGACTACCTCGCCCTGAACGGCAAGCGGGTCGCCCGCGACGTGGTGAGCAAGCAGACCGGCGAGGTGATCATTGAGGTCGGCGAGCGGATCGGGATGGACATGGTCGACCGCCTCAAGGAAGAACAGGTGAAAGAGGTCGAGGTGATTGAGTTCCCGAACAACAAGGAGGATTCATACCTGAGCACCACCCTTGAGATTGAAAAGGAATTCATCAATAAACACGTCAAGTCGCCCGCAGTCAGCGAGCACAAGAAATCGGAGCTTGCCCTCCTCACGATCCAGGCGATTATGTGGCAGAGCGAGCCGACAAACCTTGATAACGCCCAGGAGCATTTCAACCGCCTCTTTTTTGATCCCAAGACATACAGCCTGGGCGCGGTCGGCCGGTACAAGATATCTAGCAAGTTCGGCATGGAGGACTTCTCGACCCAGACGCTGAAACAGGAAGACATCATCTATTCCCTGAAATACTTTTTATATCTGATCGCGGAGGCGGACGGCTACGAGATCGATGAGCGGGATCCGCGGATGAAGAACAAGAAACGGTTCATCCCCACCGTGGTGGACGATATCGACCACCTTGGAAACCGGCGGGTCCGTTCCGTCGGCGAGCTGATAATGAACCAGATAAAGGTCGGCTTCCAGCGGATGGAGCGCGTCATCAAGGAGCGCATGACCATACAGGACCTGGACGTGATTACGCCGCAGGCCCTCATCAGCATCAAGCCTATCACCGCCGTCATCAACGAGTTTTTCGGGTCCAGCCAGCTGTCGCAGTTCATGGACCAGACCAACCCGCTCGCCGAGCTGACCCACAAGCGCCGCCTGAACGCGCTGGGGCCCGGCGGACTTTCCCGGGAGCGGGCGGGCTTCGAGGTGCGGGACGTACACCCGTCCCACTACGGCCGGATGTGCCCGATCGAGACGCCTGAGGGACCGAACATCGGCCTCATCGTTTCGCTCAGCACCTATGCTCAGATAAACGATTACGGGTTCCTAGAAACGCCATACCGCTTTGTCGATAGCGGCAAGCTGACCGACCAGGTGGAATACCTCACCGCGGACAGGGAAGACCTCTACTTTATCTCACAGGCGAACCAGGAGCTTGACGACAAGGGGAATTTCGCCAAGGCCATGATTCCCTGCCGGCACCGGGGCAACTTCCCCTACAAGCGGCCGAAGGAGATACAGTACATGGATGTGGCCCCGAGCCAGATATTCTCTGTGTCAACCTGCCTCATACCCTTCCTTGAGCATGACGACGCGAACCGCGCCCTGATGGGCTCGAACATGCAGCGGCAGGCGGTGCCTCTCATGATCGAAGAGGCGCCCTACGTTGGGACCGGCATGGAGCCGAAGGCCGCCTATGATTCGGGCGTTCTCATGATCTCGCTCCATTCCGGCACGGTCGAATTCGTCGACGCCGCGGTGGTGAAGATCAAGACCTCGGGCGGCGAGATCGTCGAGTACCCGATGATGAAATTCAAGAGGACAAACCAGGGCACCTGCTTCAACCAGCGGCCGGTGGTCCGCGAGGGACAGAAAATTAAGAAGGGGGACGTACTGGCGGACGGGCCCGCGACCGACAATGGGCGGCTGGCGCTGGGCAAAAACATCCTGGTCGCGTTCATGCCCTGGATGGGATACAACTTCGAGGACGCCATTCTCATTTCTGAAAAACTGGTCGAGGATGATACCTATACCTCGATCCACATAGAACAGTTTGAAGTGGAAGCGCGGGAGACCAAGCTCGGGCGCGAGGTCATCACGCGCGACATCCCCAACCTTTCTGAAAAGGCCTTCCGCGACCTTGACCAGGACGGGATCGTGCGGCGGGGCGCCTTCGTGCAGCCTGACGACATCCTGGTGGGCAAGGTCACGCCGAAGGGCGAGCAGGACCTGACGCCGGAATACAAGCTGCTCCATTCGATATTCGGTGAAAAGGCGCGCGAGGTGAGGGACACCTCTCTGCGCGTTCCGAACGGCGTCGAGGGGATCGTTATTGATGTGAAGCGTTTTTCCCGTGAAAACGGCGACGAGCTCGCGCCGGGAGTCGAGGAACTGGTCAAGGTGTATATCGCCGACAAGCGGAAGATATCGGTGGGAGACAAAATGGCGGGCCGGCACGGAAACAAGGGGGTCATCTCGAAGATCGTGCCGATCTACGACATGCCGTATCTTCCCGACGGAACGCCGATGGACATCGTGCTCAACCCGCTCTCGGTTCCGTCGCGGATGAACCTGGGTCAGCTTCTTGAGACTGAGCTCGGGTGGGCGGCCAGTGAGCTGGAAACCATTTACGAAACGCCGATATTCGACGGCGCAAAGGAGAGCGATATCCGCGATCTTCTGAAGAAGGCGAACCTGCCGTCGACGTCCAAGTCGGTTCTCTACGACGGCAGGACCGGCATCCCCTTCGAGCAGGAGGTCATGGTGGGTCAGATATACATGATGAAACTGGCGCACATGGTCGACGACAAAATACATGCGCGGTCGACCGGACCCTATTCGCTGGTGACGCAGCAGCCGCTGGGCGGAAAGGCGCAGTTCGGCGGTCAGCGCCTCGGCGAGATGGAGGTCTGGGCCCTCGAAGCGTACGGTGCGGCCTATACCCTGCAGGAGCTCCTGACCGTCAAGTCGGACGACATGCTCGGGCGGGCGCGCATCTACGAGGCCATCGTAAAGGGCATCAACACCGCGGCGCCGGGCATCCCCGAGTCGTTCAACGTTCTCATACAGGAACTGCGCGGACTGGCCCTTGACGTTCGTATCTACGACGACAAAGGGAAGGAGATCAGCCTTTCCGAATGGAGCGAAGGATACGGTAAAACGAAGAAACGTATCAAGATCGATTCATTGAAGAATATATAGCGGTGTAATGAGCCGCCCCCTCCGGCCTTCGGCCACCTCCCCCGTTCACGGGGGAGGTTGAGAGGCGCACGTTCTGCATAATATGCGTGTGGCGGCGCCACTGATTGAATGCAGGTGATACGATTAATAGTAGTTTTGATTAACAAACTATTTTCGAGGAAGCAAAATGAGAGATTTTAACGATTTCAGCTCAATCCAGATAAAACTGGCCTCTCCAGACCAGATACGCGAATGGTCCTACGGCGAGGTCAAAAAGCCCGAGACCATCAATTACCGGACCCTGAAGCCGGAGCGCGACGGTCTCTTCTGCGAGAAGATATTCGGAACAACGAAAGAGTGGGAGTGCTACTGCGGCAAGTTCAAATCCATACGATACAAGGGCGTCATCTGCGACCGCTGCGGCGTTGAAGTCACCCATTACAAGGTCCGCCGCGAGCGGGGGGGACACATCGAGCTCGCATGCCCAGTTGCCCATATCTGGTATTACCGCTCGGTGCCGTCCCGGATGGGGCTGCTTCTCGACCTCACGGTCAACACGCTGAAATCGGTTCTCTATTATGAAAAGTATATCGTCATTGATCCCGGCGATGCGGCCGAGGAGGACATCAAGGTCGGCGACGCCCTCGACGAGGACACCTTCCTCACCCTGAATGAAAAGTACGGAGAGACCCTGGTGTGCGGCATGGGCGCCGCGGCCATAAAGGACCTGCTCACCCGAATTGACCTGGACGAGGAATCGCGGCAGATCCGCGCCGTTATCCAGGCAAAGGCGAAGAAGGAGAAGGAAGTTAAAATCGACAAAAAGCTGATCAAGCGGCTTGAAATAATAGAAGCATTTAAGGAATCGGGCAACGAGACCGACTGGATGATCCTTGACGCGATCCCCGTCATCCCCCCCGAGCTGAGGCCTATGGTCCAGCTTGACGGCGGTCGCTTCGCAACCTCCGACCTGAACGACCTTTATCGCCGTGTCATCAACCGGAACAACCGGCTGAAGAGGCTCCTCATGCTTCGCGCGCCGGAGATCATCGTGCGGAACGAGAAGCGGATGCTCCAGGAGGCGGTGGACGCGCTGTTCGACAACAGCCGCCGCAAGCGGGCGGTAAAGGGAAAGGGGAACAGGCCCCTCAAGTCTCTATCCGACATGCTCAAGGGAAAACAGGGGCGATTTCGCCAGAACCTGCTCGGGAAACGGGTCGATTACTCCGGGCGTTCGGTTATCGTTATCGGCCCCGAGTTGAAGCTCTACCAGTGCGGCCTTCCCAAGAAGATGGCCGTGGAGCTCTTCAAGCCCTTTATCATGAAGAGGCTCGTTGACAAGGACTACGTACAGAATATAAAATCCTCCAAGAAAATGGTCGAGAACGAGCGGCCGGAAGTGTGGGAGGTCCTTGAGGAGGTCATCTCCGAGCACCCGGTGCTCCTGAACCGCGCCCCCACCCTGCACCGGCTGGGGATACAGGCGTTTGAGCCGATCCTGGTGGAAGGGAAGGCGATCCGCCTCCATCCCCTTGTGTGCCACGCCTACAACGCCGACTTTGACGGGGACCAGATGGCGGTGCACGTCCCCCTTTCTCCCCGGGCGCAGATGGAGTGCTGGACCCTGATGCTCTCGTCGCACAACCTGCTTTCGCCCGCCAACGGCCACCCGGTGGTGTCGCCGACGCAGGACATCGTGCTCGGCATATTCTACCTCACCTCGATCCTCGAAGGCGCTCCCGGCGAGGGTAAGCTCTTTGACGACGAAGCCGAGGTGCTTCGCGCGGTCGACAGCGGTCAGATAAAGATGCGGACCAAGATAAAGTTCATCAACAAGGACAACGAGGTCATCGAGACATCGGCGGGGCGGCTGATATTCAACAATGTCATGCCGGAAGGGCACCTCTTTGTCAACAGGGTCATCAACGACAAGGCGCTATCCAAGCTCATTTCCGACGTGCTGCGCCAGTACGGACCGAACGTCACCGTCAAGATGCTGGACGATGTCAAGGAAGCGGGCTACAAGTACGCGACCCTGTTCGCCCCGACCATATCCATGTCTGATATCATAGTGCCCTCGGTAAAACGCGACATTATCGCGGAAGAGGACAAGAAGCTTGAGAAGATAGAAAACGAATACCGGAACGGATACATAACCAACGAAGAGCGGTACAACCGCGTCATCAATCTCTGGACCAACGCGAACGAGGTCATCGCTGAGAAGATGTTCGAAGAGCTCTCCGGCAACGCGAGCGGCTTTAATCCGATCTACATCATGGCGCAATCCGGCGCGCGGGGCAGCAAGCAGCAGATACGCCAGCTCGCCGGCATGCGGGGCCTGATGGCCAAGCCGAGCGGCGAGATTATCGAAGTCCCCATTCGCACCAACTTCAAGGAAGGACTCACGGTGCTTGAGTATTTCATCTCCACCAACGGCGCCCGCAAGGGACTGGCCGATACGGCACTGAAGACCGCGGACGCCGGCTACCTGACCCGCCGCCTTGTCGATATCGCGCAGGACGTGGTCATATCCACCGAGGACTGCGGCACCACCATCGGGATAGATATTTACGCCATCAAGGAAGGGGACGATGTCATCGAGTCGCTCGGCGACCGGGCGCTCGGACGGACGCTGCTCTATGACCTGCTCCATCCGGTGACGGGCGAGGTTATCTGCAAGGCGGATGATATCATCACCGAGGAGATCTCCGAGCTGATTGACCAGCTGAACATCGATTCGATCGAAATACGGTCGGTCCTCACCTGTGAGGCAAAACACGGCGTGTGCGGAAAGTGCTACGGCAGGAACCTCGCCAACGCGATGCCGGTCGATATCGGCGAGGCGGTCGGCATCATCGCGGCGCAGTCGATCGGACAGCCCGGGACCCAGCTCACCATGCGTACATTCCACATCGGCGGGATCGCGTCGCGGGCGGTGGAGGAGAGCGAAATCAAGCTGAGCTATCCCGCCTACGTGAAGGAGGTCACCTCCAAGACGATCCGGACCGAGGAGAAGAAGACCATCTCGGTTCGGCGCGGCTATCTCATCATTCAGCGGGTCGTCGCCGAGATGACGCTGAAGGGTGAGCCCGAGCTCCTTGTCGGCGAGAATGAAAAAGTGTACGCCGGCGTCAAGATCGCGAAGAGCTCCGACGGCGAGGATATCATCGCTAAGAACTCCGGTCTGGTGAAGCCGGTAAAAAACAAGGTCTACATCCTTGGCGACCCCCACTCTATCCCGATAAACGTGGGTACCGAGATCATGGCGAAAGCGGGCAAATTCTACGAACGGAACGAGATGCTGGCCGCGTTCGATCCGTGGTTTGAGCCGATCCTGACGGAGGTCACCGGAAAGGTCGAGTTTGTCGACGTGGAGCTGAACAAAAGCCTTCGCGAGGAGATTGACCCGTCATCGAACGTGACCAAGCGGGTCATCGTGGAATACAAGACCGAGAAGCTTCAGCCGAGGATCGACATTATCGGCCCGTCGAAGCAGGTCATTACCTATCTTCTCCCGAAGGGCGCGAACCTGATGGTTAACAATGATGACAAGGTATACGCGGGGACCATCCTCGCGAAGATCCCGCGGGGCGCGGAGAAGACCAAGGACATCACGGGGGGTCTGCCCCGGGTTGCCGAGCTGTTCGAGGCGCGTACGCCGAAGGACTCTGCCACCCTGTCCGAGCTGGACGGCACCATTGAGATCGGTGATACGGTCAAGAACAAGAGGAAGATCATCGTAACGGGCGAGGACGGTACGGTGAAGGAGTATTCGATCCCCGTTTCCAAGTTCCTGCGCGTCCAGGACCGTGACTTCATCGCCAAGGGAGAACAGATTGACGACGGGGCCGTTGATCCGCATGAAATCCTGAAGATAAAGGGGCCGCGGGAGCTCCAGAAATTCCTGGTGAACGAGATCCAGGAGGTGTACCGGCTCCAGGGCGTTTCCATAAACGACAAGCATATCGAGGTCATAGTGCGGCAGATGCTGCGAAAGGTCAAGGTGACGGATCCGGGCGATTCCACGTTCGTGATCGAGCAGATTGCCGACAAGTTCGATTTTGTGGACGAAAACGAGCGGGTGTTGAACGAGGGCGGGAAGCCGGCGACGGCGATTCCTATTCTGATGGGCATCACCAAGGCGGCCCTGAACACGGAGTCGTTCATCTCCGCCGCCTCGTTCCAGGAGACCACGCGGGTTCTCACGGACGCGGCGATCAAGGGCAAGATCGACAACCTCAGGGGTCTGAAAGAGAATGTCATTATCGGACACCTGATCCCGGCCGGGACCGGGGTGCGCCAGTACGGGAATATCGACGTGTACGAGAACGAGCCCGGCGACCTCGAAGGGCCCGCCCCCGGTGAAGGCGAGCCTGCGGAAGTTGAAGAAGGGACCGCGATGGATAGCGAGTAGATGGCTGTGTCGCGTGGTAATTAATATTTGAATTAATAACTTGACAAAAATCGCCATAATTCGCAAATACCAATCTGGTATCGAATGAATTGTCGATTATTGCATATTACATGATCAGATAACAGGAGTCATAATGCCAACGATAAGCCAGTTAATCAGACAGGGACGGGAGCGTAAGAGGAAAAAAACGAAATCCCCCGCCCTGACAAGCTGTCCCCAAAAACGCGGAGTCTGTACGAGGGTCATGACGTTTACCCCGAAGAAGCCTAACTCCGCCCTGCGGAAGGTCGCCCGCGTGCGCCTTACCAACGGCATCGAGGTGACGGCATATATACCCGGAGTCGGCCACAATCTCCAGGAGCACAGCGCAGTGCTTATTCGGGGCGGTCGGGTCAAGGACCTGCCGGGCGTCCGGTATCATATCATCCGCGGTACGCTGGATACACTGGGCGTTGAAGATCGTAGAAAAGGCCGTTCCAAGTACGGAACCAAGAGGCCGAAGGCGTAATCATTCATAGCGAGGAATTAGTATGCGGAGAAGAAGACCAGTCAAGCGGGAGCAGCTCCCCGATCCGAAATTCGGAAGCAAGCTTGTTTCCAAGTTCATCAACTGCATGATGATACAGGGCAAGAAGGGGATTGCCGAAACGAGTTTTTACAAAGCGATGGACCTTATCCAGAAGAAGACCCAGAAGGACCCGATCGAAGTTTTTGTCCAGGCCCTTGAGAACACGAAGCCGCTGGTGGAAGTAAAATCGCGGCGTGTCGGCGGCGCCACATACCAGGTGCCTGTTGAAATCAGGCCCGAGCGTCGCCAGGCGCTGGGCATCAGGTGGCTCGTTACCAATTCTCGGTCCCGTTCCGAAAAGACCATGTTTGAAAAGCTCGCCGGAGAGCTGATGGATGCCTACAATAACACAGGGACTTCCATTAAAAAGAAGGAAGACACCCACAAAATGGCGGAAGCGAACAAGGCTTTTGCCCATTATAAATGGTAAGATGAGAGTGACGCCCGCCCCCGCCTCCGGCGGGGGCGGGCTGTTTATAGATGCGAAATGCGAAATACCAGGCATGCCTGGTATTTCCGTGTTTATTGCGCGATAGCTTTTTCTCTATGCGTGCAGGTGACGGCGCACTTTTATCATGAAGTCTGTAGCCGTTTCGGCGGCACATATCTCACTCGCTCCGCCTTGCATGTACCTCTCTGTATTCATTCAGCTGCCTCCTTGATCCGTGGCGCTGCGACTGCCAGGATGGCAGGAGTGCCGCGAAGGGCAGGAGGTCCGAGAGCGGCCTCGTTGAGATATGGTGCCGCCATATATGCTATTGTAAAAAAAGTTTCAGAAGGTACGCTATGCCACGGGAACTGCCCATTAACAGGACGCGCAACATAGGCATCATGGCGCATATCGACGCGGGCAAGACCACGCTCACGGAGCGGATACTCTTTTATACCGGCAAGACCCACAAGATGGGGGAGGTGCACGAGGGGACCGCGGAGATGGACTGGATGGTGCAGGAGAAGGAGCGCGGCATCACCATCACCGCTGCGGCCACCACCTGCTTCTGGAAAAACACGATCATCAATATCATTGACACGCCGGGCCACGTGGATTTCACCATGGAGGTCGAGCGAAGCCTCAGGGTGCTTGATTCCGCGATAGCGGTTTTTGACGGTGTCGCGGGGGTGGAACCGCAGTCTGAGACAGTATGGCGGCAGGCCGATCATTACCATATACCCCGTATCTGCTTTGTCAACAAGATGGACCGCGTAGGCGCTGATTACGAGCGGTGCCTGTCCATGATCAGGGAGCGGCTCAACGCGGTGCCGCTGCCGCTCCAGATGCCGCTGGGAATCGAAGATAGCCACCGCGGCGTAGTTGATTTCGTCACGATGAAGGCATATATATGGACGGATAACCTCGGGACGGAGATTCTGGCCGAGGAGATCCCGGAAGAATATCGCGAAAAGGCGTGCAAGTACCGCGATGCGCTTCTTGAGCTGGCGGCCGAGCATGATGACGCCATCATGCATAAATACCTCGAAGGCGTCGAGCCTGACGCGCAGGAGATAAAGGAAGCGATCAGGAAGATAACCGCATCGGCGTCAGCCTTTCCGGTGTTCTGCGGGTCAGCGCTGCGAAACAAGGGGGTCCAGCCCGTTATCGACGCTATCGTCGATTATCTCCCGTCGCCCCGGGACATCAAACCTGTCGAAGGTCATAACCCGAAGGAACTCGATGAGATTATTACCCGTGAAGCGAGCGACAAGGAGCCGTTCTGCGGACTGGTGTTCAAGCTGATGAGCGACCCCTATGTCGGGAAGCTTTCGTACATGCGCGTTTATTCGGGTCACCTGAAGACGGGCGATCAGGTGTACAACGTCACTACCGGAAAGAAGGAGCGGGTCCAGCGGTTCCTCCGCATGCACGCCAACGACCGGGCGGATATAAAGGAAGTTTATACCGGGGATATAGTCGCCGTGGTGGGACTCCGGAGCGCACGGACCGGCGATACGCTCGCGGAAGAGGCGCATCCGATCCTGCTGGAAAAGATGGAGTTTCCTGATCCGGTGATCTCCGTGGCAATAGAGCCGAAGACGAAGGCGGACCAGGAGAAGCTTGACGCAGCCCTGCAGCGTCTTGTTGATGAGGACCCCACTTTTCACGTGCACGCCGATCCGGAGTCCGGCCAGACGCTCATATCGGGGATGGGGGAACTCCACCTCGAAATTATCGTGGACCGTCTTACCAGGGAATTCAACATACACGCGAATGTCGGCAAGCCGCAGGTGACATACAAGGAGACCATCACCAGGCCGGTCGATTCTGAATACCGGTATGAGAAGCAGATCGGAGGAAAGGACCAGTCCGGGCATGTGGTCATACGCATGGAGCCGGGCGGTCCCGGCACAGGCTTTGTTTTCAGGAACGAGCTCAAGGGAGGGGAGATCCCCGATGAGTTCATCAAGGATGTCGAGGCGGGGCTTTCCGACGCGATGGAGTCGGGCGTAATAGCCGGATACCGCATGGCTGACATCACAGTGACCCTGACCGGCGGCTCTTTCGATGAAGCGACTTCGATCGGTATAGGGTATCGGATCGCCGCCGGCTCCGCTCTCAAGGAGGGGGCGCGCAAAGCGTCACCCAGTCTCATGGAACCGGTCATGAAACTCGAGGTGGTGTGCCCTGATGACTACATGGGAGATGTGATCAACGATATCAATTCCCGCCGCGGCAGGATCGAGAATATCACCATGCGCGGCTCCCTGAAGGTCATAGACGCCTTCGTTCCACTTTCGGAGGTGTTCGGGTACGCCACGAGCGTGCGTTCAATGAGCCAGGGCAGGGCGACGCATACCCTCCAGGTCTCACATTATGAAATAGTTCCCAAGGAGATCACTGATCGCATTATCGGGAGGATGACCGGCGCATTCTATTGAGTTTTGTTCAACGCGGGATA
Organism: Spirochaetota bacterium; assembly: GCA_016928865.1. Classification (GTDB taxonomy): domain Bacteria; phylum Spirochaetota; class UBA4802; order UBA4802; family UBA5550; genus RBG-16-49-21. The sequence goes on from JAFGJX010000005.1 coordinate 14,959, forward strand.
ATTTTATTAAATTAATATCCAATTTTGAATAATTTTTTTATTAATTTGTTGACAGAATAAGCACATTTTTTTTAATTCAAAAACCCGCAATTTATATGGGCAAAATTTACAGGCACGCCGAAAAGTTGCTTTTTTTTTCGATTTTTGCGGAAAAAGGCAGTTATTTTCCTTATAAGAGTGCCATTAGGGAAACATCCTAAACAGGTATAACCAGAGTTTCCTTAATAATAATAATATTTATAATTTATATAAATATTTACTATCACCATCTTAAAAAATTGGTGAACAGTATTACAGATTAATATGAAGGAATAATAATTAAGGAGTGAAATCCAATGGGTAAAGAAAAATTTCAACGGACTAAACCACACGTAAATGTTGGTACGATTGGTCACATTGATCACGGCAAGACTACGTTAACATCTGCAATCACGAAATGCCTGTTCCTGAAATATGGGCTGGGAAAGCCTGTTGAATTTGACCAGATCGATAATGCTCCCGAAGAAAAAGCGCGGGGTATAACGATCGCCACCTCACACCAGGAGTATGAGACCCAGAAGCGCCACTATGCGCACGTCGACTGTCCGGGTCATGCCGACTATATAAAGAACATGATTACCGGCGCCGCCCAGATGGACGCCGCCATCCTCGTTGTGGCAGCTGGCGACGGAGCCATGCCCCAGACCAAGGAGCACGTCCTTCTTGCCCACCAGGTCAACGTTCCTTACATGATAGTCTTCCTGAACAAGGTTGATATGATCGACAAATCCGAGCGGGACGAGATGATCGAGCTTGTTGAAATGGAGATCCGCGAACTGCTTACAAAATACGAATTTCCGGGCGACGAAGTTCCCATTATCCCCGGGTCGGCACTCAAGGCGCTCGAAGAAGCCGAGGCGAAGAATCTCGATGGCGAGTGGTTTAATACCGTCATCAAGCTCGCGGAGGCAATGGATGAATACATTCCCGAGCCCAAGCGCGCAACTGACAAGCCTTTCCTGATGCCCATTGAGGACGTCTTCTCCATCACCGGCCGCGGTACGGTCGTAACCGGAAGGATCGAGCGGGGTATCGTAAGGACGGGCGAAGAAGTCGAGATCATCGGTATCGCCGAGACGAAGAAGAGCGTATGTACAGGGGTTGAAATGTTCCGAAAGATCCTGGATGAGGGCGTCGCGGGCGACAACGTCGGCTGCCTCCTCCGAGGTATTGGAAAGGACGAGGTCTACAGGGGCCAGGTTCTCGCGAAACCGGGTTCCATCACCCCCCACAAGAAGTTCCAGGGGAAAGTCTACATTCTCAAGAAAGAAGAGGGCGGACGCCATACGCCGTTCTTTGGAAACTACCGGCCGCAGTTCTATTTCAGAACGACTGACGTGACCGGTATAGTCACGCTTCCCGCCGGAGTCGAGATGGTCATGCCGGGCGACGACATTGACATGACTGTCGAGCTCATAACCCCGATCGCCATGGAAGAAGAACTCAGGTTCGCCATCCGGGAAGGCGGCAAAACGGTGGGTGCCGGGGTCGTAACGAAGGTTATTGAGTAACGCACCCTTTAGCGTGATATGAACATAGCAACCAGAGGTCAGACCATCATACTGATGGTCTGACTTATGTATTTTATGATAAAATAATCTATCAGGTACAAACAGTGGCAAAGTCTAGCGGACAACGTATAAGGGTAAAACTAAGATCATTTGACGCGAAGTTGCTGGACCAGTCAGCCGAAAAGATAGTCGCGACCACGAACAGGAGCGGCGCCAAGGTTGCAGGTCCCATACCGTTGCCGACAAAGATCGAGAAGTTCTGCGTTCTCAGATCACCTCATGTTAACAAAAAGTCCCGTGAGCAGTTTGAGATACGGACACACAAGCGTTTGATCGACATTATTGATCCGAATTCTGATACGGTTGAGGCCTTAATGAAGCTCGAGCTTCCGGCCGGCGTTTCGGTTGATATTAAGTCCTGATCGCGCACGTTTTTAATCTTAGTATCCTTGTTATCTAATATTATTGGATAGGAATTAGTGATGAAAAAGGCGCTTATTGGCAGAAAAATCGGGATGACCCAGTTTATACAGGAGGACGGTACGGCGTTGCCGGTTACCGTCTGCGAACTCGGCCCATGCGTTGTCGTACAGAAAAAGAACGTCGAGAAGGACGGGTATGCGGCGCTGAAGCTGGGTTTCAGCGACGTGAAGGAAGGCCGTCTTACCAGGGCCATTGTCTCCGATCTGAAAAAGAAGGGGATACGGCCCCTGAAGATTTTTGGCGAAGTGAATGTTTTTGACGATTCCCTTGATGTCGGCAGCGAGATCAAGTGCTCCATCTTCGCGGAGAACACGATGGTGAACGTCACCGGTATTTCAAAAGGGAAGGGCTTCGCGGGCGTTGTAAAACGGCATGGATTCGGCGGCGGACGCGATACGCACGGCTCCACGTTCCACCGAGCGCCCGGTTCAATCGGCGCATGCGCGTATCCGAGCGAGGTGTGGCGCGGTCAGCGGATGCCGGGCAGGATGGGCTACCGCACCGTTACCGTGAAGAACCTGAAGATCGTCAAAGTGTTTGAGGACAACAACATAGTGCTGATTTCCGGCGCCGTACCGGGCAGAAGAAATACATTGATTACTGTTTCCGAGAAATAGGTAGGCGGACGATGAAAGTTGATAAATATTCCATAGATGGCAAGGTGGTTGGTTCTGTCGAGCTGTCCGACAGCGTCTTCGGCGCGGAGGTCAACGATAAGCTGATTTACGAACTGGTTAAGGCCGCCAACGCAAACTTGCGTCAGGGTACGCATAAGACCAAGGAGCGCGGCGAAGTGAGGGGCGGCGGCATCAAGCCCTGGCGGCAGAAGGGAACCGGCCGCGCCCGCTCCGGATCAAGCCGTTCCCCGATATGGAAAGGCGGCGGCACCGTGTTCGGTCCGCGTCCACGGAGCTACCGGATCGATCTTCCCCGCTCGATCAAGCGGTCGGCATACCGGGCGCTTCTTTCCCTCAAGGCGAAGCAGGGCAGCATAAAGGTCCTCGCGGATTTCAATGCGACCGGTAAGACTAAAGAGGTCGCCGGAATCGGCAAGGCGCTTGCTGTCACGAAGGGTGTTCTTATCGCCGGCGGGGAGGACCTCATGCTGAAGCGCGCGGTCAGGAACATCCCATGGCTCCTCTATAATAGCGTCAACAGGATCTCGGGAAGGGACGTGTTTAACTCGAAGGCGCTGATCATAACCGAAAGCGCGGTGAAACTCCTGAATGAACGATATGCGGAAGGCGGGAAATGATGAATTCGAATGACATTATTTTAAAGCCGGTGATCTCCGAGAAGACCACCGAATTGATGGGTATAAACAAGTATGTGTTCCGGGTATCAATGAAGGCCAACAAGCTTATGGTATACCACGCGATCAAGGACCTGTTCGGCGTGGTTCCCGTCAAGATAAATGTGCTCACGGTCCGGGGCAAGGACCGCAGGCTCAGGTTCCGGACGGGAAAGCGGAGCGCATGGAAGAAGGCCATTGTAACGCTCAAACCCGGTGAAAAGATTGAACTCTTTGAAGCGCAATAAGGCCCGGCGGGAAGCGGATTTTTTAGTTTGAAAGGTAACGATTATGGGATTGAAAAAATTTAGACCGATAACGCAGACGACACGATATAAGACCGTGCTGGACTTCTCCGAGATCACGGAGGAAACGCCGCACAAACCGCTGACGAAGGGCAAGAAGGAATTCTCCGGTCGCGGACACAGGGGCCATATATCGGTGCGGCGGCGCGGTGGCGGTCATAAACGCCGGTATCGCGTCATCGATTTCAGGCGGGACAAGTACGGTATTCCGGGGCGTATCGATACTATTGAATACGATCCCAACAGGTCGGCCAATATTGCCCTGGTCACCTATATGGACGGTGAGAAGCGATATATCGTCGCGCCGGATTCACTCAAGGTGGGCGATGGAGTCATGTCCGGCGAGAATGTGGAAATAAAGTCGGGGAATGCGATGCCGCTTAAAAACATACCCCTGGGCACGAATATATACAATATCGAGATGACCCGTGGCAAGGGCGGCCAGCTGGTGAGATCCGCAGGCGTGTCGGCAGTGATAACCGCAAAGGAAGGTTCATACTGCCTGATAAAACTGCCCTCGGGCGAGTTGCGGAAGATCCACCAGGAGTGCTACGCCACCATTGGCGAAGTCGGCAACAAGGACTTCGGTCTGGTAACGATCGGAAAAGCAGGCAGGTCCCGCTGGATGAATAAGCGGCCCAAGGTGAGAGGTGTTGTCATGAACCCTGTCGACCACCCCCTCGGCGGCGGCGAAGGCAAGTCATCGGGCGGCCGGCACCCCTGTTCTCCGACCGGCGTTCCCAGCAAGGGTTTCAAGACGAGGAAAAAGCATAAAATCAGCGATAAATATATTATTAGTCGAAGGAAGAAGTAATGGCTCGGTCAGTAAAAAAAGGTCCGTACATTGACATCAAGTTGTTCAAGAAGATTGAGGACATGAATTCCTCAAACTCGAAAAAGGCGGTTAAGACATGGTCGCGTCGGTCGACGATATTTCCTGAGATGATCGGCCATACCCTTATGGTCCATAACGGGAAGAACTTCATTCCCGTGTACGTAACCGAAAACATGATCGGCCACAAGCTGGGTGAATTCGCGCCGACCAGGACCTACCGGGGCCACAGAACGAAAGATGATAAAATTGCCAAGAGGAAATAACTGATGGAAGCGCTCGCTTTTTCAAAAATCAACAGGATATCCGCCTCAAAGGCGAGGCTGGTCGCGAACGAGGTCCGGGGCGAGGAGCTACCCTACGCCATTGAGATTCTCAAGGCCATGCCGCAGAAATCAGCCCGGCTGATACTGAAGACCCTGTATTCAGCCGGCGCCAATGCTAAATACAAGAAGCCGGATATCATGGACAAGAGCCTGTATATCAAAAAGATCGTCATTGATGTGGGTCCGACCATGAAGCGCTTCCGTCCCAGGGCGCGCGGTCGGGCGAACCGTATTAAAAAAAGGACGAGCAGCATCCTGATCGTGCTGTCGGATGAGAGTTAAAACGCTGTCCATGCGACAGCGGGACAGCGGAACAGTAAATATTAAATAAAAGGTATCAATTTATTATGGGCCAAAAGGTTAATCCAGTAGGTTTCAGGGTAGGAGTTAACAGGACGTGGGACTCCATATGGTATGAGGACAAGAAGAATTACGCGAAATATCTTCACGAGGATCTCGCCATAAAGCAGTATGTCGAAAAGGAGAAAAAGTCCGCGGGAATATCCAGGGTCGCCATAGACCGCTTCCCGGACAGGGTTAACGTTAACATACATGCGTCGCGTCCCGGCGTGCTGATCGGTAAAAAAGGCTCTGATATCGAGGCCCTCAAGGAGAAACTGCAGAAGATCGCAACCAAGAACGTGTATATAAATATCATCGAGGTGAAGAAGCCGGAAAAGAACGCGGCGCTGATCGCGCAGCAGATAGCGCAGCAGGTTGAAGGTCGCTTTCCCTACCGAAGGGCGGTCAAGCAGGCGATTACCAACGCCATGAGGACCGGCGCCCTCGGGATCAAGGTGGTATGTTCGGGCCGCCTGAACAACGCGGAAATGGCGCGCCAGGAAGCGTACAAGGAGGGGCGCATCCCCCTGCACACTCTCCGCGCCGACATCGATTACGGGTTTGCCGAGGCGCTGACCACGTTCGGCCTGATCGGCGTGAAGGTGTGGATCTATAACGGGGACGTGATGTCTCAGGACCAGGAAGACGAGGAAGACAAGTACACCGTTAAACGGAAAACAAAGTGAGTAAGGAATAACCGCCATGTTAATGCCGAAACGACAGAAATTCAGGAAAGTGCAGCGCGGGAATATGCGCGGGAAGGCGATGCGCGGATCGTCGATCTCCTTCGGTGAGATCGGTCTTAAAGTCGTTGAGCCGGGGGAAATCACCGCCAGGCAGATTGAGGCGGCGCGGGTCGCGATAACGAGGAAAGTCAAGCGGGGCGGGAAGCTCTGGATAAGGATATTCCCGGATCGCCCTTTTACCAAGAAGCCTGCTGAAACCAGGATGGGCAAGGGGAAGGGTAACCCCGAGGGATTTGTCGCCAGGATCAAGCCCGGGAAGGTAATTTTTGAGATTGCCGGTGTTGACCAGGCCCTTGCAAGAGAAGCGCTTTCCAATGCGGCATTCAAGATTCCTTTGAAAACGAAGATTGTTACAATAAACGACTAGATGACGCGAGGATTCGACTGATGAAAGGAAAGCTCGAAGAATTAACGATTGAGGAACTTGAGCGAAGCCTCAATGAGACAAAGGAAAACCTTCGCAAGGAGCGCTTCAAGGCCGTCACCAGCAAGGTTGATAATCCGAAGAAGATCAAGGAACTGAAAAAGCATATAGCAAGAATATTGACCTTGAAGCGGCAGTATGCGCTTGGCATCAGGGAAAAAAAGGCGTTGAGATAATTTAACGGGAGAGCCGATCGAACCATGGCAAATAAAAGGAAGCAATTAATAGGCAAAGTAGTCAGTGACAAGATGGATAAAACGATCGTTGTCGAGATTGAGAATCTTGTCATGCATTCTCTTTATAAGAAGTCGGTCCGCAGGACAAAAAAGCTGAAAAGCCATGACGAGAAGAACCAGTGTGGAATCGGCGATATCGTTAGAATAGAAGAGACCAGGCCGTTATCAAAGGAAAAGAGATACAGGCTGATTGAGATTGTAGAAAAAGCCAAATAGAGGAAAAGCAATGATTCAAGTTCAGACGATGCTGGAAGTGGCCGATAACAGCGGCGTGAAGCGGGTGCAGTGCATCAAGGTGCTGGGCGGCACGCGGCGGCGTTACGCCACGGTCGGCGATATCATTGTTGTCGCCGTCAAGGATGCGCAGCCGTCATACGGGTTGAAGGACACAATGGGGAAAAAGGTGCACGGCAAAGCCGTTCTGAGGGCCGTCGTGGTGCGGACCAAGAGCCCGGTGCGCCGCAAAGACGGCTCCCTGATCAGGTTTGACGATAACGCTGTCGCGATCATTGACGCCAAGGGTGAACCGCGGGGTTCCCGGATATTCGGCCCGGTGGCTCGCGAACTGAGGGAAAAGAATTTTCTCAAGATTGTTTCTCTCGCTCCAGAGGTTCTATAAGCAGGATATAAGCTATGAAACAGAAGATTACAGATACAAACATCAAGGCAAATGACAATGTGGTGGTCAATTCCGGCGCTGATCGCGGAAGGCGGGGGAAGGTGCTTAAAGTAAACTCGAAAACGGGCCGCATTATTGTCGAGGGAATCAATAAAAAGCACAAATATTTGAAGCCGGGCCCCGAGCAACCCAAGGGCGGAAAGATAAACGTGGAATTCCCCATCGACATATCGAATGTCATGATTTTCTGCGAAAAATGCAAGAAGGGAGTTCGCATAGGGATTCAATACAAGGACAAAACCAGGATCAGGGTCTGCAAGACATGCGGGAAGAACCTGGACTAGTCACACTCAAGAATTGAAAAAGGACAGTAGCAATGGCCGCGAGATTAAGGGAAGATTATAACAAGAATATAAAGAAAAAGCTGATGGACCAGTTCAAGTTCGCATCGGTCATGGAAGTGCCGAAACTTGAGAAGATCGTGCTGAATGTCGGAATGGGCGACGCCCATGCAAACCCGAATGGAATGAAGGCGGTCATTGATGAGTTGTCGAACATAACCGGTCAGCGTGCGGTAAAAACGCTTGCGAAGAAGTCGATTGCGAACTTCAAGATTCGGGACGGCATGGAGGTTGGGTGCCGCGTAACCCTTCGCGGAGACCGGATGTATGAATTTCTCGACCGCCTCATCAATGTCGCTCTCCCGCGGGTGCGCGACTTCAAGGGACTTTCTCCAAAATCGTTTGATAACTTCGGGAATTATAATTTTTCCGTGATGGAGCAGATCATATTCCCGGAAATTGATTTCGACAAAGTCGAAAAAATTCATGGAATCAATATTACCATCGTGACAACGGCGAAGAAGAAAGAGGCTGCGAGAGCGCTGTTGGACGAATTTAAAATGCCATTTAGATCATAGGAGACAACACTGTGGCACGGACAAGCTTATGGGCAAAACAGGAACGCGGACCGAAATACAAGGTACGGTGGCACAACAGGTGCAAAATATGCGGCAGGCCCCGCGGGTATATGAGAAGGTTTGAAATGTGCAGGATTTGCTTTCGAAAGCTGGCGAGCGAAGGGAAAGTACCCGGCGTCGTCAAATCATCTTGGTAAAAAATTAACTGTTCAGGATAGAACACATGAGTGCTAATACAGATCCAATTGCAGATATGTTGACGAGAATACGAAATGCCGTCAAGGCCGGGCATTTGATCGTCGATGTGCCGTCTTCTAAAATGAAGGTTTCCATTGCCAAGATTTTAAAAGACGAGGGATTTATAAAGAATTTTAAATTGAATGATGATAACCGCCAGAAGATATTGCGGATATATCTCAAATACACAGACCAGAACCAGCCGGCCATTCTGAATCTTACGAGAATCAGCAAGCCGGGACGGAGGGTCTATATACAGGCAGAGAATATCGTGCCGATATACAATAATATCGGAATCTGGATCATATCAACATCGAAAGGTATAGTTACAAATAAGACCGCCAAGAAGCTAAATGTCGGCGGTGAAGTTTTGTGCGAAATCTCATAACAGGATAGTAGCGGCAATGTCACGAGTAGCGAAAAAACCGGTACAGTTACCGAATGGCGTAACAGTGGATTACAACAAAAGGGTGCTCTCTGTCAAGGGCCCCCTGGGAGAGGAATCTTTGACTCTCTCGGATGGGGTTGATCTTGAAATCAAGGAAAACACCCTCTATCTTTCAGCGGAAAGGGCGGAAGAAGACAAGTCGATTGCCGCGGCCTCGGGCCTCATGAGGGCGCTTATTAACAATATGGTTACTGGGGTATCAAAGGGCTTCGAGAAGGACATGGAGATCGTCGGAGTTGGATACCGGGTAACGCAGCAGGGCAAGGATGTTCAGTTTCAGATAGGATTTTCCCACCCTGTCATCTTTTCACCTCCCAAGGGGATATCAATTGAGGTTGTCGAGACCACAAAATTCAAGGTCAAGGGCGTCAACAAGCAAGAGGTGGGACAGGTTGCCGCCGATATACGCAAGCTCCGGCCGCCCGAACCGTACAAAGGGAAGGGCATCAGGTATAAGGACGAGCGGGTAAGGAAAAAAGCGGGTAAGACAGGTAAATAGCAATGGATAAGATCGCTTTAAAAAAGAAACGGATTACGAGAAGAAAGTTCATAATCAAAAAGAAGATACGGATGAACAGGGACTTTCCGCGTCTGTGTGTTAGCAAATATAGCAGGAACATGTACGTTCAGATAATTGACGACGGTAAGCAGCACACACTCGTGGCGTTGTCAACGCTGGCCAAGGAATTTCCCGAGATGAAGAGCAGGGCGAATATCGAGGCGGCCAAGGTCCTTGGAAAGATGTTCGCCGAAAAAGCCGTCAAGGCGGGGATCAAGAAGGTTGTGTTCGACAGAAACGGGTACAAGTATCACGGCAGGGTGAAGGCCTTTGCCGATGCGGCGAGAGAAAATGGCCTGGAGTTCTAGGAGACGTTATAATGAAAGTGAAAAGAAAAAAAGTATCTGCCAATGAGCTTGAGCTTGCGGAAAAGATCGTGACGATTAACCGGGTCGCAAAGGTCGTTAAAGGCGGACGGCGCTTTTCATTCAATGCGCTTGCGGTCCTGGGTGACGGCAAGGGCCATGTAGGTATCGGTTTCGGGAAGGCCAATGAAGTTCCTGATGCCATCGACAAGAGCAAGGAAGACGCCAAGAAGAATATTTTCAAGGTCAACGTGCACAAGAGCACAATCCCCCACCAGGTGATCGGCAGGTTCAAGTCGGCGAAAGTTATACTCAAGCCCGCTGCTCCCGGTACCGGAATTATTGCCGGCTCCTCGGTGCGTGCGGTACTGGAACGTGCGGGCGTCAGCGATGTTCTCTCCAAGGCACAGGGATCGAGAAATCCCGTCAACCTGGTTAAGGCAACGCTGGACGGTCTGCTCCAGTTGCGGAGCTTCGAGGAAGCCGCGAAAATGCGCGACGTTTCTCTGAGTAAGTTATGGGAATAGTTGGGTGATATCATGGCAAAAAAGCTGTTAGTCAAGCAGATAAGAAGCAGTATCGGCACGCTGCCGAAGCAGAAGGCGACCCTCAGGGCCCTGGGATTAAGAAGGATATCCGCCGAGCGGCTTCATGATGATACCGCGGTTGTGCGGGGCATGATCGACAAGGTGAGCCACCTGGTGAGCGTCAAAGAACAAGATCAGTAGAGAGATGGTATTATGGAAGAAACGTATTCACTGAAAAAACCCGCTTCTTTTAAAAATAAAAGACGGGTGGGCCGTGGAAACGGGAGCGGCCGGGGAAGCCAGTGCGGCAAGGGGCATGATGGCCAGCTCGGCAGGTCGGGCAGGAAGCGCCGGGCATGGTTTGAAGGTGGCCAGATGCCGCTGCAGCGCCGGGTGCCGAAGCGCGGGTTCAACAATTTCACCAAGAAAGAGTACCAGGTAGTGAATGTCGCACTGATCGAAAAAATGGGCGTGCCTGAAATTAATCCCGAGGAGCTTAAAAAGGCGGGTTTGATCACGAAAAGCGGGCGTCTTGTCAAGGTGCTCGGGAAGGGCGAGATCGGAAAGCCGGTCAAGGTCATTGCCGACGCGTTTTCTGCAAGCGCCATTGAGAAGATCAAGAAGGCCGGTGGCGAGGCGATTGTCCGCACATTTCCGGTACCGGTAAAGGAAGAAAAATAGCACGGTTTTTTCAGGACACCAATGGCAAACGTCGTCGTTAACATATTTAAGATACCAGATTTAAGAAAGCGGATACTGTTTACTCTGCTCATGCTGGTCATATACAGGGTCGGCGCGCATATTCCGATACCCGGGATTGACGTAGAAGCGCTTTCATCCTATTTTGAACAGGCGCAGACATCCGGTATGCTCGATTTTTTCGATCTTTTTTCCGGCGGGGCATTCAAGAGGTTCACTATATTTGCCCTCGGAATTATGCCGTATATATCGGCATCGATTATTATTGATCTTTTAAAAGTGGTATTTCCCGCCCTTGAGCGCCTTTCAAAGGAAGGCCACGAGGGCTATAAAAAAATTAGCCAGTATACCAGGTACGGCACTGTTTTTCTGTGCGCCGCACAGTCCTTCGGTCTTACATTCTGGATGCGGTCGATGAAGACCACGCAGGGAGGCTCCGTTGTTCCGGATGATGCAGGGATCGGGTTCGTCATCCTGGCGGTTGCCACCATCACGACCGGCACCATGGTGCTGGTTTGGCTCGGAGACATTATAACAGAGCGCGGAGTGGGGAACGGAATATCCCTCATCATCATGGCGGGTATTGTTGTGCGTCTCCCGAGCGCTTTCAATTCAACAATGAAAAAGATAGGGGACATGGGAGAGCCGATCGTCGGCGTCATACTGATCGTCCTCTTCCTGGGAGTCGTGGCGGCATCGATTCTGCTCACGCTGGGCCAGCGGAGGATACCGATTCAGTACGGCAAAAAACAGACTGGCAGGAGCATGGTCCAGAGGAGCGCGCAGTACATTCCTCTCAGGGTCAATGCCGCCGGGGTAATCCCGATAATTTTCGCTGCTGCGATTATTACGTTCCCGACGCAGATCATCAGCTTCGCCGGCGGAACCAGCTCCGGCATTTTGAATAAGATCCAGTTCTGGCTTTCTCCAGGGCAGGTGCCATATATTATTTTATACAGCGGACTGATCATATTTTTCTGTTTTTTTTACACCGCTATCCGGTTCAATCCGACCGATATAGCGGACAACCTGAAAAAATACGGCGGATTCATCCCCGGCATCCGTCCGGGCCAGAACACCGCCGACTATTTGATGAGCATATTGAATAAGATCAATCTGTCAGGATCGATTTTCCTGGCTTTCATAGCGATCATACCCGATTTGATTCTCGGCATATGGCCTGAACAGGTTTCGGCGGAGATGGCGCACCTGATGGGCGGGACATCTCTTCTTATCATTGTCGGGGTGGCGCTTGACACGCTTCAGCAGATTGAGTCGCAGTTGCTCATGAGACATTATGACGGGTTTATGAAGGGGGCCCGAATGAAGGGCCGTCATTAACAGTCATGGAGTCATAATTATAACCAGTACGTGAGTGTATGGCAAAAGAAGAACCGATTGAAGTCGAAGGCGTGGTGGTGGAGCCCCTCCCGAACGCGATGTTCAGGGTAAAGCTGGAAAACGGCCATGTGGTGCTCGCGCATATCTCCGGTAAGATGAGAATGCACTACATACGGATCCTGGCCGGGGACAAGGTCACTGTTGAGTTATCGCCCTATGATTTAAGTCGGGGCAGGATAATATACCGCTCCAAAAATTGATCCGGCGCCATGGGCGCTTTGGAGCACGGTAACGGGTCGTGAGAGGAACGAGATGAAAGTACGAGTATCGGTCAAAAAGATATGCAATGATTGCAAGGTCATAAAACGCCATGGCGTTGTGCGGGTCATCTGTTCGAATCCGCGTCACAAGCAGCGTCAGAAAGTTCGGACCGTTAAAAAACATTAATGTAAGAGTATCATGAGGAGACTATGGCACGTATAGCGGGCGTTGATTTACCAAACAATAAAAGGATTGAAGTCGGTTTGACGTATATATACGGCATAGGGCCGGCGATATCAAAGAAAATTCTGGCGGAGTCAAAAGTCGATCCTGACAAGCGGGTGAAGGACCTGGCAGACGAAGAGATAAATGACTTGCGGAAGGCCATTGAAAAAAACGCGAAAGTTGAGGGCGATCTGCGCACGGAGATTGCCATGAATATTAAACGCCTGATGGATATCGGGTGCTACCGGGGAGTCCGCCACCGGAGGGGCCTGCCGGTGCGCGGCCAGAACACCAAGAACAACGCCCGCACCAGAAAGGGAAAACGGGGGACGCCGGTGGGCAGCAAGAAGAAAACCAAGGCTTAATTTAATAAGGAGTAGATCGTGAAAGGGAAGAAAGTTAAAACCCGGAAAAAAGAGAAGCGGATTGTTCCGATCGGCAAGGCATTTGTACAGGCCACATATAACAACACCATCATAACGCTCACTGACATGCAGGGGAACGTTATAGCATGGGCGTCCGCTGGCGGAGAGGGTTTCAAGGGCTCACGTAAATCGACCCCCTTTGCGGCGCAGATGGCGGCAAAGACCGCGGCCCAGAATGCGATCAGCAATGCCGGTCTGCAGAACGTGGAGGTCTTTGTCAAGGGCCCGGGCATCGGAAGGGAGGCCGCGGTCCGTTCGTTGTTCCAGGCGGGTTTGAATATAATCAAGATCAAGGATGTAACACCGGTGCCGCACAACGGGTGCAGGCCCAAGAAGAGAAGAAGAGTTTAATGGAGTGATGCAGTATGGGAAGATATACCGGTCCACGGTGCAAGCAATGCCGGCGTGAAATGACGCCGCTGATGTTGAAAGGCCAGAGGTGCCTGACAGATAAATGCCCTATCAAGGGGAAGAAAAAATATCCTCCAGGACCGCCGCGCAAGAGGCGCGCCAAGCTGTCCGATTATGCGGTGCAGCTGCGTGAGAAGCAGAGGATACGCCGGAGCTACGGGCTGCTTGAAAAGCAGTTCAAGCTTCTCTTCCAGGATGCATTGAGGATGAAGGGTGTTACAGGCGACAACCTCATGGCGCTTCTCGAGCGACGTCTGGACAACGTGGTCTACCGTATGGGTTTTGCCTCGTCACGTGCGCAGGCGCGGCAGCTGGTGAAGCACAAGCATGTCATGGTGAGCGGGCGCATCGTTGATATTCCCTCGTATCGCGTCGTGGAAGGCAATGATGTCGCCATGAGGGAAAATTTTGCAAGCAATCTCATGCTCGAGGATTCGATCAAGCTGGCGAAGGCTATAGACTCGATACCGGGATGGCTTCAGGTCGATTTTGAAAAAAGAAGCGGAAAAGTCGTCCGCATGCCGTTACGCGAGGACCTGACGACGAATTTTAATGATCAGCTCGTCGTTGAGCTGTATTCTAAATAGCAATCTGGTTGCTGTGGCGTTGCCGCTTTTCAGATTAGTCCTGGCAAACTGGATGATTTGATTCTTTGCGACCGCGCCCTGAGGGGGAACAATAAAATTATATTTGTTCCCATATTTGTTTTGTACTGAAATGGAGGTGAAAATGGCCCCACGTAACCTGCTCAAGGGCTTTAAAAGACCAAGTAAGATTACATTCGAACATGATGAATTACAGCCGAATTATGGTCGCTTTGTTGCTGAGCCTTTTGAAAAGGGCTATGGGCTGACTATCGGAAATTCTTTACGGCGCGTGTTGCTGTCGTCTATTGAAGGCGCTGCGATAACAGCGATTAAGATTGAAGGCGTTCCGCATGAGTTTTATACCATCCCCGGAGTTTACGAGGATGTTACCAGGATTATTCTGAATCTGAAAAAATTGCGGTTCAAATATGCCGGCGAACTGCAGAAGGTCCTTCATGTCAAGAAGACCGGGCCCAGCGAACTGAAGGGAGAAGACTTTAACGTCGATTCGGAGATCGAGGTCATGAACCAGGACCAGGTCATCGCCACCATTAATGATTCCGGCGAAATCGACATGGAAGTTCAGATCGAGCGGGGCAGGGGCTATGTGCCGGCCGAGGTCAATAAATCCAACACGGAAACCGTCGGCGTTATCCCTATCGATTCCATCTTTTCACCGGTTAAAAAGGTGAACGTCAAGGTTGAGGATACCCGGGTCGGACAGCGGACCGACTTTGATAAGCTGATCCTTGAGATATGGACCGACGGTTCGATTTCTCCTGATGACGCGCTTGCCCATGCGGCGAAGATTATCAAGGATCACATGACGATCTTCATTAATTTTGAAGAGGAAGTCGAGGAAGAGATTGAAGAAGTCGATGAGAATATCGAAAAGATGAGGTCGCTGCTGGCCAAGTCCATCGACGAAATAGAGCTCTCTGTTCGCGCGTATAACACCCTGAAGAGCCAGGATGTTTCCACGCTGGAACAGCTGGTCAAGAAAACCGAAGATGAATTGAAAAAATCCAAGCATTACAGTGATCTGGTGCTTCACGAGATTAAGTCGAAGCTGGATACATTGCACCTGAGCTTGGGATTAAAGGATTAAACGGGAATCGACATGAGGCACAAAAATAGCGTAAAACAGCTTGGCAGAACGCATGCGCATCGGAAAGCGATGTTTGCCAATATGGTCACGTCGCTTTTCAGGCACGAGAGGATCGTGACGACAAAGGAAAAGGGAAAAGAGCTGAAGAGAATCTCGGAGCGCCTGATTACCAGGGCGAAAAGAAACATGGACCTTCCTGCCGCTGACGAAGGAAAAAAATTGCATAACAAGCGCGAAGTGATGAAGGTAGTCAAGGACAGGTACATACTGAAGAAGCTCTTTGAGGATATTGCGCCTCGCTTCAAGGACAGGAAAGGCGGATACACGAGAATATACCTTCTTGGCAAGAGGTCCGGTGATGCGGCAGAGATGTCGATCGTGGAGCTGGTAGATAGAAAGGTTGTGGAGTCGAAGCCGGCTGAGAAAGAGAAGGGCAAGGACGCAAGGAAAGAAAGAAAAGCGAAGAAAGAAGCAAAGGCGACAAAAGAAACGAAGAATACGGAAGAGAAAAAAGAAAAGGAAAAGAAAGCGCCAAAAGAGAAGAAGTCCAGGAAAAAGGAAGATAAATAGCAGATACGATAAAACCGGGCAAAACGCCCGGTTTTTTGTATTATCCCTCGCCGGTCCCGGCCCGCTTCTTGCCGAGTTTGCGCATCTCAACTGAATGAATCAGCATCATGTTGTCGTTGGCGTCAACCTTGAATTGTTCGGGGATCCTGTCGTCGTAAATCGGGATGATGTTGCCGTGTGACACGTTGTATTTTATCATGCTTTCACCAAGCTTATTTATATTTCTTACCCGATGGATCTCGATCCCGGCTTCTTTGGCTTCTCGGCAAAGAGTGATGACCCGGGTAAAGTTGTGGATGATGAAATTAATGTTCTGCCGGGTAAGGGTTTTTTTATCTCTCATGATTGCTATTTCAGGGTCTTCGTATATCTTTGTCGCGGTATGATATTTTTTATAACCTTCGCGGAGATAGGACTCTATTTTCTCGCGGTCGTGGAAAAGGTGATATTTATCGGTATCATAGGGCTTGATGTCTTTGAGCGGATCATAGGGCCTTCGAAAATATGAGGCAAGCCCGCTTGTCTTGCTGTATTCTATGAGAGTGTCAAATGATTCCTTTGATGTGGAATCGAGTATCTCTTTTGTCCGCTTCAGATATATGTCATCGATCGTAGCAAGCATGGATATCAATTCCATCTTCAGCTTTTTGAATTTTGAGGCGGAGTCGATGAAATTCTGGCCGTAATAGTTTTCACCGGCATCCTGGAATTGTTTTTTCAGCTCGGCGAATTTCTGTTTCAGAGCATCGTCGCCGAAATTTTCCACCATTATCCTTATTTCGCGCAGCTTTTTCATGGTCAGGCCATAATCCTGATAGGCCTTGACGGTTGGAGATATTGCATGCAGGTCCCCGGCAGCGAAGGTCATGCTCAATAACAGAAACATCGGCAGCAGTATTTGTATTTTCATGTCATCTTCCTTGCGCTTTTATATATTGAAAATATCATTATCCAGCCTTGTATCGGAGCCGTGCCTGACGTGGAATCCGGCGCCCCATTATATTTTCGACAGAAAAATTTGAAATCTTTATGATATTATTCGTCCATTCGGGCGGGTTGACAGGGTGAAGCCATTCGGATCCGGGGTGGATTTTGCAAACAATTAAAAAAAGGTTATTGATTAATTTTCGATTAATTTTATAATGATATAGTTTGAAGGACAGTTTATTATTCGGAGTTCTGCATGGATAAAGATTTACGTTTGTCATACCGGCAAAAAAATCCTTCGGTATGCCCGGTATGTTCATTTGAATTCCATCGGGAAGAACTGCTTTCCGGCGGCGGGCGGCTTATAGCGGGTAAATTGACTGATGAATTGAAGAGGAATTACGATGTGAGCAAAAAATACGGGAAGGTATGCCCCCTGGCGTATGTATTGACCGTGTGTCCGAGTTGCTATTATTCAGCCTTCCCCAAGGATTTCGAGACACTTGAAAACAGTGAGATCGACAAGATACGCGAGTTGACTGCGGCGAGAAAAAACGTTGTAAAGAAATTTTTCGGCAGCCTTGATTTTAACGCTAACAGGGAGCTGAAGACCGGCGCGGCCTCATACATGCTGGCCGTTGACTGCTACAGCTACCGAAACAAAAAGGTCGCACCGACCTTCAAGATCGCACTCTCCTCCCTGCGCGCGGCGTGGCTCTTTAACGATCTCTCAAAGGAAAATCCTGAGGGAGCGTACGGAAAGATCGCGGTTTTTTTCTATAAAAAGGCATACCAGTCATATGTGAAAATGATCGATATCCTTCAAACCGGAGCGGAGCCGGTTGATGCGGCAGGCAACATGGGGCCGGACACCGACAAGAACTGGGGATATGAAGGCGTCCTCTACCTGACCGCGGTCCTGACGCTCAAGGTCGGATCAAAGGACCCGGATCCGAAGAAGCGGATGGAAAACCTTGAAAAGTGCAAACGCTACCTCAGCCGCCTGTTCGGATCGGGTAAAACGTCGAAGTCGAAGCCGAGTGAACTGCTCGATAAGACCAAGGACATATATGATAAAATCAACCAGTTGCTAGATGAATGGAAGAAGGAAGAGGCGCAGACCACCGAAGGATAGCGATCGAAGTCCAGTACGACGGCACACATTTTAACGGATGGCAGATCCAGAACGGGCGAAGGACCGTCCAGGAAGAAATTGAAAAAGCCATCCGTGTTTTACTGAAAGAAAGGATACGTATCGTCGCTTCAGGAAGGACGGATACCGGAGTTCACGCCATAGGTCAGATAGCTCATTTTGACACTGTCAGCACTATCGGGCTTCAGCGCATCTGCATCGGCCTGAACGGAATTCTTCCCCGCGACATCTCGATCAGGAACGCCTATCATGTACACGCCGATTTTCACGCGCGATTCGGGGCCGTCCGCCGCAGCTACCGGTACCTGATATACAACCATCCGTCAAGGACCCCGTTCATGCAGTACCGGGCGATGTGGGTGCATGAGAAGCTTGATGTCGGGTACCTGCGGCGTGTTGCCGCGCTTCTTATCGGCGAGAATGATTTTTCTTCCTTTTGCAAAAAGAGGGAATCATTCAAGGTCAAGACCGTCAGGCGGATAACGGAAATTAATATCCGCCGCCATCACGACCTTGTGAAGGTTGATATCGCCGGGAATGCATTTCTCCACAACATGGTGAGAATAATAGTCGGCACTATGATTGATATGAACAAGGCGGAGGAATCCCCGGAGCGGATCCTCGATGTCATTGCACGGCGTGATAGGGTTTTTAGCGGGAAGACCGCCCCTCCCTATGGGCTGTATCTCATGAAAGTGATGTATGATCCGGATCTGACATCGATGGATGCAGCCTTTTTCCGGGGTATGGAAGAGGAAGGGATGGGGAACAATGGGTAAAATAGTATTTAATTTATTGACATAAATGGCCCGTAGTAAACTATTACCCGATATCTGATGTAACAAAGTCGGCGTATTTATTCCAGAAATCAGTATTGTGTATGAATAAAATCGGCTTCTACAGTGCGTTGATCGGCGTCATATGCCTGATCTCACAGGCGAATGCGTATGCTTACAAAGAGCGCAAGGACCATTTTTCAAAACCGCAGATCGGCGCGTGGTTCGGCCCGGTCACGCCGCTTGGTGATACCGCTAAGCGGGTTGAGACGAACCTGGGAGGCGGGGGGTTCGCGCGGCTTACCTTTCCCTGGCCGTTTCTGAAGTTCGGCGTGGATGCGTCATACCAGAAATTCAAGTCGAAAGGCGTGAATGAGCTGCAGTTCGTGCCGGTGTTCGGAAATCTTCTTTTCCAGATCCCTGTAGATTTTCCCGTCAGGTTTCAGTTCAAAGGGGGAGCGGGCGCCGGATGGATATCGGTGAAACCGGATAACAAAAGCCAATGGGATCCTATCTTCATGGCCGGTTTTGAAGTATCCTTTCCGGCCGGGAGGATAGTCAATATCGGACTCCGCATCGATTATATTTATATTTACGAAGGATATATTAAGGGATCGAAAAACGGCGGCCATATCCTGAATACCGGGATACAGCTCTATTTTAATATATAATAGGTCTGTTGCAATAGCAGTTTCGCAACAAATCTAATTATGATGCTGCGTTTTACAGCAGGTATACTATGAAACATACGAAACGAATAACCGCGCTGCTCGCAATTTTTTTATTTTCATTCATCATTAATTGCGATAACGAGCCCCTCCTTACGAACATCGGGACCAACCAGCTCCTCGTGGTTCTCAAGGGCACGTATGAATCAAACAGCCCCATGCCCTGGTCAATGCCGCCGGCGTGCCTGTCGTCTTCGCCGCGGGTGTCTGGAGTCATTGCCTGTGATGCTTACACCCCTGACCACCTTGCCTATGTTCAGGACGATTCTGTTGTCGATTGCGACGGTACTGATACCGGTCCGTATGGAAAGGAAGATAAAAATCCTACCGTATTTCTGATCGACATCTCTGAAATGAAGCTGCAGGAGTATGGCAGGGAATCGCAGAAGTTCGCTAACTACCGTCAGACCCTGGCGTTTAACCTATCAGATGACAATCCGTTTTTCAACGGCGCCGGGTTCATTCTTGACAACGATGACGCTCCCTCCAAGCTATACGCAGGGGTCCTTCTCTATGTCCGCAAGATGCTCCTGGATGGGGCGCGAAAATATACTCCCGATTTAGAGGGCTGGCGGGACGAACCGGTCTGGGACGTTTTTTCAGAACGGGAGCTGCCGACCTTCAATTTCAACAAATACCAGATGCATTCATTCTATGACTCCTTGCGCCTTGAGAGCGCGTATATGAACCGCGTCTACCCTCTCTTTGTCCCGATAAGCGACTTGCGAGGAATGGTTTTTTCAAATGCATTTCCTGTTACTGTTCTCGAGATACGGTTTGTGGTAAAAAATTTTATTAAAAAATACCAGTTGACCGGGACAAGCGGCGATATGGAAAATGTTACCCATTATTATGCCCTCTCCGACTGGCTCCAGGACGTACAGGAAGATGACAGGGTGATCGGCGGAAACCTGCTGACTGTGGCGCGCTCGTATATACCGGGGCTGGTAGGTTCCATCCCGGGGTATATTGGGAATTCAAGTGATCTTGCTCCCGGACGTCATGTTATCGCCATTCCGGTAGGTGCGGTTATTACTGACTACACGATTCCAAATGTCTCAGGGGGTCTCCGTACTGATAATCCCTGCAACCTGCCCCAATCCCCGTCACTGGCCCTGACGACAAATCTGATGGATATGATGGATTATTATCTCAATCTTGAGAAATATTCTTATTTGTGGAACGAGAAAGTCCCGATTTCATGCCCTACATTTGACGAATACAAGAATGAGTGGGATGATTTTGCCAGTGATGTCGGATTCAAAGTACCTGAACTGGCGGTTTTCGCGCAGGTGGATGCCGCTCCTGTCGGGCCGTATACATCAACCGCAAGCTTTACCATAGAAAATGTCCCGCCGGGAACATATAATATTTATGTCGCCAAGCTGTCTCCGACGTATGGCAAGCTGTATTACGACGAACAGTTCTGGGAGTATCCGAATAACCCGGTAACCGTTTCAGTCGGATCTTGCAGAGACAGTCTCGATAACGATACGATCGTATTTATCAATCCACCGGCCCCCTAATTGCCGGTAAAAAAATACTCCCGCTGTAATTAATTTAATTGACCTCGCCGATCAGTCTCCGTATTTAGGATTGACTACCAGACTGCACCGCGCCGTGCTGGTGCATGAATGTGCGGGGAAATCTTATGCCAGAGCTAAACATTATCGTCCAGAAGTATGGCGGAACCAGCGTGGGTACGCCGGATCGCATCAAGGCCGTGGCCGAACGAATCAAAACGTACACGGCCGGAGGTCATTCCGTTGTCGTGGTCGTTTCCGCGATGGGAAAGACAACCGACGAGCTGATAGCTCTCGCCGCTCAGATAACGAAAAAGCCGAGCAGCAGGGAGCTTGATATGCTCCTGTCCACGGGAGAACAGGTATCCATCTCACTTCTTGCAATGGCCCTCCATGAAATCGGTATAGACGCAATTTCCTATACCGGCTCTCAGATTAAGATGATTACAGACGGCAACTTCTCAAAGGCGAAGATCGAGAGCATAGAGACGGACCGTATCATGAAATCCCTCACGGAAAAAAGGGTGGTCATCGTCGCGGGCTTTCAGGGGATTGATACCGAGGAGAACATCACCACGCTGGGAAGGGGCGGTTCAGACACGTCCGCCGTGGCGCTTGCCGCTGTGCTCGGCACAAGGGATTGCGAGATTTACACTGATGTGAACGGCGTGTTCACGGCCGATCCGCGGATTATTTCCAGCACGTCCAAATTGAAGGAGATCAGCTACGACGAAATGCTGGAGCTCGCCCGCCTCGGAGCCGCGGTGCTCCACTCCCGTTCCGTTGAATTCGCGAAAAAATACAACATACGACTGCATGTCCGATCGAGTTTCAATTATGAAGAGGGTACGATCGTGATGCCGAAGGAGGAAATGATGGAAAAGTTTGTCATCAGCGGCGTGACCGCAAAGCGTGACGAGGCGAAAATCACCATATGGGACATTCCCGACCAGCCGGGTATCGCCGCGCGGCTGTTCAGCATTATGGGGCAGAACAAGCTGTATGTCAACATGATCGTGCAGTCCACCGGCAAGGACAACAAGGCATCCATCTCCTTTACCGTCCTGAAGAGCGACCTCGACAAGGCGATGGGCCTGTGCGAGGACCTCAATAACGAGCTGGGCGGCACCGCGGTCGAGGCAAAGAAGGACATCGCGATCGTTTCCGCCGTCGGCGTGGGAATGCTCTCTTCCTATGGCGTTGCGGGCAGGATTTTCAAGGTGTTTTCTGACCGGAAAATCAATATTGAGATGATCTCCACTTCTGAAATCGGCATATCGTGCGTCATAGACGAGAAACACGCCGATCTTGCCCTGAAGGTGCTCCACAAGGAGTTCATAGAGGCGGAGCAGCAGTAATGCTGACCGTGGGGGTCCTGTACGGCGGGCGGTCGGGTGAGCACGATGTTTCGCTCTGTTCGGCCGCGTCCGTTGTCTCGGCGCTGGATTCGGAGAAATACCGGGTCGTGGCCATCGGTATCGACCGGGACGGCCGCTGGTACGTGCAGGACAGACCGGTGATTGTCGATGACCCGGCATTCGGCCGCATTCTGAAATTGGAGAGGAAGGGCAACTGGTACGTCAACCACTTTGAGGAGAGCGGCAGGCTCGTTCTGCGCGACATCGACAGCAATAAAAAAATCTCCGTGGACCTGGTCTTCCCGGCGGTGCACGGCACCTATTGCGAGGACGGGACCCTCCAGGGGCTGCTCGAGCTCGCCATGGTCCCGTACGTGGGGGCGGATTCTGTCGGTTCTTCGATCGGGATAGACAAGGACGTGACCAAGCGCCTGCTGCGCGATGCGGGCATACCGGTGGTACCGTGGGAATCGTTTGGCAGGGAAGACTGGGAGCGCGACGCGGCCGGTATTCAGACGCGCATACGGGAAAGGCTCAGCCTCCCCCTGTTTGTGAAGCCGGCGAGAACGGGCTCATCGGTCGGGGTCATGAAAGTCAAGGACGGGAATGATCTTCGGGCGGCTATCGAATTTGCGTTCCAGTACGACACCAGGCTCCTGGTAGAGGAAGGCGTCAACGCACGGGAGATCGAGTGCTCCGTTCTCGGGAATGGCGATCCCAGGGCATCAGTGCCGGGCGAGATCATCCCCCGGCATGAATTCTATTCATACGAATCGAAGTATCTCGACCCGAATGGCGCCGAGCTTGTCATACCCGCTCCGATAGATGAACCCGTGGCGGATGCAATCCGCGAAACCGCGGTCAGGGGATATCAGGCGCTCTGCTGCAGCGGTATGGCGCGGGTCGATTTTTTTCTGGAAAGGACGACCGGCGCGTTTTATCTGAACGAAATCAATACTTTGCCGGGATTCACCAGCATAAGCATGTATCCAAAACTCTGGGCGCATTCAGGCCTTGAGTATCCGCGGCTGATCGATACCCTGATCGACCTTGCCCTCGAGCGGCATCGCGCACGGATGAAAATCCGGACCGACCGATGAAACCACGTGCCATATTGTTCGACATGGACGGGGTCGTCGTTGATTCCATGAGGTTTCATGCCTCCGCATGGATGCAGGTGCTCGGTGAATACGGCATCGCGATGGAAGATATCGATATATATCTGCGCGAAGGCATGTCCGGGCGTCAATCCGTTGAGGATATCTTCAGGGAGTATGGCAGGCCCGTGCCGGATGAAGCCAGATTCAACGAGCTTGTTGCCCGTAAACACGCCATCTTTGAGCGCAACAGAATCACGCTCTTTCCCTGCATGGGGGAGATTCTTGATCATGTTAAAACCGGCGGCCTGTGGGCGGCACTGGTTACCGGTTCGATGAGGCGCTCCGTCGATCATGTCATGGAAGGAAGCTTTCTCTCCCTGTTTAATGCGGTCATCACCGCGGAGGACGTTTCACACGGCAAGCCTGATCCGGAGCCGTATGCACGGGCGCTTGAAAAGCTTGGCGTGGATCCATCAGACGCGCTCGCCATCGAGAACGCTCCCATGGGCATACGCTCGGCCAGGGGCGCGGGAGTAACCTGTTACGCGATTGAGACGACCCTCCCGCGTCGTTATCTGAAAGAGGCGGATGAAATATTTGCCGATCACTGCTCTCTTTTACAGCATCTCATGTCCGGCCGAATGCTGATGGGCCGGGCACGCTGACGGCCGCTGCTGCATGTTTTTTTTATTGACACTGCCTGTTTCCTGCTATTTATATGATCAATCGGATGATATTTACGGGCCGCGCGTGCGTCGCAGGCGGTATTCTACAATCAGTCAGGTATGCATATGGCGACAGGTCGTTCGGAAAGAAACAGTGAAAGAAAAGCGCAGCGCCGTATTGCGCGAAGTGAAAAGCGGGCCGCCAGAGGAGGCTCGGGAAAAACGCGTCGCGCTATCGGGGACTTCATAATCCACAAGCGCTCTATTGTGCCTAACATGATCACCATGTCGAATATGACGATGGGATTTTTCGCCATCATCATGGCAAGCAGGGGAGACAAATGGTCGCTGGCCGTCGCCGGCATCATGATATTTCTCGGCACGGTGTTTGACGCCCTTGACGGAGCGGTGGCCAGGGCCATGCATGTGGCGAGTCCGGTCGGGGTTCAGCTCGACTCGCTCGCTGACGGCATTGCATACGGGATCGCTCCCGCGGTGATCGCGTATCAGGCGTATCTCGCGGAGCTCCCCTCGGGGGGCAGCTTTATCGATTTCGGCATGTTTATCGCGCTCATCTACCCGATCTGCGCGATATACCGACTCGCGCGCTTCAATGTCGGGGCCGAGGAGGACGATCACAGGAGGTTCAAGGGCCTCCCCTCACCGGCCGCGGGCGTCATCATCGCCTCAATTCCGGTTCTTATGATAC
Organism: Spirochaetota bacterium; assembly: GCA_016928865.1. GTDB lineage: Bacteria > Spirochaetota > UBA4802 > UBA4802 > UBA5550 > RBG-16-49-21. The sequence continues at coordinate 39,674 of JAFGJX010000005.1, forward strand.
CGGATTTCCTCTCCGTTCTCAAGGTGACCTTGGTGATTCCCTGGCAGGGTTTCATCGCTATTTATGTGGTGGTCAGCCTCCTCATGGTGTCGCACGTCGACTATAGCAAGATCCTGCCCGACATACACAGGCTCGGGGGGAAGCCGATGCTGATACTGACGCTGATACTGGGGATCCTGTGCCTCGGGCTGCTCAGCGTATGGATGGTGTTCGGCTTCCTGGCCGTTTACACGACCGTCGGCATGGCTCTGTATGCGATAAAAATATTCAGGCGCAGAAAAGAGGCGGCTACAGGCGCCTGACTGACAGGCGGATTACAAGGAGGGTCTCATGGGTTCAAATGCGATCGTCATCATCGGAGCGTCAGCGGCTGGCATCTCGGCGGCCCGGGAGGTTCGCGCCGTCGACGGCGATGTCCCGATAAGGATTTTTTCTGAAGAAAAACATTATCCGTATTACCGGCCCATGCTGACGGAATATATCGGCGACAGCGATGTGGAAAAACGGGCCAACTTTTTGCTCAATACTGAAAAATGGTACGGTGAAAAGAAGATAGAGCTCATGCTGGGCCAGAAAATCGTCTCGATAGACCCTGCGGGCAAAACGGTCGAGACAGCCTCGGGAGAAAAGCACGCGTATGGCAGACTGATCCTCGCAAACGGGAGCTCGCCGTTTGTCCCGTTCAAGGACGCGCAGGGCAAAGGAAACGTCCATTCGGTCAGGACCCTTGATGATGCGAAGGCGGTCCAGTCTCAGGCTGAACGGGTCAAAACCGTCGTCGTGATCGGGGGCGGACTTCTGGGGCTTGAGGCGGCCCATTCACTCATGAACGCCGGCATACGGGTGACGGTCATTGAGGGCAGCGATCGCATACTGCCCCGGCAGCTCGATCCGGAATGTTCCGTGATACTCAATGATATCATTGCCCGGAAGAATGTCGTCCTCATGCTGGGCAAATCAATCGAGGGGATTGCCGGCGGTGAGAACGCCACCGGGGTCAGGCTCGCAAGCGGCGAGGAGGTGCCGGCAGACATGATCGTCATTTCGATTGGCGTGCGGCCCAATGTTGACCTGGCCCGGAAGTGCGGCATACAGGTGAACAGGGCCGTTGTTGTAAACGAGCGCATGGAAACCTCGATTCCAGGCATTTACGCGTGCGGGGATGTGGCGGAATTCAACGGCAAGTGCATTGCGCTCTGGATGCCGGCGATGCGTCAGGGCAAGGTTGCCGGCTCGAACGCAGCGGGAAGGGAGGCCTCGTTTATTGACGAGGTATATCCCGCAATCCTCAATTCGTTCGGTACGCGTATATTCTCCGTCGGCGACCTCTGCCTTGAAAGACAGGAAGGCGAGTGCCGCGTGCATTTCGAATCAGACCCTGATAAAGGAAATTATAAAAAGATGTTCTTTGTGGATGAAAAGCTTGCGGGATTTATCCTCATCGGCGATATATCCGAATCCCAGAAGCTGACCGCGGCGATAAAAGCCGGGACGCCGTTTTCGGATATTGTCAATTGATGTCGGTGCTGCGATGAAAGAATTCTCTCATTATGCAAAGGACGGGTCGCCGGTCATGGTGGATATATCCGCAAAAAAGGTGACCATGCGCACCGCAAGAGCGGGGGGTTTTGTCCGTCTTGCCGATGCCACACTCGATCTGATTGAAAAACGACTTCTTCCCAAGGGCGACCTGTTCCAGATAGCCAAGATAGCCGGCATCATGGCGGCTAAAAGAAACGCGGAATTGATCCCCATGTGCCATCCCCTGGCTCTGTCCTATATCGACGTTACCATTGTCCTGGACCGCGACAGAGGCGGGGTCGCCATTAATTCCGAGGTGCGGCTTGAGGGAAAAACAGGGGCTGAGATGGAGGCGCTCATGGCGGTTTCTATTGCCGCTCTGACCGTATATGACATGTGCAAGGCAGTGGATAAATCAATGGTCATTGATGATATCAGACTGCTTGAAAAAACAGGCGGGAAATCTGACCCATCAATCCATTCTGATGTCATACCTTAATAATTTAATTAAAATTAAAATGTATCTCGCTTTTAAAATCTTCGAAAATTTGGGCGTATTTTATTTTAAATTAAAATAACTTTTAATAATTGACAAAAAATGGCATTAATTGAACTTGATTATTTGTAAAAATATATATATTAATTGATTGTTAGCACTCTTTTTAATGAGTGCTAACATATAAATAAAAATAAATATTTTTTTATTTAAATTAAAATATAGCTTATCAATTTCCTATAAATTCGAAGTATTTTCCTTCAATTTTAAGGAAGGAAAAAAATATTCACTTATATCATAAGGAGGAAAGAAGTGGCATTAAAACCTATAGGCGATCGTGTCATTATCGAATTACTTGAGCAGGAAGCTGAAAAAGTTGGTTCGATTTACGTGCCTGATACCGCAAAGGAGAAACCCCAGCAGGGAAAAATCATTGCAGTAGGCCCGGGTAAACGAGATGGCAAAGACCTCATCCCGATGACCGTAAAGGCGGGGGATACGGTGCTTTTCAGCAAGTATGGTGGAATGGAAGTCAAGCATGCAGGCAAGGATTACTTGATCCTGTCCGAGAGTGATGTGCTGGCTATTGTTGAATAGTCTATCCGGTAAAGACAATAAATCATTTTTAAAGAGAGGATTATAAAATGGCTAAAATTTTGCAGTACAGTGAGGAAGCACGACGGTCGGTTCTCGAGGGCGTCACCAAGCTTGCCAACGCTGTCCAGGTGACACTGGGGCCGCGCGGCAGAAACGTTGTTATCGATAAAAAATTTGGCGCTCCGACCGTCACCAAGGACGGCGTGACCGTCGCCAAGGAGATAGAGCTCGAGGACCAGTTTGAGAATATGGGAGCCCAGATGGTGAAGGAGGTCGCCACCAAGACCAACGATGTGGCGGGCGACGGAACCACGACGGCAACCATTCTGGCCGCAGCCATATACAAGGAAAGCCTTAAAAACGTCACTGCGGGTGCGAACCCGATGAGCCTGAAGCGCGGTATTGACAAGGCCGTTGAGGCGGCGGTTTCCCACGTCGCCTCGGTATCGCGTGAGATCGTGGATAAGAAGGAGATCGCCCAGGTGGCATCCATCTCGGCAAACAATGACGAAGAGATCGGCAACCTGATCGCGGATGCGATGGATAAAGTTGGCCGTGACGGTGTCATCACTGTTGAAGAGGCGAAATCGATCGAAACACACCTGGAAGTCGTGGAAGGGATGCAGTTCGATCGCGGGTATCTCTCTCCTTACATGGCCACCAATCCCGAGACCATGGAAGCGGTTGTCGATGACACCTATATTCTGATTCACGACAAGAAGATATCAACCATGAAGGACCTCCTGCCGATCCTTGAAAAAGTCGCGCAGGCGGGGAAGCCCCTCCTCATAATAGCGGAAGAAGTCGAGGGCGAGGCGCTGGCGACCATCGTCGTCAACACCCTGCGCAAGACCATCTCCTGCGTCGCGGTCAAGGCACCCGGCTTCGGCGATCGCCGCAAGGCGATGCTTGAGGATATAGCGGTCCTCACAGGCGGCCAGGTGATCTCCGAAGAGCTCGGCATGAAGCTCGAGAACACGACCATGCAGATGCTCGGCCGCGCCAAGAAGGTCATCGTTGACAAGGAGAACACGACCATCATCGAGGGAGCCGGCACGCAGAAAGACGTCAAGGGACGGATCGCGCAGATCCAGAAGCAGATAGAAGACTCCACGTCGGATTACGACATCGAGAAGCTTCAGGAGCGGAAGGCCAAGCTGGCCGGCGGCGTTGCGGTAATCAATGTCGGCGCAGCGACCGAGATAGAGCTGAAGGAAAAGAAGGCCCGCGTCGAGGACGCGCTCGAGGCGACGCGCGCCGCGGTGGAAGAGGGCATAGTTGCCGGGGGCGGCAAGACCCTCATCAACACCCAGAAGGCCGTCAAGGCCGTCGCGGACAAGCTTGAAGGCGACGAAAAGATCGGCGCGAATATAATCGTCAAGGCGATCGAGGATCCGATGAAGATGATAGCGTGCAATGCCGGACTCGAAGGCTCCGTCATTGTTGAAAAAGCCAAGACAGAAAAAGAAAATGTCGCCTTCGACGCCAATAAGCTCGAGTGGGTGGACATGATAAAGGCCGGCATCATAGATCCGGCGAAAGTCGTCAGGTCGGCCCTGCAGAACGCCGCATCAGTAGCGGGCATGCTCTGCACGACCGAGGTCCTCATCAGCGAGAAGCCCGAGGAGAAGCAGCCGATGATGCCTCCGGGAGGCGGCATGGGCGGCATGGGCGGCATGTATTAAGAAACTGACGCTGGCTCTACATTATTCGCAAGAGACCGACGGCCGGGGACCCGATCCCCGGCCGTTTTTATTTGATATGCACCCTCCCGGATCGCTGCGGCCCAAGCGATGTTGCGGAAAACGACCCGCAGATCACACAAAGAAATAATTCAGATAAATGCCGGTTATACCGATCATTGATAGGTGAAGCCGCCGGCTTTTCATGCCGGATCAGCGGAGGTATCCGCGAGCAAAAAAATGTATATGGATGAACGATGGATAATGATCCTCTGGTGCTGCCGAACAGGCTGAAAGACACATATGATTTTGAATACGTAATCGACATGCAGGACAGGATATATGGCCGGTCCACGGCGCTCGATCTGTCCCGCATATCGTTCATCGAGCCGTATTCGATGCTCTCTCTGCTGCTCATCGGCAGAAATTATCTCAGAAAGAGCGGCAACAAGCTCAGGCTGACCGGCATCCCGATCAATATCCACCAGTACCTGCACCGCATGGATTTTTTCAAGTCGGGCGTCTTCGAGGTGCCCGAGCGGTTGAACGAGAAGCTGCTGCTGAAAAGGAGCTCGTTCAGCAAGAGAGTGCTGGAGATTATTGAGATCCCGAACAAGGAGCGGGAAAGCGTCCGGGTCATATCCGGAATTATCGGGCTTTTCAGGAAGCGGGCGGAGCATATATTGAAGTACTGGTTCTCGGAGAGAATAACCGATTATTTCGTCACCCTGATTTCCGAGATATGCCAGAACATATACGAGCATAGCCTTGACTCAGGTTACCTTGCCATGCAGACATATTCGGTCGGCAAGGAAAATATCGTGCGGCTGTCGATCAGCGATTCAGGCATCGGAATAGTGAAGAGCTTTGAAAACAGCGGCATCAAATATGATTCGCCGGGGCACCTTATTGAGCTGGCGGTCACGACGCCCATATCGAGCAAACGTGAATTCGGATACGGCCTCTGCCAGGTAAATGCAATCGTGGAGAAGCTGAAAGGGTCTATTTTTTTACGATCGGGGAACGCGTCGGTTTCCACGCTGTACCAGAAAAAAGCGGCCGGCACCCCCTTTCTCTTTCAAAAGAACGACCTGAAGCCGTTCGACGGGACGCAGATTTCAATATCATTGACGGGATAGGGACGGGAAGCATGGTTATCAATGTCTTTAAAAAAGCGCAGGAGCTAAAACTCAAGACGCCGGACCTTGTCACCAGGCATGTCGGACGCGTCATGTATGATGCGATCAAAAAGATGTTCGAAGCAGTAAGCGAGGACGAAATAGTGGTGCTCGATTTCGGGGGGATCAAGGTCATTGACTCGTCATTCATTGATGAGATGCTGGTCAGGCTGATCATTGATTCAAGGACGTGCGAGCGGCCCTTCTTTATCAGGCTGAAGAACATATCGGAAATAGCCGAGATCAACATCGACCTCGTGTTTCGCTCGTATTCGAATTATAAAAATAAAAAAATAGTTGTAATAACCGAAAACATCTGCCAGAATAATGCGTTCTTTATCGGACCGCTGTCGGACAGGGAACGGGATATTCTGGCATACCTGAGAGTGAACAAGTCCATTACGGTGGATGACGTCGCAGCATTTACCGGCCGTCCGGCGGGCGAAGCGAGAAAGATAATGGACGGGCTATACGCGCTGCGTCTGGCAAGGTACCTCGATGGAGTGTTTTGTTCGGTATGACCCTGTCAATAATCGGAAGACGCCATTCAGGAGATGAGTGGAGCAGCGGATGAAATCGTCAGATAAAATCATCAGCAGGACAAAGGACGACAGCCTTTACGGCCTCCTCTCCTCGTACAAATCAAACAATACCTACTTCCGGATTCTGGTTTCAGAGGAAGAAGATTCGCTCCTGGTACAGCTGACCGACAACCCGAAAAATTTTGAGCCGGTGTCGAAGGACAGGCCCAGAGCCTACCGGCCTCTCAGAAGGCTGGAGATCGGTGTCGCAAAAGCATCGTTGAAATATGTGCTGCCGGAAAATCTGATTGAGGTCCTGGGACCCCTTCTGGATTTCAATATACAGCCGGACAAGGTCGTAATAACGGATGGTTTGAAAAAAAACGGCATATACGGCATCGAGACGAGCATGAAGTACAAAATGAAACTCATACACGGGGTGAAAAAGATAATCAACATGAGTCCCCAGAAAAAATATGAAATAATGGAAAAATATCTTTCCGCTAACCAGGAATAAAGCCATGCCCGAACAAAACGATTCATTCAGCGAAAAATCCAGGCAAGTCGACAGGGCGATGAAATATACCAGGGGAGACATCATCAAGGCCAAGGAGATGGTTTCCGGCCAGTATCTTGATGTCATGGTTCTCAAGGGGAAGTTCCTTGTCGAGAAGAAGGGGATATCGGGCATGTTCCTCGCCTTTTTCAACTATATCCATGAATATATTCCGAGCGTCGAGGCTATCGTTTCATCAAAGCCGATACTCTTTGAGAAGACAAGGATTTTTGACGACTGGAGGGTGCTCAACAAGGACCTTGACGCCTACAAGGAGAGTCCGGATGTAATGGACTCCAGGAATTTCACCTATTTTCTGATCGATTCATTCATAGGGTATGACGTATTTCCTGACGTGCAGGAGAACAATCTGGACGCGTTGACGAAAACCGTCACGGAGATTATTGCGAAGTCATTCAATGCCCCTGCGGTCAAATGCCAGGTCGAGATGGAAACCACCAGCTCACTCGCGCTTGACATGGCCGGCGTTAGCATCGAAGTGCCGGGCGCCGAAGTGAATGAGGAGAAGGTGCTGACCGAAGAAGACCAGCGCATTGCGAACATTGAGAAAGAAGCCAAGTACGTCATAGAGGGGAAGGCCATCCTCTCTCCGGTCAGGGGCAAGAACGCGAGCGATCTGATGCCCGGCGACAAGATACGGGTCATGCTGTCCGGAAACGACCTGGTCACGGGAAAAATCCTGAAGCTCCTGAATGCGTATGATTCGGAAGGCGGCCGTTTGCCGATCACGGGAAGGATAAAAGCGCGGGTGCCGCTGGAAAAGGGAGGATTCATGCTTTATGCGTTTGTTGCTAAGGGCGCCCTCGCAAAGATATTCGAGGAAGAAAACGTAAAAATAATGGTCGATTTACCGCAGGATGAATTCATGCATAACGCCCCCCGCTTTGACAGGTGGGTGATATATGTGCTCGCCATTCTGCTTGTCCTGATCTTCTTGAGCGGGATCATCCTGCTGCAGATTCTGTGAGTATGAAGATATCAGGGAACATCGTCCGTGTCCTCCTTCTTTTTGTCCTGCCGGCCCTCCTGGGGCAGATGCCAGACTGGAAATATTTTAAAGACCGCCAGGGCAATACCTATTTCCTGGACCGGGCGGGTAAGATCCGCATTACTAACCTCAAGAGATACGGGTACCGGCCGGTATCGGCGTCTGGAATCGATTATTATATTGAATATGCAACGTCCCTCATACAGGAGCACCGGCCCCTCGAAGGGATCTCGGTCCTCAAGTCAATATGCGCGCTGCCGTCAGACAACAACAGGGTATTGCAGGCGCAGGTCAGGGCGACCGAGATCCTCAACACTCTGAAAAAGAAGAACGGCCCGCGTTATTCCGCGATGAACGAGTCAGCCTCCCTGATTATTTTCAGCAATGACGGCGCCACCACGGTTATCAATGACCTGATGCGGTATACTTTTCAGGCACCGGGACGTATCGATGTCGTCAGGAAACGGGACCGGGCCGGTTCTGAATACCGGTATTCGGGAATACAGTTTGGCGCCCGCGCATCGAGGAATGCGGCAGCGCCGGGAGATGCCTATGATTTTCTTATTGCAGTGGACAGTGAAAAATTTTCTGTCCCTATCAGGGACCTTTCCCACGCGGTTGAACAATGGAGGGGCAACGTCGGAGACCAGGGGCTCACGCGGCAGGTTCTGGAGCAGAAAGACGACCGGGTGATTTACCTGTTCAGGAGCGGCGATCGACCCGGGTACACGGGGATCGAGGGCATATACGTGATCGGTTGCTACAGTCACTATGTCCGGTTGATTGCCTCGGATTCCGGTTACCGGGAAGACGGCGGGATCATGCGGAAGATTATCGGCGGGTTCAGGACCGTGACGGAAAGACGCTGATTCGGCTACGTGCCGGTATACTCGAGCGCCACTTCGTTACAGGAATCCTGCCGCGGGCAGTTGGCGCAGTCTTTCCATATCTTTTCCGGCAGGGTGTCCATATCAATGATGGAGAACCCGTTCTTCTTGAAGAAACCGGCCGCGTAGGTGAGCACGAAAATCCTCGGAGCATTCGCCCGGTTGAGCTCGCTGATGAGGGCGTTCAGCAGCGCCGATCCAATTCCCCTGCGGAGCTGGTTTTTGTCCACGGCGAGGGAGCGGACTTCCTTCAGCCGGTCGCCGTAATCATAGAATGTAACGACACCGACTATTGCCCTGCCCACTTCGGCAACGAGAAAATTATTCAGATTGACGTTTATGTCCTCAATGCTTCGGGATAGAAGCACGCCTTCCTCTGAGTAGGATGATATTATCCGGTAAATGGATTCAATGTCCTCCGGGGCGGCTTTCCTGACTGAGGCGGTTGTTTTCAATAAAGGTCCCTTCGCATGGTCTGGGTCGCCCGCACCCGAGCACGGACGTCAGCTGTTTTTCAGGTCCAGGCGCAGCCTGATTTTAATCTGCCTGAAAATAAGTGATGCTACCTTTTTATAATCCGGGTGTTTTCCGCAAGCGAATATTTATTATATCCGGAAATTTTTTTAAGGGCATCCCTTGCGTCGTCCCCGGTACGATAGGGACCCACATAGATGCGATAGAGGGACTTGTTCTTGGATAGGATGACTGTATGGCCCCTGCGGCTCAGGAAAGCGGCAATCTTTCTGGACTGCTCCTGGTCGTATTCGTTGTTCATCCTGATGACATAGGGATAGTTTTTTTTGGGGAAGAGGCTGTCTTTAGGGGACTTCCCGGCAGACGCTTCTTCGGCGAAGAGAGAGAAGTTCCTGCCGATATCTGCCATCGCATTATAGGTTTTCTTGTCGACAATTTCACGCTCCGCCCCGCCGGTGAACTTTATCCCCGTCATGATGCCGGCCGTAAAGGATATGATGCAGAGAGCGGTTACAAAGAAAAATGTCCTGCTCGCTTTCTTCCTGATCCGTTCAACCTCACGGGGTGTATTCTGCGCTACCCGGTGAAAATACTCAGGATCGAAATCGTTATTGTAGTGCGGCTGCACGGTACGTATATTTTTCCTATCATAAAAGTCGATATTTTGCATGGTTATGGCCTCAAATGGATGTTATCCGGGTGACATATTCTTATATAAAATTCGACATTGATTGCTGATTGCATAAGCAATAAATTTGTCATGAAAATGGATGTAAATGAGGCCCGGCAGGTGTCGAAAGAACCGAAACAAATATCAGCATACAGGTTTTTTTCTTGATTCGGCGGGGCTTGTTGGTTAGGTTAGGCAGCATGATTGAAATAACCGATAACGGCTTGTATTTCATGATCTCCCTCAAGATCGAGGAGCTTGATTTTATCAAGACCCCCAAGTTTTCTGAATACATGAGGGATAAACTGCAGGAATTGAATTATCCCAATGTCATCCTTGACCTTGAAAAGCTGTATTATATTGACTCAACCGGGTTGAGCTTTCTGATCAATATCAGCCGCAGGATCAAGGAGAGCAACCATGAGATGGTAGTGGTGTGCACCAGCACGAAGATTCTACAGTTGTTCGATATTGCTAAAATAGGGATGTTTTTCAAGATTTTCGACACCATTCAGAGTGCGGAACAGTATCTCGCTTCAAAAAAAACGGACTAGGTAACTCCATCGTCCGGTTTTTATAAACCTGCTAATCTTTTCAGCGTCTTCAACTCGGCTTCGGAGAGCACACGGCACGAGCCTTTCCGTAACCTGATGATCCGCAGCGAGCCATACGAAGTCCGTTCGAGACTCTTTATCTTGTATCCGAGATTCGACAGGGTGTAGCGGATCTGGCGGTTTTTCCCTTCCGTAAGCACGATTCGTACCCGGAGCCTGTTTTCATCGAGGTATTCGACCTCCGCCGGCCTGGTCTTTATATCAAGCTGGGGGATATACACGCCCCTGCGTATTTTCTGCAGGTCGGCATCCTCAAGGGGACGGTCAAGTTCCACCTGATATTCTTTTTGAATGTGAAAATCGGGTTTCGTGAGTCGAAAAGCCAGGTCGCCATCGTTTGTCAGGAAGAGAAGCCCTGAGGTGTCCCGGTCAAGCCTGCCGACCGGGTACACGCCTGATCGTCTGAATTTCTCCGGGATAAGGTCCATGACAGTGGGCCTGTTCTTTTCATCGCTTCGCGTGGTTATATAGCCGCGCGGCTTGTTGAGAATGAGATAATGGCGCCGTTCCAGGGGGGCCGCCGGCCTGCCGTCAATTCTGACGGAATCGCCCGCTTCTATGATAGTTGACAGGTCGGTTGTGGTCTTCCCGTTGACCTTGATTCTGCCGGCGGTGATCAGGCCTTCTACGTGTCTCCTGGATCCGAGGCCGCAGAGCGCTAGATATTTATTCAGGCGTGTTCCCATTGCCGGCCGTGTCTCCTCGCGCCGGGCTATGAGTCCGAATTTCCGGCTCCGGGCTGGTTTCCACTGATATCTTGGTAAAATGGAGGTCGTACTCCTTCATGTTCCTTTTTATAATATAATCGGCCCCCCGCTTCACCAGGTCAAGGTTGCTTTTGAATGAGGTGCCGTCTGAAAATTCGATCTCGTTCTTGTTGAAGTTGACCGTATAGGTGCCGGTGATCTGCCGCGCTTCTCCTCCTTTCAGATATGAACGGTATGCGCCGCTTTCATACAATTCAAGGCAGTGCTCCGTGAAGTCGCCGAATTCATTCGTACTCCACCATTTTCCCGCAAGGTTCTGCCGTATCCTGGTCAGCTCGCCCTCCATAAAGCTGGTTACCTTACGGTCCATCGAAACACGATCGGCGGAGGAGTGGAGTGATAAGTTTTTTCCAAAGACCCAGCCGGCGCCGCCGTCTTTCATGCGTATCTTGTACCAGTAATCGTTCAATCGGCCGACCCAGCCTTTCTCACTAGATTTTTCAACCACCTGGACGCTCGAGCCTTTGCCGATCGTGGTGACTATGCCTGCAAAGATCATCGGATCGATTCGTACGGCGGTGTTTTCGTTGAGAATTATGCCGTACGTATCGTCGGTTATTTCATTGCCCCTGTCCCCGCAGGAGAAGAATGCGCCTGCAACCATCAGGATGGCCGTTATTCCGGTCACTGTTATTATGTTTTTCATGTCACAATTCCTTGTAATGCCGGGGTAAATCAGATTCCGGGTACTTCAAATTTTCAAGTCTTTTCTTCCAGGTATTTTTATTATTATTCGGAGAAAAACAGGCATGACGGTTCATTTTTATTGCTGACAGTCAATTATGGCATGATTTTACGGAAATTATCTTGACGACTGGCGCTCATGTTGTACACATAATCATATGGATTACATAACCGCTCCGTGTCGTTTGGCGGTAAAAGCATCTCTATTTTTTGCACATGGATTAATACTGCGATGAAGGTACGGGAGATATTCCAGGACAAGATTTTTACCATCTCAAACATGCTGTCAGCGCTCAGAATTTTTTTCGGTCCGCTGCTCGGATATTATATCTATCTTGAATCAAAGACGGGCGATCCCATTTATCTGCGCTATGAGATCGCCGTGGTTGTTCTTATCATACTCTCTGATTTTTTTGACGGAAAGCTCGCCCGGCACATGAACCAGGTGACGAAGCTGGGCCAGTACATGGACCCGATCGCAGACAAGTTCGCGGGCCTCATTGCCATGACGTTTCTTGTCCTGTTCAAGGGCTATCCGCTCTGGGTGTTCGTTCTCGCCCTGGTGCGCGAGGTGTTCGCGGTAATTGCGGGTATTTTACTCTATATAAAAAAGGATGTAGAGGTGAGGCCGAATATCTTCGGCAAGCTGTGCGCGGCCAGCCTGGCCCTGTCCGGGGCCGTTTACATTCTGAACATTGATTACGCGATCGCCGGCGTCACCATCAAGCAGCTCTCGATATTCCTGGTCGTGCTGTTTTATGTGCTGGGGGGCCTCCTGTACGTGAAGACCTATGCGTGGAGCAACCGTGAAAAAGAGGCTTAGCCGCTGTTTCTTCCCGGCGCTTCTTTCCCTTCTCGCCCTGCCGTCATTTTCGGCATCCGGGCCTATCGAAATCGTTCGTGTCAAGAATGAAGAATACCTCCCTCTTGATGAAATTCTTTCACAGACGGAGCTCGATCATTCGTTCGATATGATTTCTGGAAAGGGAAGGCTCTACCGGAAAGGCCATTACGCCGTGTACGGCATCGGGCTCTCCATAATCCTGGTCGATGGCGGCCTGTACAAGTCGCCGGTTCCCGTGCGCCGTAAAGCGGGGCGCGTCCTCATCCCGTTCGATGCGGCTGAAAAAATCGTGCAAAGCCTTCGGCCCGGCGTCCGTGTGGATCGAGATCGCTCCGCGGCATATGTCAGATTTCCGGATAATGAAGATGAGTCTCCTGAGAGAAAGGAGGATACGCCTGTCACGCCGGTGAAGGACCGCATAAGGTTCATCGTCATTGATCCGGGCCACGGCGGCAAGGACCCGGGCGCGCTGGGTAAAGGCGGGATCATGGAAAAGGATATCACGCTCGCGGTGTCAAAACGGCTCGAGAAAGAGTTGAAAAATGCGTTTCCGGACCTCCGCGTGTTCCTCACCCGGAGCAACGACCGCTTTATCGAGCTCTCCGGGCGGACGGCGATTGCCAATAAATTACTGAAGAAAAGTGAGAACGGCATATTCCTGAGCGTTCACGTCAATTCTGCGCTTTCCAGCCGCATCTCCGGCTATGAGACCTATTTCCTGTCGCAGAATCCAACCAATGAGGATGCGCGAAATACGGCCGCCCTGGAAAACAACGTCATTGTTCTCGAGGAGAAACATGATGGCGGCGGGACCCATGATGATGTGGATTACATTGAAGCCATGATGATCACGACCCAGATCCAGAAGGAGAGCGCCGCTCTTGCCGCATGCATTCAGAAAGGGCTTTCGAAAAAAAACAGGGCCTTTGCCTCCCGCGGCGTGAAAAAGGCGGACTTTTTCGTATTGCGCGGGGTTCTGATGCCGGCCGTCCTGGTCGAGATCGGCTACATCTCGAATATCAAGGAGGCGCGCCAGCTTAAAAAAGAGGACCACCAGCGGGCCGTCGCCGCCGGGATCGCCGAGGGCGTGGAGCTGTTCATCAAGAAATACAACAGCCTGATAAAAATAAACTGAGCCACGAAATGCTCGATGCATGAAAAAATACTTGATTCCGGAGGGGGGAGGCCTACAGTTCTGAAAACAGGTGATTGGAATGAAATGTGATACGAGCGGATTGCGCGCCATCGCCGGAAAGCTCGGGCGGCAGGCAGGCGGTCTCTATGAGAAAAGGCTGAAGGCCCCTGTCTTGCGCCTCGTCTCCCTGGTGCGCACGGAGATCATCGACTACCCCGAGGGGAAAGAACGGAACCGCCGGATCATACTCCTGCTGACCGCCCTGTTCATGCTCGATTATCTCATGTACTGCTTTCATACCGATAAAAACATTGTCGATATCTTTCCGGAGATCGTACCTTTTGAGCAGATGAAAACGGTCAGCGTGTATCTGCCCGATACTGACGGGGAAACCATGATTTCCGAGCGTCGTTCGATTCCCCGATACGACAGTGATGATAAAACAGCCCGCGCGCTGTTTGAGGTCGTGGTGAAGGGATCCATCTTCGACAATACCTCGATGGCAGTGCCGGCCGGGCTGTTCCTGAGAAAGGTGTGGCTGCTCGGCAATCCGGAAGGTAAAAACAGGACCTGCATCTTTGACCTGGAACCGGTGGAAGTCGGCACCAGGAGGAGCGTGGTCAAAAACTCGGAAGCGCTGTTCAGGCGGGCGCTGGAAAAAACGGTCATCGAGAACATCCCCTCTGTCGGGACCGTCATGCTGCTTGAAAAAGGGGTCCCCGGCACCCCGCTGTGGGAGCTCTAACCGGACCACTCTCCGCTGAACACCCTCACCGACGGACCGGTGAGGTAAATGCAGTTGTCATCGTCACGCCATTCGGTCTTCAGGTCTCCGCCCCGCAGGTGTATAAGGATCGCGCGCTCGGTCAGCCGGTTCATTATGCATGCCACGGTGACGGCCGAGGCGCCGGTGCCGCACGCGAGCGTTTCTCCCGTGCCCCTTTCCCAGGTGCGCTGGATTACTTCCCTGCGGTTGAGTACCTTCACGAACTCGACATTCGCCCTGTTCGGGAAGAGTGGGTGGTTCTCCACCTGGGGCCCGTATTTTTCAATCGGGAATTTCTCGGTGTCCTCAACGAAGATGACCACGTGGGGGTTGCCCATTGAGAGCGACGTGATCACGAACTTGGTGCCGTCGTCAAGCTGGAGCGTTTCCCCCAGTACCATCCCCTGGTCGCCGATCATCGGGATCCTGTCGCGGCGCAGTATCGGCTCGCCCATATTGATCATGACGCTTGACACCTTCCCTTTCCTGACTATGAGGTTGAGCGTTTTGATCCCAGCGGCGGTTTCAATATCCAGCTGTTTTTTTCCTGTTATCCTGTTGTCGTACAGGTATTTCGCGAAACAGCGGATGCCGTTTCCGCACATTTCCGCCTCGCTTCCGTCAGGATTGAATATTCTCATACGGAAGTCCGCCCGGCGCGAATTGAGCAGGAGGAGAATACCGTCGGCGCCGACACCGTAATGGCGATCGCACATGGAAACCGCCAGCTTTTTTGGAGAGGGGACCTTTGATTTCCTGCAGTCGATGATGATGAAATCGTTGCCGGTTCCCTGCATCTTGGTGAATCTGATCATGGCTGATTACCTCTCAGAGGCGGGCGGATCTCGACAAGAGGCCCTTCCGCCGCATCCTGCTTATAAATGATGATCAGGTTTGTTGCGAAACCGCGTCTCACTCTCGCCGTGAAGCCCCGGCGGCCGCTTTTCAAGGGCTTCGTCAGAAGGACCATCTCTGAAAATTCAGTATCGCAGCAAATCTATTGTTCAATATATATAATTATTACAGGATCCCGCGTAAAATGTAAAGCCATAAAATATGATTTCTGCAAGTATTAAATCGTTGAGTTGCCGGCAGGGATTGTACGATAGAGATAGTAATAAATAGGGTGTTATGAAGAAAAACATTATCATACTCCTGGTCACATTAGGTCTTTCACTCGCGGCGGCGCTGTTTCTGCTTCTTGATGATGCGGGCGTATTTTCGCCGGGCAGGATGGTCTGGCTCCACAAGGACCGGGAGGTCAGGTCCCGCCTTCTTTCGATCCCCATACTTCTCTATCATAATATCGACGGAAAGGGACCATTTGCGATTGATGCCGCTGTGCTGCGGGAGCATTTCCAGCTTTTCAGGGACAGGGGTATACGGGTCATTTCGCTGCGCGAGCTGGTCCGGCAGCTTGAGAATCCCGCCCCGTTCGATGACCGCGTGATAGTTATCACATTTGATGACGGGTACGGGACAATGCATTCAAAGCTGCTTCCGCTGGTGCGGGAATTCGGGTATCCGGTGACCCTGTTTGTTTATGCGGACATCATATCGGTTAAATCGAGCAGAAACCTGACATGGGAAAAGGCCCGGAAGCTGGACCGCCAGGGTATTGATATCCAGGCGCATTCGATAAGCCATGCGGATCTGACTGAGCTGTACAGAATAAACGATCAGGAATCCCGGAAGCGACTGTACGAGGAGCTCTATCTTGCCAGGCGTCTGATCGGATTGCGTATGAACAAGAAAATCGATTTCTATGCCTTCCCCTATGGCCGATACAATCTTGCAATTATGGATATGGCCCGCAAGGCCGGGTACCGCCGTGTTTTTTCCACAGATTACGGCTCAAATATCATAAGCAGGGACAATTTTTGCCTGCGACGCCAGCATATTAAAAGCAGTTACACAATAGATTTTATCGATTCCCTTGTTCGCTAAAACCGCTTATTCAGACCTGCTTCCTGCCCGAAAAATTCGATGTACTGGTAGGTGCGGGAATCCCGTTTTCTGTTGAATACAATATACACAGCCAGCCCCTGTATTAATGAATGATGTCCGGCTTTCAGTCCTGCCGGCCTGCAAGCCTGTTTTTTTATTGACAAATACCTTAACTGTTGATAGAAACATTCAACTTCGTCTTAATTGTCATCTTCAAAAAAGAAAAATAAAGATAGATACGATCAAGGAGTGGACGCGGCAATGAGAAGCATACTAGGCACGGCCATATTTATATTTATTTTATGCGGCCCATCTTTCGCTGAGGAAATTGTCCAGGTCGACAATCAATATGTCCAGGAATACAAGGGACGTCTTGGCGCATGGACTGAGGTCAAATCGCAGGCGCAGCTCAATTCTTTAGTCGGAAAATTCGGGACCACCATCCAGGAGGTCCGTGAGATGAACGGGTCACAGCTTGCCTTTGGTTCCTTCCTTTTCATGCCCTTTTCGGATAAATATCTACAGGAGCTGGAAGCGCAGGGAGTCAAGCGTGACAGCGTGGTGAGCAGGAAAAACGACTTCATCTGGCCCATCTCCCGCGTTGACAATATCTCGTCCGCGTTCGGCATGCGTCACGGGAGGCTGCATACGGGCACTGATATGCCGGCTGTCAGAGGAACGCCTATCATCGCGGTAATGGACGGAAGGGTTGTTGCGACCGGTAATGACGCCGGTCTGGGGAAAAACATCCTCCTGGAGCACCGGGACAATTTTTTTACCCGTTACGCGCACTGTTATCGATGGCTGGTCAAGACCGGCGATTATGTCAAAAAGGGCCAGATTATCGGTCTGGTCGGCAGTACGGGTCGCTCCACCGGCTGTCATCTTCATTTTGAAATCAGATATAACGATATACCCCTGAACCCGCTCGATTTTCTGCCATACAAGCAGAATCTTTCCCAGCCCCATATGATACGGAACTGGAAGTAGATCGAACGCCATGAATAAAAAAAGCGGCCCTGTCTGAGCCGCTTTTTTTATTTTATGCGGGTTTCATGTAGTCCGTTATTTTTTTTCCTGGCTGCTTTTTCTGTTCACCCCTTCTTCCAGGTTGATGTTGTTCTTCTTTAAAAACCGTTCCGTCTCCGCATCGATATTGTACAGGGTGTCTATCATGCTGTTTACCTTTTCAGGGGTCGGAAATGTTTTTTTAATGATCTGCTCCTCTTCTGGCGATCCATTGTACGCCAGGTTCGTCAGGGTCCCGATAATGTTTTCAATGTCCTTCTGGGTATTGCGGACAATGCAGACCACGTTCGGGCCTGATCTGAAGCCCCAGTGAAACCCGTCGCTGCAGTTTACGGTGAATGTTTCAGTCACGCCGTCGCCGTCGGCATCCTCGGCATAATAGACGGTGCCGCCGTCCGCTGTCCGTCCGGTGACCGTGGTGATATAGCGCACTGCTTCACCCTCAACCAGTGTTTTTTTTGGCAGGCGCCGCCGTTCCACCGCTATCTCAGCCTCTCGCCTGTTGACAATCAACGAGAGGAAGATGGCGACTTGCTTTTTCAGAAATTTCTCCCGCACACGTGAGTAAAAATCCTGATAATTGGAAGATACCCACTCCTTTGTCGTGTTTTTCTGGATTTCAATCTTCCGGTCTGTCACGAGAACGTAATCGGGTACGCCGTCGATCTTGTTGATCCATATGTCGGGGAGGAGCTGCCCGCCCTTGTCATACATCGCCATGTTCAGCCTGGCCTGTTCCGGGCTGTCGTAACCGTCTCTGAAAAGGAAGACCCTCTTGTCTTTTATGACCATGAGAGACGCAACGGAATTGTCCGCCTGGTCCTGGGAAAATTCCCCGTGCGGGGTTTCAATATGCTGGTACATGACGCGGTCTTCGTCGTATCTGCTCAGTTTTACGATATCGATCGGCAGATACTCGTGGTCTTTCGAATAAAGGGCCGGCTGCAGGAAGATGCAGAGCGCGGCGATATATGCAAGGTACTTTCCGATTTTTTTAGCCATTTAGATTCCTCCATGATTGGGATGGAACGGAAGACCGTCCCGCCAAAGCGCACCGCTGGAAGGATAGCAGTCGTCGGCAATTTGTCAAATGTTTTTCAGGGGGCTTATTTCCCGTCCATCTGTTTTCTTTCTTTCTTCCAGCGGGCCTTGTCCAGCTTGGTCCAGCTTTCCACCGCATGCCTGGAAAGTTCCCTCTCCCTGTCAGCGCGCGTGGAAGGTCGGGGTTTCGACTTTTTCCTGGAATGCTTGAGCCGCGCGCGGAGCTCTTCCTGCTCCTTGGAGGTCAGCGATCGTTCTGACTGAAAAAAGTCATCTGCATCAGGAGCGCCGCCGTTTCCGAAGAGCGAATCCAGGAGCGAGAGTATCTTCCTGCGGTTGACGAGGTTCATGAGCAGCGCGTCTGGTACGACCGTTTCGCCGCAGCAGGCGCCGATCGCTCCGGTCAGAGCCGTCAGCGGCGCGGTGGAGCCCCCCTCGGAGACCGCGCGAAAAAGAAGCGAGGCGCTGTCAAGATGGAATGCGCAGATTGCGATGGCATAGGGGAGGAGTGCGGTGGGAAGGCCGACAGTGGCCCTGGTCACTGGCGTCGTGCGGACCCTGTTGACGCGCGCGCAGATCATCCACTCCGCATCCTCAAGGGAGCCGGCGCCTTCCATTTCTGTCAGCAGCCCGGCGATGCCGGCGAGCTCCCCGGCCAGCGTATCCGGGGTAACGCCCATTTCGAAGAGCGCGCCGGAATTCGATTCAACGTCGTCCGCCAGGGCCCGGGCGGCTGCGGCGGATTCGCGCACCAGGACTGCCGTCGACGCGTTGCCGCTTATCAGCGCGTTGAGCAGCGTCGGAAAAAACAGGCACAGCGCCATGGTCGAGTGATCGTGCGTAAAAAGGCGCACGACGGGTATAACGTCGGCCATCAGCCCGGACGGTGATGCCGTCCGGAAACAGGCAGGCGCCATTGCGGGCAGGATCCGTGCGCAGGGGGAGGGGAGCGCGCCCTGGAGGGACGTTCCTGCGCTCACCCGGGCAATGAAGTTTCTCTCAACCGCATCCGGGTTCCGGAATATGCCGCCGCTACCGGCCGGGCCGGTTGCGGCGGCGCAGAGCCGAACGAATTCGTCGCGGCCGGGCCACCGGCGGGCGCAGGCCATTGCGCGGATGAGCATGAATTGCGATATCGAAGAGTAGAGCCCGGGCTTGCGCCACCGTTCCATCTTCCCCTTAAGGGCCGGTTCGGGATCGATATACCCGTCGATTACACGGAAGGCGGCGCGAATGTGGCCCTTGCCGAGTCCGTCTAACGTCGAACCCAGCGCGTCTCCAACGATGGCTGCCAGGATTGCGTTTCGCGCGGTAGTATCCATGTAAGCGTCCCCGGTTGCCTTAAAAATTCGCCGTAAAACGGGCGATTAATATGTATACGGCGCGGGATATGTATAAATTTCAACCAGTATTTTTTTTATTTTTTTTGAATTGCCGGATCCTTTATATGTATATTGGTATGGTGTAGCAAACCGCTGTGGGTTTTCCGCGCAGATTGTTTCATCTAGAAGAGGAGGTATGCAGGTAATGAAGAAGCTAATCCTGGCAATGATCGCGGTCATGGTCTTTCCGTTCGGCTGCACGCGGGAAAAGGTGGATGAATACTCGATGATCACATTCATGATCGGCGATGTTAAGAAAAACAACGCTCAGGTCCGAATAGGGGACATCTTGCAGGAAGAGGATATTATCAAAACCGGAAAGGATTCTTTCTGCGATATTAAAATCGGCGACTCGCTGGTGCGGGTTAAACAGATGACCAGCGTCGTGTTCTCTTCTCTGGTCCGAAGCGACAATCTGGAGAACACGACGATCGATCTGTCTTCCGGCAAGATGCTGTGCAAGCCCAAGAAGCTCATCAAATCAGAAACCTTTTTTGTAAAAACGCCGACCGCGGTCGCGGGTGTGCGCGGGACCCAGTTTACGGTTGAAGCCGACGCAAAAGGCACGTCCCGCATCAAGGTCTTTCAGGGAAGCGTTAAGGTGGCGAAACGCGTAAAGGAACTGGACGCAAACACCGGCGAGGTTTTGCGGTATGCTCCTGAATTAAAAAAAGAAGAGAAAGTGGTGATTACCAGGGATGACGCGGCCAGGGCGGAACGGGCTGTGCGTAAGATCATGGAAAAAGTGTCTGGCGGCGGCAAGACGGCCTCGATCGAGCGCGTGATGGAAAAGGCCGGCAAGGAGGTGGCCGTCAGCAGGAAAAGGGTCGAGCGGTTCGCCCTCAAGGATTTTGCAAAAGACAGCAAAGAAATCATAGAGGTCAAGAAGAGACCTGCCGAGGTCATCAGTGAGATCGGCAGGGTGATTGAAGAAGAAAAGGCGGCGCCGAAACCGAACGGGCGGCTCCTGATCACGAAGTACGAAGTCTACCTGATAATGAATGGCACCATCGCGTGGGAAGGCACGGTCGTGGAGGAGCCGGTCCGGCAGGGCGACAGGCTCTATATTGCTTCCGGCGACCAGGTATTCTGCGCGTCAATTGACGGCCCCGTGATCTGGAAGAAGCAGCTCGCCAACGAAGGTAGGCTTGAGCTGCGCGAAAACGAGCTTGTTGTCCCGGCGCAGCAAGGGGATACCAGGCTGGACGCCAGGACCGGAAAGAAGCTCTAACGCGCCCGGCGCGCGCGGCCATCCGGCCAGGCGCCGGGGGACCGCGCCGCCGCTCCCGTCAACGCATAGTCTCAATAATCGAGAGAACCACCTTCGTCCCGTTGACGAGGTCGCGCAGCATAATGTATTCCTTCGTGCTGTGGACGTTCCGCATCCCCGCGGAAAGGTTTATGGCGCTGATGCCGGCCCTGTTGAGGATGTTCGTATCGCTCCCCCCGCCCGACACTTCGAAGCTGGGCCGTATGCCGACACGGGCCATTGCTTCGGACGCGATCCGCGCGATCCTGTCATCCTTTCCGATAGAGAAGCCTGAATATTCAAGGGCCCGCCTGATCGAGCATCGGGCCCCCCATTGTGTCGCGGTTTTTCTGGCAGCGTCCCGTATAAGGCTTTCGGTAGAGAGCATCTTCCGCCGGTCAAGCGAACGGACTTCGAGCACGCAGGCGGCCTGTTCCGCGACGATGTTCGTGGCGCGTCCGCCGGAGATCGTTCCCACATTTGCCGTTGTCTCATGGTCGATGCGCCCGCAGGGCAGCCGGGTGATGATGTCGGCGAGCACGTTGATCGCGTTTATCCCCCGTTCGGGCTCCATGCCCGCATGCGCCGCCCTCCCGGTAACGGTGAGGGTCATTGTTGAATGGTAGGGGGCGCGGAGGATGATTTTCCCAACCGGCCCGTCGCTGTCGAACACGAAAGCGTGCTTCGCTTTCAGCAGGGAAGTGTCGAATTCCTTCATGCCGCGAAGACCCACCTCCTCGGCGCAGGAGATGAGGAACTCCACGGGCCCGTGGGGGACGCGGGTCTCTGAAATATGACGGATGCTTTCGATGAACATCGCGATGGCCGCCTTGTCGTCGCTCCCCAGGATCGTCGTGCCGTCAGAGGTGATTCTGGTCGATGACACGACCGGCCTGACCTTTTCGCACGGTGTCACCGTGTCCATGTGCGCGGAAAAGAGGACAGGCCTTTTCCCGGGAGCTCCCTTCAGGGTGATGAGAAGATTGTGTGAAATGCCGCAGGACACCTTGCGGGCGGTGACGCCGGGCAACCGGACCGCGGCGAGTATATAATCAAGGATCTCGCCCTCCTTCCAGGAGGGGGAGGATATTTTCGCCATGTCGGTGAATGTCTTGACCAGTCGCTTCGCGTTGATACGGTACATTGCGGTGACCTCTCTCACAAGCCGCTCAGGATATTTTTAATCGCATCGCTGTATTCGCCGATGATGGCGTCACGCGCTCCGGCCGTGTCGCCCTCGCCGTACAGGTGGATTATCGGGAGGGAGGCGTCGGGAAGCGCCAGCACCCAGGCATCCTGTTCGTTGATTCGTATGCCGTCAACCACTTCAATATTTTTTTGGGCCGCCTTCTCGGCCAGGGCCCTCATGACGGCGGCCTTCTCCTCCTGGTTGCAGTAGAGCGATACGTGGAGTATGTTTCCCCTGGGAAGGGCCTGCTTCACCTCATGCAGTGTCGCGTTTTCCATCGACAGGTACTCGAGCAGGCGCAGAAACACGACCATGGGATCGAGCCTGAGCTCCAGCCAGGGGTATCGCCGCACGTCATCAAGGTAGATGTCGATCACGCCTTCAGGCGCCCTGAGGGTGGTGCTTGTGTGCTCCACCGACCCTCCCTCGGAGCGGATCATCCGCTCCAGCGCGATGGAGGAAGTCACGGGCAGGCTGATGAGGCTCCGGGCCCGGCGCTTCAGGTAATAGCGGCACAGGACGGCGACGATGTCCCCGTCGGTGAGAATCTGCCCCGTCTCATCGACCACGATGATATGGTTGCTGTGCGGGCCCACGATTACGCCGATCTCATGGTTCATCCGCGACATCTTCGTGATGTTTTCGATGGCGTCGCGGGTGTCTGATTTGGTTTCCTCCTCGTTTGTGAACTCTTTGATCTGTCCGCGCAGCACCGCGGTCTCGCAGCCATATTCGTTCAGGAGTCCGGGAAACACCCGCGAGGCGGTTCCGTTGAAGCAGTCGGCGATGATTTTCCTCCTGTTGCCGCTCCCCGGGGAAACGTTGAGGTAGCGGCCGGCGTTCTGTATGTAGGATTCCACGTGATGGCTCGGATAGACAAGCGTGCCGGTTTCAAACGCGTCTTTACGCGGGAAGTCTCCCCTGAAAAAGATGTTCTCTATCTTTTTTTCTTCTCCCAGTGATATCTGAAAGCCGTGCCTGTCGAAGAGCCTGATCTGGATGAACTGGAGCTCGGTGAGCGGCGCTATCTGGATATAGGCGCCCATATCCGCGTCCAGGAACCGGATGGCGTAGCGGTTCACCGGGACCGATTCTATCTCCATATCGAATACGTCAACCCCCATTGAGAGAAGCCCGGCGGTGAAAGCGCGCATGATGAGGCGCCCCGCCATGGTGGTGTCGCGGCTCACGGTGATCCTGGCGTTTTTACCGAGGTAGGCGCCGATGGCGGCGCCAAGCTTCGATGCGAATTCCGGCGTGATCTTCACGTTGAAGGTGCCGACGATCCCCTCCGATCCGAATAGCGTCTTCTTTTCGCGCTGGCCCCAGACAATGTCCTCTGCAAGCCTGGTCCCCTGCTCGATAAACTTGTCGGGCCATACGCGGATACCCGCGGCGATCTCCACGTCGCTTCCAATGCGGCAGTCGTCGCTGATGACGCAGCCCTCGTATACGGCCACATGCTGCTCAAGAACGCATCTCTTGCCTATAACGGCGCCCCTGATCTCGCACCGGGGACCGATGATGGTGTTGTGGAGTATGATGGATTTCCGGATCGAAGCGTTCTCCTCTATCACGCAGTTGTCCCCGATTATCGATGATTCGGTAACCTCGGCCCCTTCCTTTATCTTGACGAAATCCCCGATGATCACCGGCCCCCTGACGATCGCGCCGGGATGGATCTCCACGTCCCTGCCTGCCCAGATGTCCTGGGCTATCTTTTTGCCGGGGAAATCGATGTTTACCATGCCGCCGAGGATGTCACGGTGGACATCAGAGTACGCGGAGAGGGTGCCGATGTCGCACCAGTACCCGTCGGCTATGTATCCGTAGAGGGGGACGCCGATCTGTTGAAGACGGGGGAACAGATCAAGGGAAAAATCGTATTTTATTTCTGCCGGCACGTGTTCGAGAATGATGGCTGCATCCACGACATACAGACCGGTGTTGGCCGTATCGCTGAACACTTCGCTCCATGAAGGTTTTTCCAGGAACCGCTCTATCCGGCCGTCGTCGGCGGTGATGACTATCCCGTATTCCGTGGGCTTGCCCACGCGCTTCAGGACAATGGTAAAACGCGAGCCGCGGCTGCGGTTAAACGCGAGAATGTCGGTAATGTTGAAATCGATGATGCCGTCGCCCGACAGCACCAGCACGGTGCCTGAGAAATCGCCGATCGCGAGTTTCACGCCGCCGGCGGTACCGAGGGGCGTTTCTTCCAGGGAATAGGAGATTGAAACGCCCCATTCCGAGCCGTCTCCGAAGTGGTTCTGAACATTCTCCGGCAGGTAGGAGAGGCTTATGATGATGTCAGTGATGCCGTGGCGCTTCAGGAGATTGATGGCATGTTCGAGTACCGGCTTGTTGATGACCGGTACCATCGGCTTTGAGCGGTTGCAGGTGAGCGGTCTGAGCCGCGTTCCCTCTCCTCCCGCCATGATGACCGCTTTGACCATGAATCCTCTCCTTGGGGGTATGGTGCCGCATGAAAAAAACGCAAACTGGAATGGAAATGATTATGATATGTCACATGAAATATACGCCCTGACAGGATTGCACGATTTGTGCAGGGCTTGATGTCTGGTGCAATTAGTCTGCCACGTGAAGATATAATGTCAATCAAATTCTTCTGCAGAGTGCAGCAAGGGAGGTGTCAGTAGCGGTAAATCACCCTGCCGATAACACAGTCGCCCGGAATGGCGCCCAGGGTCCTGCTGTCGTATCCGCCATCCATGTTATCGCCAAGAATAAAGTAATGATTACGCGTTAATTTGACGGCGGGCATGTTGTCCCTGAAGCTAAAATTCATGGGAAAGACCCGCCTGTCGGATGATTTCGTTTTCCACGGGAACCTGAGCCTGATGTTGTTGACAAGGATAACTTTATCCCTGATCTCGACCGTGTCCCCTTCCATGGCCGCAACCCTTCCTGCAAGCATTCGACCCGGTTCAACGGGGCTTTCAATCAGAACGATATCGCCGCGTTTCGGCGCGCCATGCTTGAGGATGATGGCCGTATCACCGGGTTTCAGGTTCGGTTCCATCGAGGAATCCGTGACGCGAAAGGGCATGAAAAACAGC
The DNA here is from genome assembly GCA_016928865.1 of Spirochaetota bacterium. Taxonomy (GTDB): domain Bacteria; phylum Spirochaetota; class UBA4802; order UBA4802; family UBA5550; genus RBG-16-49-21. The sequence goes on from JAFGJX010000005.1 coordinate 64,992, forward strand.
CGACAGACGAGAAAGCCGGCGATGATGCCGCCGGCGGCGGAGAGTATCTTTATGAATATGCCTGATCCCTGCTTTTCCTGCCGATACATGGCTTACCTGCGTGTGAATTTTTTTTTAAACTGGATAACAATAGCTGCGCCCTGTAATAAATCAATAAAAAATCCGGAGAGGATTATGTCGTAAGAGGTGCGGCGCTCAGGCCGCCCACTGACGTATTGAAGTTTCGCCGGCATCCGATATTAATTTCTTGACAAGTATGCCAAAATTTTAATAAAATTGCTGCGCAGCCGGCGGTTTTTTATTGATGGCCAGGCTGAATGCTTTATATTTTTATACTAAATTTTAACTATTGTGGGACCGATTAATTAACAAGTAACGCTGTGGTGTACTTATCTTAACGATATAATACTATAAAGAGAATATCAGCTTCAAAGGAGTGAACGATGAAAAGGATTACCAGGTTAAGTACATTGTCGTTAGCAATCGGAGTTATGATGTTGTTTTTCGGCAGTGGAACAATAAATCTGAAGGCCCAGCAGGATACCGGAGCCCAGGGCGAGAGAAAGCAGAAGCAGGATGGGCTTGTCGTTGACTGGCTTAATGATTTTGAAGACTGCGAGGACTGGCGCGCGGTTTCAACCTGCCCGATCGGAGACACCAAGACCCGCAAGATACCGGGAAAGCCCAGGCCTGTCAATGACCAGGGCCAGGCGGTGAATGAGGACGGTCAGCCGGGCGAGTTCAAGAGTGAATTTACCGACGAGAATGGAATATCACACAAAAATGATTATGTGCTGGGCATCAAAACATATTTCATAGACCGGGGCTTTGACCGGGTCGAGGCGTTCCCTCCGAACGAATATATCATCAGGGGGAAGGCCCGCGAGATGAAGTTCTGGGTGCTCGGGAGGAAATTCAGGCACACCCTCTCTGTCAAGCTCAGGGACTACAAGGGGCATGTTCACAAGCTCAAAGTGGGCCGCCTTGATTTCTGGGGATGGAAAGAGATGTCCGTCATCATCCCCGGCTGGCTTCCCCAGTCTACCAGTTACGCGCTTCTTGACAGGAACCTCCATTTCGTTTCGTTCTTTGTCGAGTGCGACCTGTATGAAGTGCCCGGAACGTTTTACACCTACATCGACCAGTTCAGGGTTGTAACGGATCTGTCTGAATTTACCGGCGATGAGACCATCAAGGACACCTGGTAGAATATAGCGATAGGACACGTGATATAGGCTGAGAAGGGAGGCTTTTAATGAGATCATATAACAAGAGAAATGTCGCAATATTTATGAGCGTGCTTTTTACGGTGTGCCTGGGCGTCCTGGGCACGGATACGGCTCAATCAAAAATTATTACTAACGTTCCCGCTGACGTCAGCGGTGACGAGCTGAAGGCCATTGTTATCGAGGATTTTGAGAATGCGACTATCGGCGATAACGGCTGGAAGGTGGATTCGGTGCCGAAGAGGTTCGCCAAGGCTGAAACCGAGCAGAAGCTGAAGATGAAAAATCCGGTTAACAGGCTTGAGATGAAGGTGATCGGCGGCGGCCCCAACGACATGAACGTCGAGGAATGGTCGCTCACCGACAAGGGCAAGAAAAAGGAAAAATGCCTCGGCGTCGCATTCCAGTTCAAGTATCCGGGAAAGAACGAGGTGCATATCCTCGCGCCTCCCCAGGTGGACTGGCGCGACAAGACGCCGAAATTGACGTATAATCCCTCGACCGGCAGGGACGAGCAGGAGCGGGGTATTGAGCTCCCCGGAAAATCGAAGGGCATATCCATATGGGTGCATGGCCGGGGGCATCCCTATACCCTTGAGGCGTGGGTCAAGGATTATCGCGGCGCAACCCATATCATCAAGTTCGGCTCCATCAATTTCGTGGGCTGGAGGCCGATGAACGCTGATATCCCTGTCTTCATCCCGCAGGAGTTTCAGTCGTTCCCGCAGACGCGGGTCACCAAGATCACCAGGTTCGTTATACGCGCGGTCCCGAACGCGCCGCGGGAGGAGCTGATGGAGACGACATACTTTTTCTTTGATCAGCTCAAGGTCCTGACAGACACCTATGAGGTGAACTTCGACGGGAATGAGTTGCACAAGATTTTCGATGGCGGGTCAAAGAGCGGAGAAAAGAAACAGCAGTAGATAGTTACACTTTACATTACCAGCATTTCTTTTTTGACCGGAAATACCCATCGACACACGTGATGGGTATTTTCTATTTTTAAAATATTGAATTTTCGGTTAGCAGAGCGGCATTATGCGCTCCCTGTTCCGGAGGCGGATGAAGGATGCAGGCGCGGCACATTCCCGCGCCGTTTGTCTCGCCGGCGGCGGCATGAGGAGCGCATCGATGAAAATCGGGGGATGCGCTACAGAATATAGAAAGGGGTCATGGCATGTCAAAACAAAAGATAATGGAAAGACTGGATTCGCTTTTCAAGGAGGAGATGTGGGGTCGTATCGAGCCGAAGGATATCGGCATCTCCAAGTTCAAGATCCTGGATGACCTGTTCAACGCGGTCGTCTCAGAGGATGCGATCCATGAAACGCTTGAAGCCTGCAGGAAACACCTGGAGGATCATCCAGAGTCGATCACGTCGATGTATCTGATCGGCGAGATCGGCAACCACCTCGACCGGCCGGAGGACGCGAAGAAGCTGCGCATTCTCATCGAAAAATTTACGGGGTTCCACAAGTGGGCCGTGGTCGAGCTTCTCGCGGAAAAGATACTGGAATACGGCGAGTCAAGCGCCGCGCTTCGAGCCCTGGCGCTGAGCCTGGAGCGCCTTGGCAGGAACAAGGATGCCATTCCGGTTCTGGAAAGCCTTCTCAAGATCGATCGCTTTGACGCCGAGCTGGCGAAGAAGCTCGCCTTCGCAATTGTGGATGAAGAGCCGGAAAAGAGCATCTATTACATGAAGCTCTCGATAGAGGGGTTCATCAAGAATAAAAAGTATGAGGAGGTCACCAGTCTCTGGAGCAAGCTCGTATCTGTCTCGTGGGGGGATATCGCCTTCTTCGAACGGATAGAGCGGTTTCTGGTGGAGGCCAAGCAGTTTGACCTTGTCGCGAGCCTCATCAAGATACTCCTCCAGAAGTATCGCGATCAGGAGAATCCCGATCTTTCGATAGAACTCTTGAAAAAGGTCCTGAAATACCGGCCGGACGACGCGCATGCGCGGCGTGACCTCGTAAACCTGTACCGGGTCAAGTACAACGAGCATTCGCAGTTCGAGCAGTTCATGAAGCTGTCGAAGCTCGCAAATTACAAAACACCGGTCAAATACGCCATCCAGGACTTTGAAAAGAACATCGTGTTCGACGTGGGGAACTATGCCTATCACAACACATGGAAGCTGGGCAAGATAACGGCGATGGACAGTGAGAACATCGTGATCAATTTCAGCAGCAAGCCGGACCACAAGATGTCGATCCAGATGGCGCTCCAGTCGCTGTCGCCGATCCCGCACGACCATCTATATGTGGTGCAGTACGAGGACCCGGAATACGCGAAGAACCTCTTCAAGGACGATTTCATGCAGTTTTTCGAGATCCTGATCAGGTCGTACGGCGGCAAGATTTTACTCGAGGACGTCAAGCGTGAGCTCATTCCCGGCTATGTGTCTGAAAAGGGATGGTCGAAGTGGTGGAGCAAGGCGCGGACGAAGATTAAGCGCGACCCGCATTATGGTTTTTCGGAAAAGAAAAAGGACCTGATATTTACCCGCGACAAGCCGGTCACCTTCGCCGAGGAGCTGCTGGAGAGCTTTACCGGATCAGATTCGTTCAGCAAAAAGCTCGATATCGCCATTGAATTCGTCAACAACATCGATGCGAATGACGGACTGCCGGTCGCCCCGTATTTCATCGATTATTTTACCAATGAGATGAAGGGCGATTCCGAGACGCGCCAGGTGCTCTCCTATATGATCCTGAAGGACATGACGAAATTCGTCGATGCGGGAAAGCTCAAGCTGGACGCGCTACGCCAGAAGGTCGTGGATTTCATCAAGCAGAGTAATGAGCTTCCCATTCTTTCAATGAAGATTTCGTCGTACGATTACAAGAAGGACCTGGTGAACCTCATAGAGGAGTCGCGCGAGGACTGGCCGCAGATTCTCTCCGAACTCCTGTTTGAGACTCCGGTCCGGATTCACAAGTATATAATGAACAATCTGATGCGCGCCCACGCGTACAAGATAATAAACGGGTTCATCGACCGGGTGTTGATCGGCATGAAGCAGTACCCGGAGATATTCATCTGGGTCGCGAGGAATCTCATGGGCAGGCAGTGGGACTACGACTGGCTTGACTATTCGGGCGAGCGGCTGGTCGTATCGTATTTCCGCCTGATGAACGAGCTCAAGAAGATCGAGCTGGAGGGAAACAGGCTGAAGAACATGACGGTCGACCTCCTGTTCGACAACAATTCGGCCGTGCTGCGGAACATTGTTGAACAGTTCGAGCCCGCGTTTCTCGGCAAGCTCCACGATCTATTCTGCAATATTTCCTATATAGAGGAGCCGCAGAAGGAGTCCTTCCTCGCCCTCATCCGCTCGAAGCACGAAGGATTCCAGCCGGTCAAGGCGATGCCCGACGAGGCATGGGAGCAGGACATCGAAAAGCTCATCGTCTCGCAGGAGGGATATGAAAGGATGAAGGCGGAGCTGGACCGGCTCGTCACCGTTGAGATCGTCAATAATTCCAAGGAGCTCACCAAGGTTGCCGATGTTTCGGGCGACATGAGGGAAAACGTGGAATACAACGCCCTGATGGAAAAACAGGCGACGCTTGAGCTCTCGATCTCAAAGCTCGATGGCGAGATGAAACGGGCCAAGATTCTAAACCCGGCCGAGATATCTACGGAATCGGTCACTATCGGCACCCGGGTGATTCTGCATGACGAGGATACCGGCGAGGAGATTGATTATACAATTCTCGGGCCCTGGGACGCGGATTTTGAAAAACGGGTCCTTTCATACCGGTCGCCTATCGCCAAGTCGCTCCTGGGCGCCAGGAAGGACGATACGGTGACCCTTGATACCGAAGCGGGGCACAAGAAATACAGGATCAGGGAGATACAGAAGTACCGGGTTTAGGCATGATATAAGACGCCCCCCAAGCCCCCCGGAGGGGGGCTTGTAAGAAAGCATGAGGGATTGATATCTGTCGGAACGGGGAAGGGGGAGAAAATGTTCGAAACAATGTCCGAGTTCTGGCCCCTGTTACCGATAACTATCGGCCCGGAGGTTGCTCTGATCCCTGGCGCACCGATAACTATCGGTTGTTGCTCTGGCCCCCTAAAAAAACTGAATTTATATTTGACAAATACCGCGGTTAATTCGTATGTCTTAATCGTTGTAGGCCGCGATGGTGGAATTTGGCAGACACGCAAGATTCAGGATCTTGTGGGCGTTACGCCTGTGAGGGTTCAAGTCCCTCTCGCGGCAAGGTAAAAAACAGAAAGGCGGGGTGACGTGACCCCGCCTTTCTGTTTTTTTAAAAAAATTTTTTTACGATTACGCTCTCCCGATCGTATCCCCTGTTAGAAATGCTGTAACAGGGGGTTCCCATGCTAAAATTTATTACCCTCATGCTGCTGTTTGCGCTGCTGACATCCGGATGCGACACTCCTGAACAGTTTAACCCGTTTCTTCAGCCGTTCTCGCAGAAAACGGCGCGGGGATTGGAGATCATTCTTTCGGCCGGATGCATTATGGAACAGGAAACGGCGCTCGCGACGGCGATTGTATTGTTCACAGACGGGACCAGGAGGCCGGCGGAAAGCGTCATCTGGGAGAGCCGGGACGCGCTCATAGCTGCCATAGACAGGTATGGCATTATAACCGGACGAGCGCCGGGTAATGCGCGTATCATTGCGCGCCTTGATGATATAAGCGCTGAAGCCGAGGTGGAGGTGCGGCGGAAGATCGACTACGGGAAGATTCGTATCAGCGAGGTGTTTTATGACGCGACGGGGGCGGATGACGGGCTTGAGTTTATCGAGCTGTATAACGATAACGACTATGCCTGCGACATTGAGGGGATGAGTCTGACGGACGGCTCATCGGCAAGCAGGCCCCTTGTCCTGCCAGAGGGGAGTGTTGTGGAGGCTCACTCCTGCGCGGTTGTCGGGCAGTCGCCTGATGCTTTTTATTCCCTGTTCGGCGCTTATCCCGACTTCGGCTGTTTCACCTTTACCCTGAACAACAGCGGGGAGACAGTAGTGCTCTCGTCGCCGGGCGGAGAGCGGGTCGATATTGTTTACATAGAGGGGGGAGCGGACGGGTTTGCGCCCGACGAAACATGGGGGAGCGCCACCATGCCCTCTGCGCCGGCCGGGAGCTCGCTTTCCAGGACCGGGGCGGGCGATACCGATACCTGTGCCGACTGGGCGGCCGGCACGCCCTCGCCGGGACGTCTGTGAAAACACCTGCCGTCAGGCACAGGCAGTCGAATACGGCGCAGGGAAATGTAAAAAATTTTTATGAATCCGGTTCCCCGTTCGTTACCAGGACGACGACGCCTGGCCGGGACGCACGCACCGCGAACGCGGTCGCAGAGTGAACCGCCCGGCCGGAGGCGAATATTTATTCACCGGAGGGAGCCGATGCGTGCACGTACGGAGAAAAGAGTGCCAGTTGTTATCTACGAAATTAATGCGAATTGTCTTGATCTTGATGAATTTACCGGCATTTTCGCGGGAAGAAAAAAGAAGAAGCTGTATGAGTCGGTTATGATGGAGATAGCGGATGCCGCCCTCGACCTGTTCGATATCGATACCATCACCTTCGGGCATCATGACAACCATTTTCACATTCTGATCTGGACCGCCAGGGACGATACAAGGATGGCGCGGGCGATGCACTACATGCGCGACAGGTTCGCCGGCGGCGTCAACCGCTCGCTCGGGCGAAACGGCGGACCGGTATGGGACGGGCCCTGGTCGTACGCGGTCAGGCGTCTGCCTGCGTGCTGAAGGCAGGCCGCCAGAAAAAATAAAAAATGCAGTTATACGTCCGGAATTCCGAATATAATAACAGGGGCTGTCACTTAGGCCGTTAATAAGCGTTCCGCTGGTATCGGGACCGCGTGCGTGATAATTCTGATGATACGGATTGTATGACATCCCCGATTAATATTCAGACCCGGGTCCTGCCGGGCAAAAGGGGTTCCTCATGGCACAGGCATTTGACATCAGCAGCATTGTTGAAGATACCCGTCAGGAAATGATCTTTGCGATCAAAGAACGGATAAACGAGGTGACACGGGGGACCAGCGCGCCGGTCCAGCTAAAGAGGGTGGTAGTGCGCGACATGGCCACCCGTTCCGGGGATTCTCTGCGCTACTATGAAATCAAAAACGTTTTTCTCGATGAATCCGGCGGGCTCTGCGGCGACCTGGCCGGGAAGGATGACCGGTATGACGGCGAGGTCCTGTTCGGGAAAAGCATAGAATCGCTGGCCGCGGACGATCTCAAATTACTGCTCGATTCCCTTTACGGCGCCGGATGGAGCGTCAATTGCGATGATTATGAACCGGTCGAGCATGGCCGTCAGGAGAGGGCATACAGTTTCCTGATGGCGAAAAAAGCAGGCATATCACGGATGCTCCGCAGGTAGGCCTGTCCGCCCCTACTTATTTTTCATAGACAGCGGCTGCCCTGTCGCGCTTATCACGTTGTAAAGGAACAGCGATGCGGGGTCGATCGTCTTTCTTCTGGAGACCGCGAGCTCGATAGGCACGTGCGTGTAGATGTTGTTCCAGAGTCCCACCGCCATATCCGTCTTTCCCGCCATGCCCGCGTGCACCGCGAACTGCCCCAACTGGGAGCAGAAGAAGGAATCCGTGGGCACGGGGGGCGCGCTCCGGATAAGATAGCTCGGGTCAATGTACTTGAGGTTTATCTCGATCCCCTCCTCTCTGAAAAACCGGGTGATGGCGTTCTTCAAAAACACCCCGATGTCGTCAAGTTTTACATTGCCGGAAGCGTCGCGCTGCTGCGGCGTGTTGTCCTTCTCAACAAGGTCCTGTCCCGCTCCCTCCGCGACGCAGATGACGGCGTGGTGCCGGTTCAGCATCCTCCTCTTTAAATGCGCAAGGAAGCCGTTTTCGCCCTCGAGGTCGAAGGGCACCTCGGGGAGGAGAACGAAATTGACGTCGCTCATGGCGAGGCAGGCATGGGCGGCGATAAAGCCGGAATGACGGCCCATGAGCTTGACGAGCCCGATCCCGTTGGGAGCGCCCTTCGATTCGGTGTGCGCCGCGTATATAGATTCCGAAGCCTGCGAGTAGGCGGTTTCGAACCCGAAGGAGCGCTGAATGAAGCTGATATCGTTGTCTATGGTCTTCGGGATGCCCACGACCGCGAGATCCATGCCGCTCCGCAGGGCGATCTCCGAGATTTTATGCGCGCCCCTGAGGGTCCCGTCCCCCCCGATGGTATAGAGGATATGTATCCCGAGACGTGCGAGCGTGTCCACCAGTACCTCCATTTCCTCCGTGCCGCCGCGGGAAGAGCCGAGGATGGTGCCGCCCTCCAGGTGGATGTCCTCGACAAGATCCGGCGTCAGTTCGATCGGCGTAAAGTCCTTGGCGGGATTCAGGCCGCTGTACCCGTACCTGATGCCGGTAATGGACCGGGCGCCGTAGCGGTAGTATGATTCTATGACAATGGAGCGAATCACCGCATTGATGCCCGGACAGAGGCCGCCGGCGGTTAAAATTGCGGAGCGCGTTTCTTCCGGCTTGAAGTGTATCATTTTCCGCGGGCCGGCCTGTTCGAATCCGGGCCGTGGACCGGGACGGCCTGACGTATCTTCTGAAAAAAACGGATCGTAAATAATTTTCTGGCCATCGCTTACGAAAGACTCGTCAGTGAAGAGGCCGTTTGTAATCAGCGGGGACTGAATCGCGGTCTTTCCGAGATTCCTGATTGTAAAATCCATTATATTCCTCCACGTCCGTGGTCTGGCGCAGACCGAGGCGCGCGCCACGAGAGCGGCGGCTCTTGTCATCGTGTAAAAAATAATTCGAATCCGTAAAGAATCAACAAAAAAACGGCGAGCAGCCTGCGGCAGAAAGGACGAATGTGCTTGACAGGGCCGCTTTCCCGTTTAAAACTACAAACTCACATTTTTACTGAAAAACTCCCTCCATGGAGTTTTTCAGGGACGGTTTTGAGAAGTGAATCCTTAAAACATCACATTTTTCTCGGCTGATGCCTCAAAAAATGGCGGTACTTCCTGTACCGCATTAGCAGTCTGCTGTTTTTCAGCAAACTGCTAATTTTTTCAAAGCGGCTCCCTGCCGTTCACGAGGGGATGGAGGGTAACTATGAAACCGAAGTATAACAAGGTCGGTATCCTGTTCTCGGGAGGGCCGGCGCCGAGCGCGAACGCGGTTATATCATCAACCGCGGTCAATTTCCTTGACAATAACGTGCCGGTCATTGGGATCATGCGCGGCTACGAGTTCCTCCAGGACTTCAACAAGAATTACCCGAAGCTTCGGAAAGACCTCCACTACGGCACCATCACCCACGAGATAACCAAGGCGCGGAACAGATCGGGGATATTCCTCCGCACGTCCCGAGCCAACCCGGGTAAAGATATCAGGACAATGGAAGATCTGAACAACCCGGAGAAGAACAACCGGCTCAGGAACATTCTCGATGCCTTCGAGCACCTGGAGATCGGCGCTCTTGTCTCAATCGGCGGGGACGATACCCTGAAGACCGCAAACTATCTCTGGCTCATGGGCTTCCCGGTGATCCATATCCCCAAGACCATCGACAACGACTATTACGGCATCCCCTGGACCTTCGGGTACTGGACCGCGGTTGACGTGGCGCAGAAGATACTGCTGAACCTGAAGGCCGACGCACAGGCAACGGACAGCTTCTTTATCGTGGAGCTGATGGGGAGGAAATCAGGCTGGATAACCTACGCTGCCGGGATCGCGTCCGAGGCGATTCTGATGATTTCCGCCGAGGATATTGAAGGAGACGTGGTCAATCTGGAACATCTCGTTGAACGGATAACCGATGTGATTATCACCAGGGAGAACGACCACAAGCCATACGGCGTAATCGCGATCTCAGAGGGGATCGTCGATAAAATGCCTGAAGACCTTAAGCCCAAGGCAACGGACCGGCACGGCAATATGAGGATGGGAGAGGCAAAGATATCCACGATACTGTCAGAGCATGTCAAGGAGCGGTACAAGGATAAGACAGGCCTTGAAATCAAGGTGACCCCCAAGCAGGTGGGTTACGAGATACGGTCCGCATACCCCACGGCGTTTGATGTGGTCATGGGAAGCATGCTCGGCTATGGCGCGGCAAAGTACTATCTGGAGGGCAACTTCGGCATCATGGTGTCGGTAACCGACAATTTCGACCTGAAGGCGGTTTCCTTTTCCGAGCTCATCGACAAGGATACGCTCCTTACCAGGCTGCGGGACGTGCCGCGGGGGAGTGATTTCTTCAATCTAAAAAACAAGCTTCAGTATTCAAATATATTCGATTGAGGGTGTTGAAGTGGGCAGGCCGGGTGTCATCATGATTACGCTAACGATTGCGGCGTCCCTCGCGGCAGGAGTGGGGTGCTCCCGGGAGCGGGCCCCCGCAGGCTTTGACGGCGTGTTTGAGAAGCTCCTCTCGGCCCGGAGTTTTGAGGAAGCGAAGCGCTTCTACACGGCCGGAACCGTTGATGCAATCGATGACGCCGTGCGCGACGGCGTTATCGCGGAACAGGACCGGCTGCGGGTTCTTCCGCTCTTCAATGAAAAGACGAGATGGGCCGAGGTCTACAGAAAATCCGAAGGATCCCGGGGGGAGATACGGCTCCGTTACACTGACCACCCGGTGGAGAACATGATCGGCCAGGAGATGATGTTCCGCATGAAAAGGGAGGGTGATTCTTGGCGGATCGACCTTGAAGATGAAATACGGCAGGCGCTGCGTGGGCTGGAGCGTGAAGGCGCCGCCGATTATATCCGGCGCATCAGGAAGAAGTTTTAATACATAGATATGGCGAGGTTGAGGATGATCTCCTCCATGAGCTCCTTCGCTTCCCCGTCCTCCGGAAAGCGCTCGACGAAGTCAAGGCATGATATGTAGGCCATGAAAAGGGCGCCCGTTTCAATATAGAGGTTGATCAGGTTGAAGTGGATCTCCTCGATGTCCCTGGTGACCTCGAGGGACTTGCTGTAGTAATAGATGGCCTGCTCAGGATCGCCCATCTCCCAGCAGACGCCGGCGAGGTTCGCCAGCGTCACGGCATCATCCGGGTTGAATCGAATTGACCGTTCGAGAACCTGCCTGGATTTTTTGAATTTTCCGAGCTCGCACAGGGCAATGCCGAGGCCGTTCAGGATGTCGGGATCGCTGCTGTCGAGCATGGCGCCGATGCTGAAAAGCCTGAGGGCCTTTTCATATTCGCCCATCTCGATATATTCATAGCCCGTGTCGACAAGAAGTGACGGGTTCTGCCTCAGCTCGATGAGCTCGTCCATCCCGATCTGCATCTCCCTCAGAATCAGGGAGTTGATCTTCTTCTGAGCCCTCTGGCTCGTTCTTTGGTTCTCGGAAAGGGTCATTGCATTATGTCTTGTAATCTCGTTTTTGACACTATTGCCGGTGATGCTTTATGTCAATAAAAAATATAATTTTTAATCGATCGCGGGCATGGCAGTGGACGCAGCAGGAGGGCTGCGTGCCGCTTGTGCTATAGAGCCCCCCGGGTCCCATGTGAAACCGGCGTTTCGGGCCTGTGGCTTGCAGGCATCAAAAAACTACTTGACTGATTATCGGTCTTATTTCTTATTGAGAAATTCCAGGAGAAGACCGGGAAAAACGCATCCGGTCCTTTTTGGAATGATCACGGCACATCCAGTATACGGGTGCCCGCCGAAGAAAAAGCGTACGCTGCAGCGCGTTCATCATATAGTAATACACCAAGGAGTTATCGAATGTCAAAGGAGAAAATATTTTGCGCCAATTGCCAGTACTGCATCGTCATACGACAATATGAATCGGAGCCGGACCGCTATGTGCTCAGGGTCAAGTGCCTCAAGAAGAAATGGGTCAAGCGCTCCGGCGAGGAGAAACTGTACAAGTTTTTTACCGTGGCACGCAGAATAATGGACGATTGTGAATACTATACTGAATCGGGCGAATTGTTCCCGTATATCAAAAATTTAAGGAAAGAACTGCCTATTAAGGATGAGATATACTCCACCAAGGATGTATGATAATGTTTTCACGCTTTGGCGGAGGGATACATCCGCCTGAACATAAAAGCATTACCGAAGAACTGAAATTTGTAAATCTTCCCATCCCGCATACCTGTTATATACCGCTCCAGCAGCACGTCGGAGCGCCCGCGAAGCTGGCAGTAAAGGCCGGGGACATCGTTTCCGAAGGCCAGCTTATCGGACGCGCCGACGGCATGATTAGCGCCAATGTCCACTCATCCATCCCCGGGAAGGTGGCGGATATCGCCGTGGTGCCCACGGTGTATGGGCCGCAGCAATCCGTCATCGTTGAAGCAGAGGGGACTTTTTCCTCGTCAGCAATGCCGCATGAAACACGCGACTGGACGGCCCTTGCCCGCGAGGAGCTCCTCGACAGGATCAGGGAAGCCGGCATCGTCGGTCTTGGCGGAGCGGCATTTCCGTCCGCGGTGAAGCTCTCCCCGCCCCCTGGCAAAAGGATCGACACTCTTGTCGTTAACGGCGCCGAGTGTGAGCCGTATCTTACGGTCGATGACATGCTGATGAAGACATTCCCCGACGCCGTGATTGAGGGGACAAGAATTCTCATGAGGGCGCTCGGGGCCGCGAACGCCGTCATCGGCATTGAGAGCAACAAGGGTGCGGCGATCGTTTCATTGAAAAAATCTATTGCGGCCCCGGGTATTCCTGATGGCATCCGCGTCAAAAAGCTGGCCACACGTTACCCGCAGGGCGCGGAGAAGCAGCTGATCTACAGCCTGCTTCGCAGGCGTGTCCCGTCTGGCGGCCTCCCGATGGACGTGGGAGTGGTTGTGCATAACGTGGGGACCGTGCATGCGGTCCGCGAAGCGGTCCTCTACAACCGGCCTCTGTACACGCGGTACATCACGGTATCGGGAAACGCGATCGAGCGCCCCGGCAATTACAAGGTGCGCATCGGCATGAAAATCGCCGATATCGTTGAGGAATGCGGCGGCTTCAGGGAGCCGCCGGTGCGAATCGTTATGGGCGGGCCGATGTGCGGCCAGAGCGTCCATTCCCTCGACGTACCCGTGGTAAAGGGGACGTCCGGATTGCTCTTCCTCGCAGGGAAGGGGGTTGCGGCCAGGGAATATTCCCCGTGTATACGGTGCGGCGCCTGCGTTTCGGTCTGTCCCGCCGGTCTCCTGCCGTGCGACCTGGGCAACGCAGTGGAAAAGGGAAGAATCGACCTCGCGGAGGACCTGAACCCGTTTGATTGCATCATGTGCGGTTCGTGCAGCTATGTCTGTCCGGCGCACCGGCCGCTCAGTCATTTTATAAAGCTGGCCCAGCAGAAAATCAGGGCCGCGCGGAAATAGAGGCGGAGCCATGACCGGTACTGAAAAGAAGGATGACACGCTGCTTGTATCACATCCACCCCATATACGCTCCGGGGAATCCGTCCCAAAAATCATGTGGTCGGTGGTCATCGCCCTGACGCCCGCCGCCGCCTATTCCGTGTATCTTTTCGGCCACCGTGCGGCCCTGCTGATCGGTACGGCGGTCGTATCAGCGGTCGTGGCCGAAGCGGCAATGCGTCTTTTGCTTCGCAGACAAGTTACCGTTTTGGACGGGTCCGCGGTCATTACAGGGCTCCTGCTCGGCATGAATGTTCCGCCTGGCGCGCCCTGGTGGACGGTCGCCATCGGCTCGTTTTTTGCGATTATCATTGTCAAACAGCTTTTCGGCGGGCTCGGGTTCAATATCTTCAACCCGGCGCTGGCCGCGCGCGCCTTTCTCATGGCATCCTGGCCGGTACACATGACCACGAGCTGGCACAATTTCAGCGAAACGAACGTCCTGTCGCCGGCGGCATCGAACCCCGGGTTCCCGGTCGCAGTGTATGACTCACTCACCGGGGCGACGCCGCTCGCGCTCCTCAAAGCAGGTCCGAAGATCCTTGCGGACCACGGCATCGATCCCGTGCGGATCAATGACATCGCCTTTTCGCCTGACATGTTCCTTTCGCTCTTTATCGGCAACAGGGGCGGGTGCGTCGGGGAAACGTCAGTACTCCTCCTCCTGGCGGGCGCGGTCTTCCTCCTCGCGCGCAAGGTGATTACCTGGCATGTTCCGGTCTCCTTTATCGGCGTGGCTGCCGCCTTGGCGGCCGCCCATGCGGCGCTGACGGGGAATCCCGCGCCGCACCTTGTTGCGCTCTTTCATGTTCTCTCCGGCGGTCTCGTCCTGGGCGCCTTTTTCATGGCGACCGACATGGTCACCTCTCCGGTGTCCCGGAAGGGCATGCTTCTTTTCGGCGCCGGATGCGGCCTTATAGCGTTTGTCATAAGGACATGGGGAGGGTATCCCGAAGGGGTGTCTTACTCGATACTGATCATGAACGCGTTTGTGCCTCTCATCGATCGCTATATGAAGCCGAAGGTCTTTGGCGCATCAAAACGGCGCAGGGGTGCGGGCGCATGAAGATAGGCCGCCAGATCATCAGGCCGACCCTCGTTCTTACGGCGATAACCGTGGCGAGCGTATTTCTCCTTTCCCACGTGGAGCGACTCGCTGGTCCGATCATAATCAAGCGGGCCCGGCAAAAACAGGAGGCGGCACTTTCGCTGGTGCTTCCCGGTTATATCGTGCTCTCTTCCAGAACGATCGCCGTCGACGGCGTCGAATTTACCTACTGGGAAGCTGAAAAAAAAGTTGAGAACAGAACCGTGCGCGCCTACGCCTTTCTGACAAAGGGAACCGGATACGGAGGCGACATGGTAATGATGGCGGGGGTTGACGAAAAGGGGGAAGTGCTCGGTCTTTCGATCATCAGCCAGTCGGAGACGCCGGGACTCGGCGACCGCTGTCTGGAAGTTGCGGACCGTGAGACACTCTGGGACCATTTGAAGGGCGGCATCCCGGAACGAGACTTCAGCGATGCAACGCGGATTCCCTGGTTCCAGAATCAGTTCAAGGGACTGGACGCGAACGAGAAGATTCAGATAGTAAAACGCGGCGACTGGGAGCCGGGCATGCGGGACGGCCTTCTGGAAATAAACGCGATATCGGCCATTACCGGGGCAACCATAACATCTGCCGGGGTGGTTCGCGGCCTTGAATCGGGCCTGGACCGGCTCAGAAGGGCACGTGAGGCGGCAGCAGCCGAACAGACCGGAGGGATACGATGAATTACTGGAAGGAGTTTGCAAAGGGACTGTGGGAGAAAAACCCCCAGCTCGTACTGGGCCTCGCATTCTGCCCGACGCTGGCGGTGTCAGTCTCCGTGTCAAACGCGCTCTGGATGACGCTTGCCGCCACCTTCGTGCTTGTGAGCTCCAACCTGCTCGTCTCCGCAATACGGGTCATCGTGCCCGCGCACCTGCGCATTCCGATCTTTATCACCATCATCGCCGGTTTTGTTACCGTCGTGGACCTTCTCCTCGAGGCCTATCAGCCCGAGGTGTACCGGTCGCTCGGTATATTCATCCCCCTCATCGTGGTGAACTGCATCATCCTGGGACGGGCCGAGGAGTTCGCGCAGAAGAACGGCGTTTTCCTTTCCGTCCTGGACGGCCTCGGCATGGGGATCGGCTTCGGGCTCACCCTTGTCGTGCTCTCTGCAGTGAGGGAGATTCTCGGCGCGAACAAGCTGTTCGGCTATACCCTGATTCCCGGCATGGAGCCGGCTCTGGCCATGGCGCTGGCGCCGGGAGCCTTTTTCACCCTCGCCCTCATGCTCTGGGCCATGAACGCGGTCAATTCACGGAAGAAGGGGAGGTAGGGAAGGAATGGAGATCAGGGTCTTCGTAACGATACTGCTCAGCACGATATTTATCAATAACTACGTCCTGTCGCGGATGCTCGGCCTCTGCCCCTTCCTGGGCGTGTCAAAGAAGCTCGATTCTGCCCTGGGCATGGGGCTGGCGGTGATATTCGTCATGACCCTGACGTCCTTCATCACCTATCCGATATATAAATACGTGCTGGTGCCCAACGGCATCGCGTACCTCATAACGATCGTCTTCATTCTTGTCATCGCCGCGCTGGTCCAGTTTGTCGAGATGGCGGTGCGGAAGATGTCCCCGGCGCTCTACCAGTCCCTGGGAATCTTCCTGCCGCTCATTACGACCAACTGCGCGGTCCTCGGCGTTGCCGTGTTGAACGTCAGGTCCGGATTCATGGATCACGGCACGAGCCTGGGCCTCATGAAGTGCATGGTACAGGGGCTCGGCGGCGGCATCGGGTTCACGCTGGCGCTTATTATCATGGCGGGGATCCGGGAGCGCCTGGAGATCGCAGAGATCCCCGAGAACCTGAAGGGCGCACCCATCACGTTTATCACCGCGGGCCTGCTCGCGCTTGCGTTCTACGGTTTTTCGGGGATGAAGATATAGGGACTGAGCCTTAACGCCCCCTCCGGCCTGCGGCCACCTCCCCCGCACGCGGGGGAGGTGACGCGAGATGGTGCGAGAATAAGCAGGAATTTCTTTTTCCCCTTTCCTCGTGAACGGGGAAGGGGGATAGGGGGATGGGGCGGCTCAATACAGAGGAGTATTCAATAATATGGAAATAACAAAACCGACCGTGACGCTTCTGGCGATAACGCCGGGGGCCGAAAAGCTCATCGAGGAGGCGGGCAGGACCTGCTACCTCTCGCTTGACCGCATTGCGGAAGGGAGCGAGCGGAGCTTTATCCGAAACTGCATCAGGCGCGGTCACCATTCTATTCTTGAGCACGCCTCGGCGTCGTTCCGTATAACAGGCGCTTCACGCGCCTTCACGCACCAGCTCGTGCGTCACCGCCTGGCGAGCTACTCGCAGCAGTCACAGCGGTATGTGGACGAGACGGGCTTTAATTACGTCATCCCTGCTGACATCCTGGCCGACGAGGGCGCGGCAGTTATCTTTCGCGAGGCGATGGCCCGGGCGGAGGAATCGTACCGCGCTCTCAGGGCTCGGGGAATAAAAAAAGAGGACGCTCGCTTTGTGCTCCCCAACGCTTCAGAGAGCCAGATCGTGTTTTCAGCCAACTTCAGGGAGCTCAGGATGATATTCAACCTCCGCCTCGCGCGCGGCGCCCAGTGGGAGATCCGCAGGGTGTGCGCGATGATGCTGAAGATTCTGCAGAACGAGGCGCCGGCCGTGTTCGGGGATTACGTGCTTGACGAAGACTCCATGACCGCGCAGTCCGACCTGTCGTGAAGAGCGCCGATAGTTATCGGTAGCTCCACATTCCATACACGTTTTACACATTCATTTAACGGGGTCAGAGTAAATATGATAGTGGCAAAACCTGTCTTCTTTCTTGATTTTGTACATAAAAGAGAAGGGGGGTCAGAGTAAAGCCCGTGGTATATAATAACTATTTGACGATAGTTATCGGTAGCTTGCAGATAGTTATCGGAACAAATGCTGTTGCGGATTATTTCAGGGCAACGTTCATCTCAAGCTGGCCCATGGGGCTGTAGAGGTTAATGCCCAGGGTCGTTTGCTTGATCAGGGTGATGGTAAAATCTTTGCCCACGACCACCGTGGGAGTGGTCATGTTGATTCGCTTTCCGGTTGTTGCGAACAGGTTCATGGCGTTGCCGGTGATCATGTTCGCCATTTCACCGATGATGTCTTTGTATTCCTGCTGGATCTGTTCCTCGGTGAGACCGGGAACGAGGACGTTCGCGATCTTGTATACCATATTGAATCCCATGCTGTACACGACCTCGCCCGTCACGCCGCCGGTTATGCCGATCAGGATGGCAAGATCAAGGGAAGGGATGGGGCTGTCCTTGATTACCAGCTTTCCACGCCTCAGGTCGACATTGAGGATTGACTTGAAAACGGCGCTTGCCGCCTCAAGAAACGGATTTACGAATTCGGCATTAATATTCGGCATAATCTGGCATGACCTCTACAGGTTCTAATAGTACAAAGGTTATCAAACCGCCCGATATATATCAATCAGTTTTTAAATTTTTTATTATTTTCGATTTTTCGTACAATTTTTGCATCATATTCGTCGATAGCATCCTGATGCTTTCCTGTTCAAGCCTGGACGCAATGGACGCCTGTTCCTTGCTGTCTTTCGGAAGCGTGTCAGTTTTAATGTCCTTCAGCACCGGAGTATAGATATAGAGCCCGGACTCGGCGGTTATGACCCGCGATGAGCTGTGCAGCGGGAGCTGTATGAATTCCTCGAGGAATAATTTTGAAGCGTTGATGCTTGAAAGGGGCCGGCCTTTATCATCGGCGGGATTTTCGCCGATCTTGAAAATACGGGAGATGGCAACGTTCCCCCGAAATACCGCCTGGGCCTCGTCAAAGGAACCTCCCCGCAGGGCTATCGCGTTTATCCGGTCCACAATCTCTTTTTTCAGTCGCGCAAGCTTGGAGGACTCCAGCTTTTTCCGTATCCGTTCACGGTCTGTTTTCGGGTCCTTTATCTCTTTTTTGTTTTTCTCCATCTCCGCGGTGACCTCGGCGTCAGTCACCCTGACCTGTTCTCCGAGCGTTTTCTGGAGGTCCATCGTGCTCAGGAATGAATATTTTATCTGCGCCCTGGAAACGGCAGCTACCTGCTCCGCCGTAACTTCATCTTCAGGGACCGCCACTCCCATCCTGAGGAACTGGAAGAACCGCTCCCGGAGCAGGTCTTTCCTGACGGTCTTCTGCAGGTCGTTGAAGCTCAAGTTTGCCCGCTCCAGGAAATAGTTCAGACGGTCGGCGCTCAGCGTGCCGGTATCCGGATCGCGCAGGCCGGGAATGCTTTTAATGTATTCTTTGACCGCGTCATCCGTCACGTAGAAGCCTGTCTTCCGCGCCTCCTGCAGGAGGAGGACGTCGTTGATGTAATAATTCAGTATCATGTCGTCCATCTTTCCATCGCCGCGCATGTTGCCGAACCTGCTGTCGCGGTAGCGGAGATAGTCATACCGGTCGACCTTTTCGCCATTGACGATCGCGATAACGCTCTGGTCGAGCCCCATGCGTGAAATGAAATCCGGCATGCCGAAGGATATAACGATAATGAGGACAAAAAAGCCGGTAATGGCGTAGCTTACGACTTTTACCACCGGTGATTTTGAATCAAACATGGCTCTCTTCCTGTTCTAAAGAAATTTTGTGAGGGATAATTCCGTCAATGAGATTACTCTATTCCTTGGAGGCCCCGGCCTCAGGCACCTCAGCCTCGTCGACCAGCATGACCGGGATCCCGTCCTTCACCGGGTACCGCCGGCCGCACTCGGTGCAGACGATCTTTTCGTCCTTGGTGTTGTACTCGACGTCCCCGCGGCAGGCCGGACAGGCGAGAATCTCCAGGAGCTTCGTGTCTATCATACGATACCTCGTTTTCAGGTTGTTTCACGGTTATGAGGGTGGAAAGGATTTACGTCAATAAAAAAATTGGCCGCACACCGGTCAGGGGAGGGGGAGGGCGTCCCTGGCCACCACGGTAAGCCGTACGTTGCTTCTTAGCTTAATGTTCCATGTATTTTGTCCGGACAGGTCTTCTCCGGCCAGGTAGTATATGTTCGATGCGGCAGGCATGGTGTCTGCCCGCATGTTTGTGTAAATATAGGGGCCGTAATAGGATTGATACCGATATCTGTACAGATCGATGGATCCGATGGTATATTCAAGCGTTGAAGCGGTACTGGTGAACCAGTCTCCCAACGGCCCGTTATTATAGGCGTAATAATCCGGCGTGTCATATTTATCCGAGACAAGATTTGACGCGGCCCATTTGCGGAGGACCTCGCCAAACGTCCGGCTTTCAGCAGGCAGGGCCGGAGTCGTCTGTTCAAGGGCGTATTCGATGGCCCGGTAGTCCGTGTAGCCGTTCTGCACCATGTGCCTGAAGAACCCTGCCCCCTCGTGGTTCCGTGAAAGGTAGGACCCGAGCGCGTAGTTCAGGGCATAGCTGATAAGCTTGTAGTTGCCCGGGTACCATGACGTAACCGAAAATTCATTGAAGTAATTCGCCAGGGGGATCCTGCCAAGCGAGATGTAACCATCTTTATAGGCGGGATCGGATGCGGAGGGTATGCATTCCGCGTATGCGAAATCGGCCCCGCGGGGGCCGTTTACCCCGAGCTTTCTCGATACCAGGTCCTCGGTCGCGAGAGAGCACATTTCGTCGATCCAGGTCTCGGTGCCGCTTGACCCGTCTGTGCGGCTCACGGTCTTCTGGTAAAATTGTATCATGTGCTGGAGCTCATGCGCCAGGGTAGATATGATCTCGGAAGGCCACCGGTCCGAGAGGTTCCAGGACGCGCCTTCTTCTGTCGCAAACAGGACCGCGTCCATGTAAAACATGATCCGCTCGTTTGAATACGATATGGACTCCTTTATAAAATTGTCCTTTGCCCAGAAGTAGCCGAGCACGCCGCCTGTGGTCGAGTTGTCGTTGTCGATGTCGAAAAGGAGGACCGTGATTTCGTTATTCGGCGCGATCAGCATGTTGCGGTCCGCATCAGAAAGGGGGGATGTGTCAGGAACCGTTTCCCATTCCTCGCCGTAGATGGCCGTGACCCAGTCGTAGATGTCGTTGTCAAGCCCGCCCGCAAGGAATTTTTCCGCCATGAGATTAACCATGTCCTGATTGACTTTTTTTGCCCTGGTGCCTCCGACATGCCAGCAGTTATCAGCGACCCAGATGTTCAGCGTTTTGTTGTTGTCGTCGTCACCGAAAGGCGATGAAACCGTTACCGTGTCAGAGTAGCGGCAGGTAGCCTTAACTTCAGTGTATCTGTCAATTTTAAAGTACCCCGTGCTGGTGTTCGCAACATCGTACAGCGGTTCGCCCGGCGGCACCAGGCTGAGGAGCAGGGTCACCGGGTTGTATTTGCCAAGAGACGCATAGGGGTTCCTGTTGAACTCGGTCGCCTCCGGCGTGCCGCGCTGTCCGGACATGTCCGTCTGGTCCGGAACCGGTTTGGCCGGGGCCGGATCCATCATCGCTGACTGTTGCATGTTCATTTCGCTGTCGTTTATTGACGGATACGCTGTCGTATCGTACGGGCTGATGTTGGTAAAAATGAAATAGAGGTCTTTCGGTGTGATTCCCATGTCAAGGGTAAGATCGAGGTTGACATTGGGAACGTTCGTGTTGTCGGCCAGGGGGTCCATCTCATCGCCGGCCTGGTCGTACAGGGTATACTGCGTGGGATTAAAGTGCCTGATGGTATATTCATCAACGTCATTGATATAATCATACAGTGTTGCGTCCGTGTAGGCGGGGATACTGCCGAGCAGCATGATCTCGTCACTGCCGGCGTCTGACCCGGACATGCAGCCGTTTAATATGAATAACAGCAGCAGTTGTGGCGCTATTGATCCGGTGAGGCTGCGGAGTATATTATTCATTCATACCTGTCTATGCAATGTAGATATTACGCTTGTTGCAAATATTAATGTTCCAACGTTTTTGTCCGAGTTCCGCAGGCCGCGAAGCTTTTTTTGACGCCTAAAATCACAGTCCATTAAATAATACATATTTAATGATGAAATAGCAACCAGTAAATCCAAATGGATGCTATTCTTTAGTGTCATAATTCATGAGTTAATGACAAAAAATATCAATAGTTTAAAACAATCAACAAACAATATTAAAATTTTAATATAATAGAAAAATATTTTAAAAAAAGATTATGAATTGTATAAATTCTACATTTTTAACTGGACATTTTATTTTACGATCAGTAAATTTGACAGAAGAATACCGTCCATATGGACGGTAAAAGGGTCACACAAATAATATAACATGGATTACATGAAAAGGGGGTATCTGCATCAGGGAGCCGGGCAGAGGTGGATGATTTTACTTCCTCAAACGCCTTGTCAATGAGAAAGGTTTCCAGAAATACGGTTCAGCTTCAGCCCCCCTGCAGTACAACATTGTCCCATAGGGAAAGATCAATATAATTGAATTTTCCTTAATAATATATACAGGGAATATACTAATTGGGAGACGAGTCATGTTTAAGAAAGTAGTGTCGTTTTTAGTAATAATTTCCGCTTCATTAATTTTTATATCATGCTCTGACTCAAAAATGAAAGAGTTCCAGACGAACGACCCGAGCGCGCCGTTCAATCTTTTTCATCTTTTTGACAATTATCCGGCTCTGAAAGCGGCCTGGGACAGCGTCCCCGGCGACAGAGGCAACGCCCTGATGGCAGAGATGCTCAGGGAAGACCTCCCCATCGGCGCCGAGTTCATGCATATAATCGCCTACCTGCTTGACCAGGCGGACGATCCGGGTCTTGCGCTTCTGGACGACCTGAAAAACACCCTGGGGGCGGTCACCGCAACCGACCAGCGCCTGTACGGGCACAGCGATAACAACAGCGGCAACCCCATCAATTCGTTTTTCGCGACCGAGGACCCGGCAATACTGATGGACAATTTCTACTCTCTGCTTGATGAGATAACCACCTACATGGGCGGCGACACCCCCAAGGTGGGCGCCAGCGTCATGGCCATGGGACAGCAGATATTTGATTACATGCTCACCAAGACACCGGCGGAGGTCGAAGACACCATGGGCGACATCATGGAGGCACTGACCGAGGATGTGGACCCGGCGGACGGGACAGCTGATTTCAGGGTGACCTTCGCGGACCTGATGGACCTCGCCGCGCCGCTCGTTTCCATGGCCGACTACCCGATGTGGGTCCACGAGGGAGCGGATCCGGGGCTGGACTACCTCGAGACCGATTACGCCAGCATGAACGCGTCCGACAGCGTCAATTCCGAGCTCGGCAATTCCGCGAAGGGGTTGAACTATCTCCTGTCAGGCATGTTCGACATCCTCAACGGCGAGACCATAGACCGCGACATGATGTACGACCTGTTCGACTCGCTGAACGATGTCCTGGCGGACCCGACAACGGCGCAGAAGCTCCTCTGGAACATCGCCAACCATTTTACCCCTGACGGGTACCATTACGGCACGCTCCAGACCGGCTTCACAAACATTGACACGAACGTGTACAATACCGACAGCCCGCAGGTCTACTCCAACGCGGACATCAGGGAGACGGTGAAGGAGTTCCTGACCGCGTCCGGCCCCCTGTTCATGCAGGACAAGCGGCGCGGCTCCTTCGCCTCGCCCGACGGCTCTCTTTCGACCGGCGATGATTTTCCCCTGACCGGACTCCTGGAGAACATCAAGAAGATATACCTGAACTGGGACACCACCCAGCTTTCCGAGTCTATCTACGACCTGATCCGCTACGACATGTTCGGACGCGACCGGACGACTGACGCAAATGCCTATTCCGCGAGCATGCTCGAGCACCTGCTCTACCTGGGCGCGATAGCGGGGAACATGGGGTGGGAGCATCTGGAGAACGCGAACGAGGTCAATCATGACGCGGGGGATGATTCCTATGAGGGGCAGATGGCGATACACGGCCATGGCACTTTCTGCGGCAACCTGACCCTGAACGACTCCCTCTATTCGATCCAGGGGAAGAGAGACGCTCTGGCGGCCGCCGGGACCTATGAGCTCGGTTTTGATTCCGGAAATGGCTATCGAAACAGGGGATATAACCGGACCTATCGGAGCAGAAATTCTTTCGATACAGCGGATCGCGCGAACTACACTTTTCATTTTAACGTCAACTATCCGGCCCTGAAATTTCTGGCCGGCTTCAGCGTGGGTGATTACGGCACACCGACAGGCGGGAATACTTCCGGGGGCGGCGGCAATGACCTGAATGAGTATGCCCCCTATTCAGCGAACGGGGTCATGACAAAAGACCTGGCGTCATGGACCTTTGCCCATGTCATCCGCGCCTGCTGGGAAGGTGAAGGCCCCTACTACTCGACACAGGGAGCGACCGTTTCCGGCGGAACCACTACCTACTACAGGCCTGACGGCCGCATCTACGCCACGGTCACCGGCGGGGTGTATACCTATCCCGTTGACGGCGGCAACGATGTTGCTGATCCTGATGATGCTACCCAGAGGTACAACAGGTACAAGGCGACCTGGCATTCCGACTACTACATGATTGAAAGCGAGCATGACGGGCCGAATTATTATGTGCCTCTTGACGAAGACGATGACCTTGAGGCTGATGAGACGACAACCGGCCCCAAGTATCGCGAGTATACAGAACTTATTGCCGAGGACTATTCAGGCCGGGCCTGCGCCAGCCAGGAAGAGGCAATATTCAGGAATTTCCAGTGGGTCATGAACGAAAAAAGAATGGCCCTGATAATACCCCTCTGGCTTGCGGGCGAGCCAACCGTCCTGGGCTGCCCGGCCGGTGTGGCACAGGCGGGAATTGAATCTGTACTCTACCAGATTATAGAGGGGAATGGCATCACCGGCCTTTCCAACGCGCGGAAATACCGCTCCAACGGCGTGTGGGCGAAGCAGAATAACAATGCGGACCTGTCAAATGTACCGGGAGATTACCGGATAATTGTGCTGGCGACTCCGATAAGAAGTCAACTCAGGATTTTCGGCGTCTGGACGAACGACGCGTTGGGTCTAACCGCTGTCGATGCGGATAAAATTTACATCGATACCCTGGGGCGCGGAACCGCGACCCCGGGCGGCGTGTCGCACAATATCTTCGCACTGTCCCGGTTCGGGTTCCCGCGCAGCAAGGCTGTGACCCTCGGCTCGAATTACACTCATTACCTGCTCGGATCCCGTAACGTGAATAATGCAACCGAGACGCTTGATTCCGGCTTCACAACAGCAAACAGCATCTGGACCAAGAGGAACTCGCTCCTGCCGATGTTCATTGCGTTGCTTGCGCCGCTGCATACGAGATCGTACTACTACAGCGGCACGAATTACAATAATGCCCTGGCCAGGATGCTGGAAGGGCTCAATCCGCTGCTGAAGCCGCTCATTTATTTTAACTATAACGCCGGATCCACGACCGGGCATTCCGGTGTGGGACAAAACGGCTGGCTGCCGCGGATTCAGGGCGACGGCGATTGGAGCGACGAAGAGTATGAGGCTACGCATTCCCGCTCCCTCATGTCCGACTGGGATGTGGACGGGTTCGTTAACTCGACCAGCAATCCTGCCGGCTGGCATGGCGGCTGGGGCACACTCAATTTCTATACGCCAGCCGACCTGCCCACGCTCCTTTCCGTGATGATGGATTCTGACACGAGCGCGACCCGGGCGAACGCGGACCAGCGCGCTGACGGTCTGCTCGCGAAGCTCGTTTCCTATGACGCGAATCCGGCTACAACCGAGCCTGACCGGCCGTCTGTCACCGAGGTCCCGGGCGATCCGTGGGAGCCTGACACGGCCTCCATTCACAAGATCCTGTACGGCCTGGAGCAGCTCACCAGCGGCATGAAGAGCTCGAAGGCGAAGGGGACGCTTATCAACGAGCAGATGAGCGACGGCACCCTTGCCAGCATCAAGCAGCTCGATCCTCCGGAATGGCGGTTCCAGAAGCGCACCTGGTACGGCGACGCATCGAAGGTCATGGACCTTGACCTTGACGACCTCCTTGACAAGCTGGTCGGCGAAGAGGCTGACGAGATGATAAACTCGTATCATGACAACAACGCGGATTACGCCGACGGCGGCAACAACGGCGTCGAGGATTGGGACTGGGTCGATTTCAACGACACGGTGGACGACCTGTATGACCTCGTCGACAGGTTCCTGACCAGGGACGGCGAGAACGTGATATCCGAGCAGCTCTTCAATGTCATAGACGTGATGGCCCAGCACAGCCTGACGCAGGCCCAGGTCAAGGGCCTGCAGTATGTGCTCGCGAAGATGCTCGCCTATTTTGACGATGACAGCGACGTGTGGGTTGTCCAGGGCGAACCTGATTTCGAAATGCTGCTGCACCTGCTGGTTGTGGCGCTCCCGAACATAGACGCCGCGATAGGCGATTTTGCGACAGCCGGCGGCGACATGAAGGGTCAGACGTACCTGAACCTTATCACGGCCATGAAAAATTCAACCAAGGAGGGTGCGCTGGTTCCATGGATAATTGACACGGTCAGCATCAACCCGTATTCCAGCGAGGATTTCATAACCCAGCTGGCGGACTGGATGGAGAGCGACCTTGTCAGCGGATCGAATACCAAGTTTTACTCGCTCCTGGCGCGAATGCTCGGCGACATGGGCGACCAGATCGGCGTGGCGCCGAGTGACGAAGGACTGCGCATGATCTACGAGTACTACGGGTTCCAGCCATTTTAAGGGTACGGCAGTTGGAGGAACGGCGCTGAAAAGTTATTGAATTAGAAAACCGCTAAGCGGTTCATAGGCAACGTGGATTATCAGGGGCGCGGCGGAAGCCGCGTCCCTTTTTTCAGGCGGAGATGATTATTTGCCGGCGGTGTTGACCGGGCTTGACCAGTCGCACTTCGAGCACTTGTAACCGTTGTATCTTCGCGTCCCGGAGTCCTCTTTTTCAATCCTGGCCATTACCAGGGATTCGCACGCGGGGCAGTGCTTTGCTACCAGCTCGAATTCGTCCGTGTGTTCCTTTTTCATGATGTCCCCTATGTGAAATGCGTTTAAAACCCAGCGAAAAAGAAAGTTACAACATATTTTTAATATCGTCAACAGTGTCAATGGAAAAAGTGATTATTTTTTAAAAAATGTAGGTTTTGGGCACAATGAAAGGGAGGGCGAAGGCCCTCCCTTTCAGGATTTTTTGCTTTTTTATACTGGATTGGTGATGCAGTTATTCACCCTGAAACACGTTATTTTCCCATGTTCCTTTAAGGGTCTTACCGTCAACGTAATACATGACGCCCTGCCCGGAACGCTGGTCGTCTTTGAACTCTCCAACGTACTTGTCGCCGGATTTCCAGGTATAGGTGCCCTGTCCGTTCATCTTGCCTTCCCGGAATTCGCCTTCGTACCTGTCGCCCGACGCCCAGGTGTAAACTCCTTTACCGTCTTTCATGTTGTCCTTATAGGAGCCCTGATAAATATCGCCGTTCGGCCAGGTGTATATTCCTTCGCCGCTGCGCTTGCCGGACAGGTATTCTCCCACATATTTCTCGCCCGATTTCCACAGGTATTCGCCCTCGCCATCCCGAACTTCATCTTTTACTTTCCCCACATATTTGTCGCCCGAGGGATAATCTATCGTTGTCTTGCATCCCGAAACCATAAAAGATGCAACTGTGATAATGATAACTACCATTGCTATTTTTGTTTTCATTATGACACTCCTTTTGTGTTTATTCTTATAGAGACGCTATTGTACAGTTATCAGTAAACGAATCCCCATGCTGGCGGACTCCGTTTTCAATGATACATGCAACAATAGGATAGTATTTAAACAGACATATCAATCTATCTGTTATATGTCAATTATATAAATAAAAACCGGAGATTGCTTATTTTTTTGGAATCAATGGTGTCGATCCAAATTATGTCTGGTTATCATCAACCGCTCCTGATAGGCCGATGAAAATTCAGAAACAAAACTCGGGCGGCAGAGGCCCGCCCGAGTTTTCACTTTTGTCCGAGTTCCACAGGCTGATAGGTTTTTTCGACATCTGATAAATATATTTTTATGGACTCCGGGTTTGTCGAAAGCATGGGTATTACCCTGAAAAACAATAATTAAGAAAATTCTAAAAAAGTAATTGGCATAATTAGTAATAATATATATATTTATACAAGGTTAAAAATTGGCATGATAATAAATCTAAAAAGATTTTTATTCACAATTGTAATTTTCCCTTTCATATTTGTCCCTAACGTATCGGATGCAAGCACTTCATTTGATCCAATTCCTGTCAGGGTCGGCGGCTCTCCAATGTATGGTGTGGTGTTTGGCGAAGTCGCCAGGCACTACCGCCACGCGCCTGGCGGGTCTATATACGCGCGGGGTCTTTATCAGATTAATGTATCTGACCGATTGATGATCTATCCCGGTCTTGGCTGGGGCATCCTCTACCTGAAGCACAAGTCGGAGAGCGGAAGAGAGCTTTTTCTTTTCCCCTTTTCTCTAAATATCTTCTTTAACTCACCCGTGCTGAATTTCAATACCGATGTCGGCGTCTTTGCGCTGACGCCTTATATAGGCATCGGCCTGTACCTGAACCATTATCGAAGCAGACGGACGAAATCCACTGCCGGGGATTTCGGGTATCAGGCTGGCATTAAACTGGAATATCGTCATGATAAGATGAAAGGCGCGTATGTCGAGGCCGGCATCGACCACCTGTTTACCACGAACTTCAAGCGTTATCTGCCGGTGCTGGTCTTCAGTGTCGGCGCGGGCTATTCGATTGATTTCCGGGGCTCTTCATCCGGGGATATGCATCAGTGATCATCGGTATGACAAGAGGTTGGATTATGCGCATCGGTTTTGTTGCACATTCATTATTACTCTTCTGCGTCCTGGTCATTGCAGCGGTTTTGCCTTTCGCCGGGTGCAAGAACGATCCGCTAACGCTGTCCCTCTCTGACGATGATATGCCCGCCTATCTGTATCTCTTGCTCATTCCGACTTCAGGGCCTGCGGTGTCAGGCGTGTCACCTGCAAATGGAGCATCAGATATCCCGGTTTCTTCCAATATTACTATTTCGTTTAATGCGGTAATGAATCCTGCCACGGTGCTGCTTCAGGCGGCAGATGGACCGTGTTCCGGGAGTGTGCAGATCAGCTTTAATGATTTTGCAACCTGTATCGGCGGCACTCTCAATTCTCCTGACAACAGGGTCTTCACGGCCGATCCAGCCTCAGACCTTTACTCGTGCGGATTGTACAGGGTGAGGATTACCACTGCGGCGCAGAGCGCGACAGGCAAGTCCCTTGATTCCGAGTTTTCACAGCCAACCGGGTTCGAAACCTACGGTGATACCAGCGCGGACTGGGCTGAATATGCGGGGAATCCGATTATTCCCGGCGGTGGCACAGACGGTGTTGACCGGGCCTACTATCCCTGTGTCATCAAGGCGGGGGCCATCTATCACATATGGTACGGTGACGGGTCGAATACCAGACATACGGCAAGTTATTATCATGATTTTAACGATGCAACGTTTCCCGCGCCGGTTGTTACCGGTCTCGTGGCCACCGGACCGTACCATCCACGGGTATTATACAATGCGTCCGGATGGGACATCGGTTCGCCGTCAAGTCATTACAGCGGGCCGTTTCTCATGTATTATACTGACGGGAGCGCATGGACGAATCCTCCCCGCGTGGCCCATTCAGCCGACGGCAATTCCTGGGTGGACATCGGCGCATGTACCGGTGTCAATTCCTACGGAGGAAATACTACAGTATACAATCTTGCCGTCATCTATGAGGGCGGGAGTACCTGGAAGGGATATGCTGATAACGGCCTCGGACATATCCAGTATTACACTTCGAACAATGGCCTGGATTGGACCGGTCAGGCCATGGATATTATGGGTGCTCCCTACCAGGCCTGGGAGAACAACGGCCTACAGGGAAATATCGCGCCATTCATCATTATGAACGGCAGCACCTATGTGCTCTATTACAGCAGCGGAGATACTCGTAATGACAATGCTTTCGGATTCGCCACATCCAGCGACGGGCAGAGTTTTACCAAGGCAACGGGTAATCCAATATTTTCCATTTATGACGGCATAGCATGGCGGGATGTGCGGACATATACCACAAGCATTGTTCAGAATAACAGAATGTGGCTCCTCTATTTCACGGGCAGGACCAATACGCCAGCAACGAGTTATTCCGTAGGTTTTGCCCGCAGATGCGGGGATTTGTATTGATCCGTGAGGGGTCAGAGTAACCATGAGAAGGCGGCATTACTTGTCGCCTTCAATTTTTTGTATATAAAATACCTCTGGTCAGGGGAATTTTTTTGGAGTCAGAGTATATTATCGGGGTCAGAGTAACCTGTCGTACAACAAATATTAATACTTTATAAGGAAGAACAGTATTAGCTTAACTTCTGAATCAAAATTCTCCTTTTTAAATGTTCACACCAATTAATTGCTTGAAATTATGTCCCTTCATGAAAATCATAGGGGCATGGATTTTGTGCATCTCCACAATCATACCGACTATTCAATACTGGATGGCGCAATAAAGGTAGACAAACTGGTGAAAAAGGCCCAGTCGCTTGGCATGGACGCGGTGGCCATCACCGACCATGGCAATATGTTCGGGGCCATCGATTTTTACCAGACTGCCCGAAAGGCCGGGATCAAGCCGATAATCGGCGAGGAGTTTTACATGGCGCCCGGCTCCCGTTTTGTCAAGGAGTCCAGCAGGAGCAATGGCGAGGAGACGTCATACCACCTTATTCTCCTTGCGAAGAATATAACGGGCTACCGGAATCTGATGAAGCTCTCGTCAGTCGCGTATACCGAGGGCTTTTATTACCGGCCCCGCATCGATTTCGAAGTGCTCGAACAGAACCACGAAGGCCTGGTCTGCGCCACCGCGTGCCTGGGCGGCCAGGTGCCGTCTCTCATCCTCAAGGGGAAGGTCAGCGAAGCGCGTGATCTGGTTGGTCGCTTCAAGGAGCTGTTCGGCAGGGACAATTTCTATCTCGAGCTCCAGTACCACGGCATCAGGGAGCAGGAAACGGTTAACCGGGAGCTGGTGAAGATCGGGGTGGACATGGACATTCCTCTCATCGCCACCAATGACGCCCACTATGTCGATAAGGATGACGCGCGCTCCCACGAGGTGCTCCTCTGCGTGCAGACCGGCAAGCTGATGAAGGACGCCGACCGGATGAAATTTCCCTCCGACGAGTTTTATCTGAAGTCGCATGACGAGATGAAGGCGCTGTTTTATGACTATCCCGACGCGATCTTCAATACGCGGAAGATCGCAGAAATGGTTGAGCTTGAGCTGGAGCTCGGCAGGCCGATACTGCCGAACTTCGAGGTGCCCGAGGGCTTCAATCTTGACACCTATCTGCGCAGCCTGGTCTTGGAGGGAGCGCAGGCGCGCTACGGAACTACCATTCCGGAAGAAGTGCGCAAGCGTATCGAGTATGAGCTTTCGGTTATAACAAAGATGCGGTTTTCAGGATACTTCCTCATCGTGTGGGACGTCATCAAGCACTCGCGCTCCCGGGGGATACCGGTCGGACCCGGCAGGGGCTCCGCGGCCGGTTCAATGGTCTCCTACTGTCTGGGCATTACGGCGCTCGATCCGCTCCGCTACGACCTGCTGTTCGAGCGCTTCCTGAACCCCGAGCGGAACGAAATGCCTGACATGGACCTCGACTTCTGCGCCGACCGTCGTGACGAGGTGATAGACTACGTGCGTTTGCGCTACGGCGATGACCACGTGAGCCAGATCATCACCTTCAACAAGATGAAGGCGAAGGCGGTCATCAAGGACGTGGCCCGGGCCATGGACATCCCGTTCCAGCGGGCCAATGAAATAAGCAAGCTCATAGAAGAAAAGGAGCTCCAGGACACGCTCTCCCGGTCCAAGGAGTTCCAGGCCCTGTACCGGGACCGGGACATGGGTAAGGAGCTGATAGACACGTCGCTCAAGCTGGAAGGGCTGAACCGCTCCGCCGGCCGCCACGCGGCGGGCATCGTCATATCGCGGGGGCCGCTGACCGACTATGTGCCGCTCTACATGGACAAGGACGGGGTGGTGTCGTCCCAGTTCGAGAAGAACGCCCTGGAGAAAGCGGGCCTGGTTAAAATGGACTTCCTGGGTCTCAAGAACCTGACCATCATCGATAAATGCCTGCGGCTTATACGGGAGACGGCGGGGAAGGATCTCGATATCGAAACCATTCCCCTCGACGACAGGGACACGTATCGCCTGCTCCAGAAGGCGGACACCAAGGGCGTGTTCCAGCTTGAGAGCGGAGGGATGCAGACCCTTCTCCGAAGGCTTGGCCCCACCTGCTTCGAGGACATCATCGCAATCGTGGCGCTCTTCCGCCCCGGCCCCCTGAATTCAGGCATGGCCGACGATTTCATCAAACGCAAGAGGGACCCTAAGCAGGTCCAGTACCCGCATCCGTCGCTCGATCCGGTGCTCAGGGACACCCTGGGCGTCGTCGTGTATCAGGAGCAGGTCATGCGGATTTCGCAGATCATAGCCGGCTTCACCATGCCCGAGGCCGACAGGCTCCGCAAGGCCATGGGCAAAAAGGACATGGCGATCATCGACGCCCTGGAGGAAAAGTTCCTGAAGGGCGCGCAGAAAAACAGCATCAGCAAGGACCTGGCCGAGAGCCTCTACGATATGATCAAGAAGTTCGGGGAATACGGCTTCAACAAGTCCCATTCAGCGGCGTATGCCCTGGTGGCCTACCAGACCGCGTACCTCAAGGCGCACTACCCGCTGCAGTACATGACCTCGCTCCTCTCCGCGCAGCCTGACCGGCAGGACGACGTGATCCAGTATATCAACGACTGCCGCGGGGCCGGCATTGAGGTCCTTCCGCCATCGGTGAACCGGAGCTGCTACGACTTCACCATCGAGGGAAAAGCGATCCGCTTCGGGCTCTCCGCGATCAAGGGGCTCGGCGAAAAGGCGATCGAGTCCATCGTGGAGGCGCGGAAGCGCGCGGGAACGTTTCGCAACATGAAGGAGTTTCTTGAGAACGTCGATTCCATGACCGTCAACCGGGGCGTGTTCGAGTCGCTCATCAAGGCCGGCGCCATGGACTGCCTGCACGATAACAGGGCCCAGCTCTTCGCGTCGATTGACATCATCCTTGAAACGGGACGGCGGCTCCAGGAGGACCGGGCCTCGGGGCAGGGCAACCTGTTCGGCGGCGAGGTCTCGCCGGGCGCCGCATCGGAGCATCATATAGATTTTATTACTGTGCCCGAATGGCACGATAACGAGAAGCTCCTGCACGAGAAGGAGGTGCTGGGGCTGTACATATCGGGCCACCCGCTTGCCCGGTTCGAGAAGGAGATACGGATGTTTTCGTCGGTTTCGATCGCGAACCTGACCGGCGAGCATAACGGGAGGAATGTGTCGATCGTCGGTATACTCGCCAACCTCCAGGTGAAACGCGCGCAGAAGACCGGGAAGCGGTACGCCCTCGCCGAGCTCGAGGACATGGAGAGCTCTGTCGGGGTGATCTTCTTCGACAAGGTGCTGACGAAGCACGAGCCGGTCATCATGAGCGGCCAGCCGGTGATGATCTCCGGCGTGGTGGAGGCGGAGAGCGACACCCTGAAGAAGATAATCGTAAACGGGGTCAAGTCCCTGAAAGAGGTGCGGCAGGAATCGATATCCGCGCTGCACATCCGGCTCGACGCTATCGGCGTGGACGACGACATACTGAAGAGGATGGAATCAATTTTCAGTAGGCACCGGGGCGAATGTCCCATCTTTTTCCATGTAAAGGCGAAAGACGGGGAAAAGGTTATACGGGCGCACCCGACTTTCAACATCAGGCCCTCCGACGGGCTGGTGAAGGACCTTTCACAGGTTGTGGGGCAGGATTCGCTGGGGTTTTCGATAAACCACCACTGAGGGCGGCCGTGATTGCGCCGCCTTTCTGATATGGAGGAAACGGGCCATGGAAGAACCACGATGCGTTATATGCGGCAGCGATAAAAGAAAGCAAAAGTTCCGCAAGGCCGCGCGCGACGGGACGATGTTTACCCTGGTGAAATGCGCCCACTGCGGGCTTGAATATGTCTCGCCGCGTCCGGACCCGGACGAGATCAGCGCCTATTACGACGACAACTATTTCATGCAGAGGACCGACCGGGGGTACAACGATTATTTTTCCGAGGCGATGCGGCAGGAGATCGAGCGCGTTGTCCTGCTGAATCTCGCCGACCTTGATTTCTTCAGCTACGAGGAGTCGCTTGCCGGGGAGAAGCGCGTTCTTGACATCGGGTGCGCCGCGGGATATTTTCTCAATCTCATGCGCGACCGCGGGTGGGAGACCACCGGGGTGGATATTTCCCCCGCGTGCGTGGAGTTCGCCCGCGGAGAGGGGCTTGCGGTGTACGAGGACGATTATCTGGAGATAGCCTTCGCGCGTCCCTTCGACCTCATAACCCTCTGGGCCTCTATCGAGCACCTGCACCATCCGGACCGCTTCCTTGAAAAGGCGCACGACGAGCTGAAAAAAGGCGGGCTCCTCTACATTTCCTCGTGCCGCGCCGGAGGATTGAATTTCAAAAGCCTCATGGGAAGCCGCTGGCGCTTCTACAATTTTCCCGAGCACCTCTATTTTTTTTCCCGCACGCTCATGGAAAAAATACTTGAGCAAAAAGGCTTCAGAATCGCAAAATACTCCACCTATGGCAGCGGCTTCGGGGCGCCCGGATCGATGGCGCGAAAAGCGGCCGATCGCCTGGCGCGCATGGGGCCTGGAGACATGATGCTCATCGCGGCGGAAAGAGTTTGATACCTTAGTCCATCTGCAGTGCCCGGTGCGGGAAGCCCCCCATACCCCCCGGAGGGGGGCTTTGGCTCAAATGCCATAACCAAGCCTCTGGATGGGATCCAGAAGGTATTCTGTGACTGCAACGGGATTGACATGGAGGCCAAATATGCACATTGTTAAAACCATCAGCGAAGTCCGTTCTCATGTTGCGCAGGCGCGCGGCGAGGGGAAACGCATCGGCTTTGTTCCCACTATGGGCTACCTGCACCGGGGACACCTTTCACTGGTGGAGGAGTCGAAAAAATATTCTGAGTACCAGGTCATGAGCATCTTCGTGAACCGGATACAGTTCAATGACCCGAAGGATTTTTCGAGTTACCCGATAGACCTCGAGCGGGACTTCGACCTGGCGCGGGGAGCGGGGGTCGACCTGGTGTTCGTGCCGGACGAGGGAGAGATGTATACAGACAACCTCACCCATGTGGACGTGGACGTGCTCACGGAAAACCTCTGCGGCGCCAGCCGCCCCGGCCACTTTCGCGGCGTTTTCACCGTGGTGAGCAAGCTCTTCAACATCGTGCAGCCGGACGTTTCCGTGTTCGGACAGAAGGACATACAGCAGGCGGTGAGCGTCGAGAAGATGACCGAGGACCTGAACTTCCCGGTGCGGATCGTCATCGCTCCCACGGTGCGGGAGAAGGACGGCCTGGCGATGAGCTCGCGCAACGCCCGCCTGAGCCCGGACGAGCGGAAGCGCGCGGTCGCGCTCAGCCGTGCGCTGCGGCGCGCCGAGGAGATGCTCGTTTCCGGAGAGCGCTCGGCCGGATCCATCGTGGCAGCGATGACTGACAT
This sequence comes from Spirochaetota bacterium, assembly GCA_016928865.1. Taxonomy (GTDB): domain Bacteria; phylum Spirochaetota; class UBA4802; order UBA4802; family UBA5550; genus RBG-16-49-21. Next base: position 100,352 of record JAFGJX010000005.1, read on the forward strand.
CATCAACGAATCGAAACCGGGCAAGATTGACTACATATCCATAGCCCGCTATTCCGATCTCGCGCTCGCGGATGCGGTCACGGAAAAATCGGTGATCGCCCTCGCCGTGTTCTACGGAGCCACGAGGCTTATCGACAACATGATCATCACTTTTGAAGGGGAGAGGGCGCAATGCGCGTACTGATGCCGGCCGGCTTCATCCTCGCGTGCATGATCGCATTCACGGGGTGCACGCCGCAGGCCGCGCTCACGCCGCAGGCCGCCTTTCACGACCTGAAGAACGCGTTCCGCACGTCGGATGCGGCGTCGCTGGAGCGGCAGCTGTCAGCCGCGAGCGTAAGGAAGGTCAGGGAGATGACAGCACTCTTTTCAAAGATGGGCGACCGCCAGCTCGGCGCGCTTGCCGATAAGTTCGGGGTGGCGCCAGGGCGCCTCAGGAATTTGTCGGTACGGGACTACTGCGCGCTCATTCTGGCACTGGACCGGGAGAAGAGCGTTATCGGCATTGCGACGTCGCGCGCAATAACCGGCATCGACCGGCACGGCGGCAGGGCGACCGTCCGTGTGGATAACGGCATGGAACTGACCTTCGTGAAGGAAGGCCCTTACTGGAAATTTGATATGGCGGGGCTCTGATTCCCCGGATTATCACTGGATTTATAGAATGTTTGATATTGAAACATTGACCATGTTTATTACCGCGTCGTTTCTGCTGGGCCTGGCGCCCGGACCGGATAATATTTTCGTGCTTACGCAGTCGATCCTTAACGGAAGGCTTGCCGGATTTGTCATAATACTGGGGCTGTGCACCGGGCTTGTCTTTCACACGACCATTGTGGCCCTGGGCGTTGCCGTTATTTTCCAGACCTCCGTGCTGGCATTTAACATATTGAAGTACTGCGGGGCAGCGTACCTGCTCTACCTGGCATGGCAGGCATTCAGGGCGTCTGCCAGCCCGATTGAGCTGGGAGAACGGGCCCGTCTGACCTTTCCGCAGCTCTACCGGCGCGGCATAATCATGAATATCACCAATCCCAAGGTGTCCATATTCTTCATGGCGTTCCTCCCCCAGTTTGCGGATCCATCAAAAGGACCGATAACCCTTCAGCTGGCGCTTCTCGGCGCGATTTTCATTCTCGTGACGCTGGCCGTGTTCAACGGCATCGCCCAGCTTGCCGGGGTCATCGGCGGGTGGATTTCGAAATCAGAAAAGGGCGAGCTGATACTGAACAGGATCGCGGGTGTGGTGTTCGTGTCCCTCGCGATAAAGCTGATACTGACCGGGCAGAAATAAATCACTACATAAAAAGGAGGAGGCCATGACGCGTGCGGGTGCATCCATATTCTATTTCGGATTCTGGGTGGTTATCTGCGGGGTGTCGCTCCTCTGCTTCCCCGGTTTCAGCCTGGGCGTCGCCGGCATCACGCTGAACGATTACCTGCCGGTCCGCATCTTCGGCATGGTGCTCCTGTATCTTGCCGTGTATTATTTTGTCGCGGGGCGCAGCCCGGGGTTCAGGCCGCTCTACCTGGCCACGGTGTTCACGCGTTCATCGGCCCTGCTCTTTGTCATTATTGCCGTGCTCCTGGGGGTGGCAGAGCCGATAGTTATCGGTTTCGTTCTTGTTGACGGACTCGGGGCGCTCTGGACGGCGCTGGCGCTTCGGGCGGATGGGAAGGCCCGCCCCATCCCCTAACCCCTTCCCCGCTTGCGGGGAAGGGGGAACGCTGACTCGTGCACCCTGCGGGGGGGCGTAAGGAAAATGGCCTTCTTGCCAGGGGACTGATGGAGGTTTTTGCATGAAACAACTCTCGACACTGTTCACTCCTGTCACGATCGGGACGATGGAGCTGAAAAACCGGATCGCCATGGCGCCCATGGCTACCGATTTTGCCGAGGGCGACGGCACGGTATCCGACCGTATGATCGACTATTACGAGGCGCGCGCCAGGGGCGGCGTCGGGCTCATCATCCTCGAGGTGTGCACCATTGACGGGAGCGCGCCCTACATCCCCCGCACCGTGGGTATCTGGGACGATTCATTCATCCCCGGCCTGAAGCGGCTCGTCGGCGCCGTGCACGCGCATGGCGCGCGCATCATACCGCAGATCGCACACCCGGGTCCGGAGTCACTGGGTCCGCTCTTTACCGGGACAGAGGCGGTGGGGCCTTCCGCCGGGATCGTGAACAATCTGACCAGGATGAAGTGCCGCGGACTGTCCGTCGGTGAGATACAGGGCATCATCGGACAGTTCGGCGACGCGGCCCGCCGCGCGCGCGAGGCCGGCTTTGACGGCCTGGAGCTTCACGCCGCGCACAGCTACATGCTCGCCGGCTCGTTCCTCTCCGCGCTGCGAAACCGCCGCGTAGACGGATACGGCGGGGACCTCCGGGGGCGCATGCGGTTCGTTATGGAAGCCATCCGCGCCATGAAGGAGCGGGCGGGGGACGATTTTCCCGTGACCGTGCGGATATCCGCGGAAGAGCAGGTCCCCGGTGGCAGGGAGCTTCGCGAAACCGAATACCTCGCATCGCTCCTCGCGGACTCGGGGGTGAGCGGCTTTCACGTGTCGAGCGGCGTGTACCCCGACCTGTCATGGCGAGTGATCCCCCCGACCGGCACCCCTTTCGGTCTGAATGTCGAGGGAGCGGCGCGTATCAGGAAGGCCGCTGGCGTACCGGTGATGGTTGTTGGCAGGATCGTGGACCCGGGCATGGCCGAGGACATCGTCGGCCGCGGCGACGCGGACATGGTGGTGCTTGGCAGGTCGCTCCTCGCCGATCCGGAATGGCCGCACAAGGCCGCGGCCGGGGCCCTCGACGATATCGCTCCCTGCATCGGCTGCGGCCTGGGGTGCGTGCGCAACCGGGAGAGCGGCGGTGACATGACCTGCATAATAAACCCAGCGGTGGGCCGCGAGGCCGAGATGGCGATCAGGCCGGCGTCGCGGAAGAAGAAGGTCATTGTAGCGGGAGCGGGGCCTGCGGGGCTTGAGGCCGCGCGCGTGGCCGCACGGGCCGGACATGCTGTGTCCCTGTATGAGAAGCAGCCTGTGGCGGGCGGGCAATTCAACCTGGCCGCGGTGCCGCCGGGCAAACAGGAGTTGTGCAAGATAGTCCGCTACCTGTCGCTCCAGGCGGAAAAGGCGGGCGTGGAAATACGGTATGATACGCCGGTGACGCCGGAGCTTCTGGCGCGGGAGAAACCGGACGCCCTGGTGGTCGCCACGGGCGCGCGTGCCGGTCGCCTGCCGGTGCCGGGCGCGGACGCCGATAACGTCTTCACTGCGCACGAGGTGCTGGCTGGAACGGTTGATATCGGACCGGGCAGGGCTCTTGTCATCGGCGGGGGCATGGTGGGATGCGAGCTCGCCTCCTTTATTGCGAACACGGGCGACAATATTACCATCGGCAGGACCGGGGTCACCATCGTGGAGATGACGGACGCGGTGGCGGCGGACATGTTCAGCGAGGGGCGCGAGCTCCTCATGGAAAAGCTCAGACACCGGGAAGTGCGCATCATCACTTCGGCGACGGTGAAGGAAATCGTTCAGGACGGTGCCGTGGTGGCGCTTCCCGGGGGCGAGGAGCGGATTGCCGGCATGGATTACATCATCCTGGCGACCGGGGCCGAGCCGGTGAACGGGCTCGCGGGCGAGGCAGCGGGCGTGCCCGAGGTGCACGTGATCGGCGACGCGCGCGAGCCGCGCCAGGTGCTTGACGCGGTCAGGGAGGGATCGGAAACCGGGCGGGCTTTGTAGAATGAATTTCAGGGTATAATATCATTGACATGATGATTATCCCCAATTATACATTACATCGCTATACCACTACCCGGAGACAGATATGCTTGAATGGATCATAGCCCTGGCGACCCTTACCTTTCTCGAAATCGTTCTTGGCATCGACAACATCATATTCATCTCGATAATCACGAACAAGCTGCCGAACGCGCAGAAGAAAAAGGGGAGGGCCATGGGGCTGGCCCTCGCACTGGTGTTCAGGATAATACTGCTGGTCTCCCTGACATGGATGGTGAAAAATCTAACGACCGTGCTCTTCACCGTATTCGGCTCGGGATTCAGCATCAGGGAGGTCATACTCTTCCTTGGCGGCCTGTTCCTGCTCGGGAAAAGCACACATGAGATACACCTGAAGATGGAGAACGTTTCACGCGAGGAGAAGGGCGGCGCAAAGGCGGCGCGGTTCATGTCTGTTATTGTGCAGATCGCAATGCTGGACATCGTCTTCTCGTTCGATTCCATCCTGACCGCGATAGGGCTCACCGACAGGCTCCCGGTCATGATCGCCGCCGTGGTCATCGCCATGATCATCATGCTGGTCTTCTCGGGCAGGGTCGCGGACTTTATCCATAAAAATCCAACGCTTGAGATCCTGGCCCTCTCGTTCCTTATACTGATCGGGTTTATGCTGGTGCTTGAGGGGTTCCATTACGAAATCCCCAAGGGATATATTTACTTCGCGGTGTTTTTCTCTCTCTGCGTGGAGTTGCTGAACATGAAGCTTCGGAAAAATCATAAACACCTGGAACTGGGTAACTGACTATGAGCATGAGGCTATTGCAAGGAGAATCCCATGGCAAAATTTTTATCCGATGACTGGTTCGCTCGCGTTGACGAGCTCACCGCGGCCGCAGCAGGGCTCGATATCCCCAAAGCGATGAAGGACGTGGTGGTCAACCTGAAGATCGAGAACAGCGGGGAAGAGATCGCCATGTGCATGGACGGCGGCGTTATCAAAAAGGGTCACGCGGCGAAGGCGGATGTTGACATGTCGATGCCGGCCGAGTATGCGCGCTCCATTCTCGTGAAGGGCGACTGGTCCGCCGGAATGAAGGGGTGGGTGGCGCGTAAGATCAAGGTTTCCGGCAACATGCGCAAGCTTATCCCCCTGCAGGTGTACAAGGCGACCGCTTCACAGGAAGACCTCAGGAAGAAGATCGAGTCGATGACCGAGTAAGACGAGGTGCTGAATGATCCTTCTCCATCCTCCCCCGCGGGTGGGAGAGGACGGGAAGGGAGTCTCCTATCTGTTTTTCCTGATCAGGTTCACTATCGCGAGGATGATCAGCGCTCCCACAACGGCCGCAATGATCGGCCCGATCCATCTCCCCCCGATATGAATACCCAGAACACTGAAGAGCCATCCTCCCAGGAATGAGCCGGCAACGCCGAAAATAAGGTTCCAGAGCAGGCCGAATCCGCTCCCCTTCCAGATAAGGCCCGCAAGCCATCCGGCCACGAGGCCGACTAACAGCAGAATTATGAGGCTTTCAATTGTCATATCGGTACGCTCCTTGTGTGATATTGGTGCTGCCCGGCAGCATCACGGGGGTATCGTTTCACATGAATGAATTTAATTCAATAAAAAAATCTCAAAGCCTGGATTGCACGGGTGACTTTATGAATTCTTGCTGTTGTAAAATCAGGTTCTGATTTTTATCAGCGCGGTCAGTACAGAATTCATCTGGACTTACAGCGCTGACAGTATGGGAACCGCCGGATGGTTTTAAGCGAGTTTCTTTTTGTGTGACTGGATCAGTTTTTCCGCTTTCCTGTATTCACCCTTGAAAATATAGAGCATGCTGAGCTTGGTGAGATCAACCACCTTGGCATCCCTGTTTGAAAGATCTTCTTCGAGGACGGAAATCTCCCTTTCGAGGTCGCCGATCTCCCTGATCCGTTTTTCGTATGTCATGTTTTCGAGATATTTTTTGAACCGCGCGTACTCGGGCCTGCATTCCAGGGCCTCGGTCAGGTACTTGACCGCATCGTCGTATCTGCCAAGGTAGAAGTTGCAGAATCCGTAGTACCGGTTGATGAAAGACCTGTCCTCGGCAAGGTCTTTTATCCGGTCAAGGCATTCGATAGCTCTGGCATACTGTTTCCCTTCGTAGTAGATATGCGAGAGGAGAAGGTTGGCCTTGACGTGACGCTGGTCGAGGCCGATGACCACGAGCAGGAATTTCTCCGCTTTCTTGAATTCTTCCCGGTTGTAGTGAACGAGTCCTGAGTAGTAGTTGCCCTCAAGGAACCGGGGCTCGCGTGAAATAGACTCGGAAAAGTATTTGAGCGCCTGCGTGTAGTTCTTCCGGTTGAAGTGCTCGACACCGAGGTTCAGGAGAACGCGGTAATGCTTGTCGATTTTCAGCGCCTCCAGATACGCCTCAATGGCCTTCTCGGAATCACCCATCCGGGCGTGTATCTCCCCGATGTTGTTGTAGGCAGCGACAAACTGGGGATATGCCTCGATGGCCCGGCGGTATTCTCCCAGGGCTTTGTCAAATTGACCACTGTTGGAAAGCTCCAGGGCATTGTTATATATGAGGACAACATCTCTCGGCACTGAACTGGTTAGCATAGCGGTCCCTCGCACATTGAATTGGCCGGCCCTGCGGTCAGGGCTTGACCTCATTATTGATATCGGATGTTAGCATCGGTTTTTTAAGCAAACTTTTCCGATTTTAACCGGGGAATTGCTCTGACCCCGGGGGGTACCGATAACAATCGGCCGGGCGTTGCTCTGACCCTAGGAAGACCCTGGGAATCACCGATAACTATCGGTAAAACGCCTCGGCAGTATGCCAAAATCCCGCCAATCAGTCAGTCACAGTCTCCGATGCGGCGTCCGGCAATTGTGTTTTTCATCGTTGTTCCGTAGGCCTTCATGGTAAAAACCATGCTGCCGCGCATGCTGTCGCCTTCGTACGTGACCTCTCCCGAGCCTGACATGCCTGAAGCCCCGGCTCCGCAGCTGATCTTCCAGGAAACGGTATTGCCGCTGATTGTTGTATCCGTGACCCTGCAGGTTTGCTTTGAGTCCTGACTCATTGGAAGCAGATCGTCGCTTTTTATGCATTGCGTGTGGGTCACGCTTCTGGGGGGTATGCCGGGCATCGTTGTTCTGGTGGTTATTTCCCATTTGCCCGGGTTCATGTTTATTTTCGGCCTGGCGCAGGCAAAACCGACCAATAGAGTTAACAACACAACCGCTGAAATAAAGATAATCTTTCGTGCCATTTTCCGTCCTCCAAGAGTTTAAAGTTATTTATTAGCAGTTTGCTGAAAAAAAGCAAACTACTAATGCGGTACAGGAAGTACCGTCATTTTTTGAGGCATCAGCCGAGAAAAATGTGAGGTTTTGAGAATTCACTTCTCGAAACCGTTCCTGAAAAACTCCATGGAGGGAGTTTTTCAGGAAGCTGTTAGAACCTGAAACCAATTCAGTTAAGGCCCGGGGGACTCGGTACGTATTTTTTGGGAATGAACCAGGTCATGTAAAACAGTTGCCGGAGAAATTAGCGCTTTACAGGACCTTGAATTTGACATACCAGCGCGAAAATTGAAAAAATGACCGAAAATGAATGAAAATCGTCTCTCCATGAAGGATTACATCAGCATTCAGTATAAATTGCAAGAAATTTTTTCGATGAACCTGGCCGAACAAGAACCTGCCCTGACCCCGGGCATATCTGACACTTCTGTCAATGAATACATAAATGACATGGTGTCATATTTTTGAGATAATTTCTGCTGAATTTCGCCCTGATGAGCTACTCTTGTTGACGGGAAACATGCTTTCTGACACCGTGTTCAAAATTCATAACCACATGGCGGTGATACATGTTGCTTGAGGGGATATTTTGGTCTAATATTAAAAAACACGGGCTGGTCAGGGGCACGCTGGGCGGATATATTCAGTACCTGTCTTTCCCGTTTTTTATTGTCTTTGAAAAATTTCTGTTCCGGTATTTGAAACAGGCCCTCCTTCTTTTCAAGGTCGAACTGGATATTAATGACTATATCTCGTATGGGAGGGTCAATCTGAGCGAATACAGCTGGTTCGACAGGATGAACTGCCGCTTTTGCGCGTATGCGAACGGCACCACCCATATGATATCCGATGCGCTGGACGAGCTGGGAAAACAGAATTTGAAAGACCTGAATGATGCAGATGCAAAGCTGGTCCAGGTCCTTGTCCACAGGACGTTCACCCTGGCAAAGCCGATCGGCCTCATCGGATATTTCATTTTTGTCGTGGTGATATCGGGATTGTTGAACTATGAAAAGCCGGACAAGAAAGGGATTATCGAATCATTGAAAAAAAATAGATACGGGAAGGGCCTGAAGTCGGATGCGTTCCCACTGGTCTACCCCGACGCTTTCAAGCTCTGCTTTTTATACCGGGCATTCCAAAACGCCCTCGCCATCATCGAGAACAACTGGTGCCCATTGACGTATGAGAACAAGAAGTTATTATTAAAGCACCAGGAAAGCTTCATCTCAACAGGATATGATGATGTTGTTGCCTTCATAATGGACGAACAAAAGGACAGAACGCGCTGACGCTTCCCTGCGGCGCGGTCCGTCCGGCATGGAACACGCATCATTGGCCCTGCGCGTGGATACCCTGTCCCGTAGGAGGCGTCGCGAAGAACCTCTTGACAAATAACCTGCAGCAGGTACTCTCCTTGTCATACGGCGAGGAGAAAAACCGCAGATGAAAATGAAAATAGCAACGTTCAACGCAAACTCGATTCGCGCCCGCCTGCCGGTGCTCGGGCGCTGGCTTGAGTATGCGCGGCCCGACGTGCTCTGTGTGCAGGAGACCAAGGTCGTGGACGCTGATTTTCCCGTGTCCGATATAGAGGCCATGGGCTATCGCGCGGTCTTCCGAGGAGAGAAATCGTATAACGGCGTCGCGATACTCAGCCTGCATGAATTCGAGAGCGTGTCCCACGGGTTTGACGCTAAGGGCGAGGACGAGGGCACGCGGCTCATCGCGGTCCGGGTAAAAGGGATTGACATCGTAAACACCTACATCCCGCAGGGGACCTCGCCCGACTCGGACAGGTTCCAGTACAAGCTCGAGTGGTTCGACCGTATCAAGAAGTATTTCGGAAAACATTACTCAACCGGAGACCGCCTTATCTGGGCCGGCGACTTCAATGTCGCGCCCGAGCCGATGGACGTGCATGACCCGAAGCGTCTCCTCGGTCACGTGGGCTTTCATCCCGACGAGCACCGCGCGCTAGCGGCGGTGAAGAAATGGGGCTTTGTCGATATCTTCAGGAAGCACCGGCCCGATCCGGGCGAGTATTCCTTCTGGGATTACCGGGTCAGGGACAGCGTGGCGCGCGGGCTCGGATGGCGCGTGGACCACGTCTGGGGCACGGAAACCATGGCGGCCCTCTCCACCGGCGCCTGGATCGACCGGGAGCCGCGACAGTGGGAGAAGCCCTCCGACCACACCCCTGTGGTCGCGGAGTTTTCGCTGTGAGGGAGGGCGGCCGCACATGAACGATGCCGGGAAAAAATTGCTGCTGCTGTGCATGCTCCTCATGGCAACGGCGCTCATCGGAGCGTCAGGGGATGACGGGAGCGGGGTTCGCGCCCCCGGTGAACCAGCTGCTCCGGCTGTTGATGTCGGAGGAGAAAGAAAAGCGCCGGTTGAGGTCAATTATCCCGTCACGTTGACAATGGCGAAGCAGGAACCCCTGGCGGGGTCGCTCCTGCTCCCGTTTGACTCGATCGATGTCGAGATTCTGGCGCGGACATCCGGGCGAAACCTCTCGATAGCTCTGGCATCCATCAGGACCATTGAATATATGAGATGGAGCGGCACGCTCCGGAGAAAGAATGAATACGCGTTCTATCCGGCCCTGGTGACAATTACCCTCAGGGACGGGAAGGCGTATCCGTGCACCCGCGTCACCCCCGCCCTGGACAGGCTTGTTTTTCAGGACGAGGGCGGGAAGCGCGTCTTGTACGCGTATTTTTACGACTACCGGGATGGCGATAAATGGAAAAATTCGGGCGCGGCTGATATGAAATATCCGGAAACGAACCCGGTTGTCGGCACAATCGTCAGGATCGATTTTACCGCGACTGATATGAAGAGCCCGCTGGAGATGCTTTTCCGATAGCCCTTTACGGGAAAAAAACCTTGACAAATCCAGTGGGTCAAAATCTATGTAATAGAGTTTTCAGGATGCCGTATGACCTTTGAAAGAAACAATCTCGGATACCTGCTCACCTTCATGCTGGTGGGAGCCATCCTGGGATCGGCCCTGGGAACCCTGATCGCGGGATACGTTCCCGCCCTGTCGGTCATCCAGAAAAGCCTGACCGGCCCTATAGGGTTTAACCTCGAGATCATCAGCTTGCATATCAGGATAAACCTGTCGTCGATCATCGGCCTGATTGTCGGGGTGGTGATCTTCAGAAGGATTTAGGCCGCACCCGCGGCCATCAAGCAGCGCACCGGGCGGATGCCCTCTGCGCGAAGTTTAAATCGGCGATTGCCGGTTGCCTCCTTCCACAGTGAAAAGGCAATTGCATATCGGAGCGTATAATGCGGAAGCGCCGCGAGGCGCGCCGCCGTATTATATTTCAACCCCCGCGCCAGTGCGCGTGGCGTTGAAAGAGCAAGACAGGTCCTCTCCCGCCCGGCGCGGGGGATGAAACTATTTTTTACATACAAGAGGGGGTACTATCATTGTCAGTAGTATCGATGAAAGCATTACTGGAATCGGGCGTTCATTTCGGCCATCAGACGAGGCGCTGGAACCCCAAGATGTCGCAGTTCATTTTTACTGCGAGGAACGGAATCCACATTATTGATCTGCAGAAAACCATGCAGCGCATAAAGATCGCCTACGCGGCCATGAAGGATGTTGCGGAAAAGGGCGGGAAGGTGCTGTTTGTGGGGACGAAGAAACAGGCGCAGGCCGCCATCGAGGAATACGCGAAGAAATGCAACATGTTCTACGTGTCCGAGCGGTGGCTGGGCGGGCTCCTCACCAACTTCAAGACCGTGAGCAATTCCATCAGGCGGCTCAAGGATCTGGAGCGGATGCGGGACACCGACCACTGGGATGCGGAGACCAAGAAGGAGCGGCTGGACCTGAACCGCGAGCTTGATAAAAAGAACAAGGTTCTCTCCGGCATCAAGGACATGACGAAGATGCCCGACGCTCTCTTTATCATCGACCCCAAGCGCGAGTCGATCGCCGTACAGGAAGCGCGGAAGATGGGAATCCCCATCTTTGCCGTGGTTGATACCAACTGCAATCCTGACGAGATCGATTTCCCGATCCCGGGCAACGATGACGCCATACGCGCCATCGCGCTTTTCCTTGACGTCATGGCGCGGGCGGTCGTGGAAGGCCAGTCGGGCGGCATGGTCGAAGGCGCCGCGGAAGAGGGAGTTGAGGGAGGCGTTGAAGGAGAAGAAGCGGAAGATGCGCCGGTTGATGAGAAGGCGTCCGCAGAAGGATCATCTTCGTACGAATACGACGAAGACGATGGAATGTACGAACCGTAAGACTGCGCCGCATGGCGGCCGCGGGATGTTTATTGCAGCACACAGGCGGCCCGGCGCCGTATGGCGCGCCCTTGCGGCGCACCCGGCGGGACGGACCGGCATGATTTTTTCAACAGGAGTAGAGTCGTGGCAGAAATAACTAGTGAAATGATAAAGGAACTGAGGGAAAAGACGCAGGCGGGGATGCTTGACTGCAAGAAGGCGCTTGTTGAAACGGGCGGCGACATGGACAAGGCGGTCGAGTTCCTCAGGAAGAAAGGGCTTGCATCGGCGGATAAAAAGATGGGCCGCGAGGTGACACAGGGCATCGTTGCGTCCTACGTGCATTCAAACAAGAAGATCGGCGTTCTGGTCGAGCTTCTGACCGTCACCGATTTCGTAGCGCGCAACGAGGCGTTTGAGGAGCTGGGGAAGGACCTCTGCATGCAGGTTGCGGCAGCCTGTCCGCTCTATGTTAAAATAGAGGACGTGCCCAAAGAGATGGTCGACAAGGAGCGGGAGATATACCGCGAGCAGATGAAGGATTCGGGAAAGCCGGCGAACGTGATCGAAAAGATCGTAGACGGGAAGCTGAACAAGTTCTATACTGACGTGTGCCTGCTCGAACAGGAATTCATCAAGGATTCGAGCGTCCGGATCAAGGATCTCATCAAGCAGAAGATAGCCACCTTCGGCGAAAATATAGAAGTGGGAAGGTTTATCAGATACCAGATAGGCGGGTAGCATGAAGCCAGGCCAACCGACATCCGCGCCGCGGTACCGCCGCGTGCTGTTGAAGCTCTCCGGCGAGGCGCTCGCCGGGGACGCGAAGACCGGCATCAATGCCGGGATCCTTTCGGGGATAGCGGATGAGATACGGGACGTGCGGGACATGGGCGTGGAGGTCGCAGTGGTCATTGGCGCGGGGAACCTCTTCCGGGGCAGCCTTGCCGAAAGCCTCGGGATCACGCGCGTGACCGGAGACCACATGGGTATGCTGGCCACGGTGATGAATTCCCTGGCGCTCCAGAACGCGCTCGAGGCGCTGGGGGTGCAGGCGCGGGTTATGTGCGCCTTCTCCATGAAGGAGATCGCGGAGCCCTACATCATCCGGAAGGCGCTGGACCACCTGGACCACGGCCGCGTGGTAATCGCCGCGGGCGGCACCGGGCACCCCTTCTTC
>JAFGJX010000035.1 GCA_016928865.1 Spirochaetota bacterium
ACTACGGCGCCGCGCGGAGGATCATCGCCGGGGCAGGCAGGGCGATACCGGTCATTGCCAACGAAGAGGACCGCGCGCTTATCGAACACGGGCTCGAAGTGCCGAAAAAGCAGTTCTCCCGATACTACCGTCTCATGGGCGTTCCCTTTAAATTCCATCTCTCCCTCCTGCTGGTCAGATGGATTTTCCAGTCAATGGCCGAACCATGCCGCATTGACCGGGCGATAGCGGAGGGCGACACGATACCGATGGGAGGCTACGAGGCGAAGGTAATCGCCACGCCGGGACACACCAGGGGCTCCGTCAGCTTCTACCTGGAGCAGGAGGGACTGCTCTTCCCCGGCGATCATATCCTCGGCCACATCACCCCCAACGCATTCGTGATGCTGGAGACCGATTTTGTTCTTCCGCGGCGCATGAGCCAGGTGGAATTCTACCACTCCCTCGAAAAAATCGAAAAGCTGGCGCCCCGGACGGTCTATCCCGCCCATGGAGACCCGATCGAGGACGTCCATGCCGTCATTGCCATGTTCCGGGAGCAGTTTTCCCTCCGCCAGAAGAACATCATGACAATCCTGGAAGAAGGCGGCAACACCGTGTACCGCATCGGGAGAAAACTGTTCCCTGACATACGGGGTAAGCGCCTTCCCCTTGAAATATTCCTGATGGTGTCGGAGGTGTACACTCACCTCCAGGTGCTCCAGAAGGAGGCACGCGTCTCCTCCACGGCGCGGCACGGCGCATTGCATTATAACATTATTTCCCGCACGTAGACGGGCAGTGATGAAAAAGAATTGACAGTACCCGCGAAAAAGTATATTACTAATGGAGCCGATGTGAAGCGAGGTCGCAAGGCCTCGCTTTGATGTAGGCCACGAACAGTTTTTTTCCGCGGAAACGGCGGGGAAGCGACAAGAATAGAGGACATGCGTTATACTCTCATATCATGCGTGCTGAAAAAATCGATACCGCTCACGGTTCTTCTGTTGTTCGTATTCGGCGGGACAGGCAGCGCACTCGAGCCGATTTCTATCGATGAATCACTGCAGATAATCAATATCGGACCGGATACCGAGTACCTCCTGGACGAAGGCCGCGCCCTCACCATTGAAGACCTCACCAGGCCCGGCGCGGACAGGTCATACAACTGGCAGGCATCGCATCCCGATGATCTGCGGCTCGGCTATGTCAGGGCGGCGGTCTGGGTGCGCTTTTCGGCCCGCAACACGTCCGGGAAGGAGATTGAATGGCTCCTCCAGCAGAACCATTTTTCAATGACACACCTCGTGTTATACGTACTTAGCGGCCGCACCCAGGTTAAAACAGTCGAAACAGGCGTCATGTTCAGATACGACAGCAGGCCCTTCGATGACCCCACGTTCGTGTTCCCGCTGAAGCTCAAACCGGGCGAGGTGAACGACTATTACCTTCGCTTTACCAACAAATACCCGATGAGCATCAACCTTCGCGCCGCCTCGCTCCCGGCCTTTTACAAGGAACGGGACAGCATGCTCCCCTTCCTCTGGATAATGTACGGGTTCTTTATAGTCATGATAGGGTACAACATCATCCTGTTCCTGTCAATGTGGGAAAAAAGCTACTTCTATTACACGCTCTTCATCGCGTCCTTTCTCGCCTACATGATGCACTACAACGGGCATGCCGGACAGTACCTGTGGGGCAACTGTACTCCGTGGGCGAACAATATGGGCTTGATCTTCCTGTCGATGATGGTCGCCACCGTGGTGCAATTCGTCAGACACTTTATCTCGCTCTGGGAATACAGCGCGAAGCTCGATATCACCGCAAGAGTCCTCATCATAGCGAATATAATTATAGGGATCCTCTCCCTGTTTTTAAACAAGTACATCTGGTATGGGATCTTCCTGATTGCCACGGTCATATTCTCCCTTTCCCTGGGCTATCTCGCGCTGACGTATATCGCGATCGCAAAAAAATCGCGCCAGGCGAAAATCTACCTGTTCTCGTCCGCCCTGCTGTTCGTCGCGGCCATGGTGTTCTCGCTCCGCGCGCTTGACATCATACCCGACACCTTCCTTTCCTCGTACGGCGTTCTGATCGGCGGCGCGTTCCAGGTGGTCGTCCTCTCCATCGGTATTGCGGACAAGATCAACCTCATGAGGAGGGACATCCACAAGGCGGAACGGAGATACCGCCACATCATCGAAAGCTCAACGGAAATAATCTTCCTGCTGGACGGGGATCTGAACATCGTCAGCATAAACAACGCGGTGGAAAAGCACCTCGGCAGGCCCGTGGAAGAGTTTGTCGGCAAAAACTTCCCTGGTCTGATCAGGGACACCTGGAGTGAGCGGACGCAGATCACGCGCCAGTTGGTGGAGGAACAGATCGCCGAGCTGTTCGAAAATAAATCGAGCGTCCAGTTCAGGACGTCCCTTCAGTCGCACGAAAAGAGCGAGCCCGAGGATTTCGTCGTGAAGCTGGAGTATATCGACGCGGACGATCTCGGATATAAAATACTCGGCAAGGTGTCTCCCGTGACGGACGACATACTGCTCAAGTATCTCAATGTCGAGCACTTCATCTATACCATGGACAACTACCTCAATAACGCCGACCTGATGTCGCTCAGGCTGACGCGAAACCTGGTGCGGTACCTCCCGGCGCACGACATCCCCCTCGTGAGGGTCGCGATCAGGGAAGTGCTGGTCAACGCCATCGAGCATGGCAACCTGGGCATATCATTCGACGAAAAGACCAGGGCCCTGGAAAAGGGCAATTATTTCGACATCATACACCAGCGGCAGAGGGACCCCGGCCTGGGCGGCAAAAAGCTGCTCATCAACTATACCCTTGAAGAAAAGCAGGTCGTATACGCCATAACGGACGAAGGCGAGGGATTCGACTATAAGAAGATAATGGGACTCGATCCGATGCAGGAAAACCAGAAGCTTCTCACCCACGGCAGGGGACTTATCATGGCGCGGGCGACATTCGACTCGATAGAGTTCAACGAACGGGGGAACACCATCATACTGAAAAAAAAATTTTAAGCCGCTCATGCCGCCGCGCATGAAGCAGCCGGCACGGTCATATCAACTCGAACAGCAGGTTTTCCCTGAAACCCGCGTCAAGGCCCTCCAGGAAGTTATCAAAAACCATGACATTGATCTGAGCGATCTTCCAGTTATCCTTTTCCTCGATTACCTTCATGATAAAGCTTTCCGCCTCCTCCCGGGTCACAAACCCGATCACGGAGGTGGTGGTGTCATCAACCTTGCGAAAAAGCATGTTTCGCTCCTTCAACTCCTCGTCGAAATCCTTCGTGACGATGAAAAAGAGATCTCTCTTGCCGTCCCGGAACTCGTTGAAATAATCCTGCTTGTTCATACGCTCCCCCGCGATGGTATGATGGACCGGCGCTCCGCATGAGGACACCCGCCCTGGGTATTTCCTCATACCGTCATCACCGGACGGTGTCAATAAGTTATTACGCGCGCGTCAAAAATTCAAAGACCGCGCCTCTCCATTTATTTCTTGACTCTGATGCGTCAGGAAGTTATCTGGTGTAGGCATCGGCCACGGAGACGCGCGTGAACACCTCAATCAGAATAAAAGATCTGACGCTGAAAAACCCGGTCACGGTCGCTTCCGGCACCGCGGGATACGGCGAAGAGCTGTCGGGATTCATAGACATCGCCCGGGTCGGCGCGATTTTCACGAAAGGCCTTTCTCTCAAACCCCGGCCGGGAAACCGCGGCAACAGGGTGATCGAAACCCCGGCGGGAATGCTGAACTCGATAGGGCTTGAGAACGTCGGGCTCGAACGCTTCCTCGCGGAGAAGCTTCCCTTCCTCGAAAAAAATGGCGCGACAGCGATACCGAACGTCGCGGGACACTCGGTTGAGGAAAACGTGGAGCTGTGCGCGGCCCTGTCGTCCCATGACTCGATCGGGGCGCTCGAGCTGAACGTTTCATGCCCGAACGTGAAGGAAGGAGGCATGGCCTTCGGCACGGACATGCGGCGCTTCACCGATCTGGTGGAAAAGGCGCGGAAAGCGACGCGATGCGCGCTCATCGTCAAGCTCTCTCCCAACGTAACCGACGTGACGGAATTCGCCGTGCGGGCGCAGGAGATAGGCGCGGACGCGATATCGGCCGTGAACACGTTCCTCGGCATGAAGATCGATGTCAGGAACAGGAGGCCCCATTTCCAAAACGCGGTCGCCGGCCTGTCCGGCCCGGCCATACGGCCGCTGGCGGTCCGGGTGGTGTACCAGATATGCGGGAAGGTCAGCATCCCCGTTATCGGCCTCGGCGGAATCTCCTGCCTCGAC
>JAFGJX010000036.1 GCA_016928865.1 Spirochaetota bacterium
ATAGCGAAACAGCTCTTCGTGAAGGAGCCGGGCGAGTAAACGGCCCGGGAGCCTGCGTCGGGTCCCGGCCGGAAATGAAGGGGCCCGATGTTTCTGCAGCACGACGCTTCACCCGCTGAAGGTGCAGCGCATCTCACCCATGTACATGGTGGCGACGCAGCTATTGCATGGACCGCAGCGCAGGCATTTTGATACGTGCGACGGATCAATCTTGATGGCGTTCACGAACGCGGGATCAGCAACCAGCGCCCGGGCTATTGCAACGAAGTCAAACCCCCTGCCAATGACCTCGTCGATTTTTTTCCGTGAAACGAGGCCGCCCACATAGACCAGGGGAAGTTTTACCGCCTCCCGCACCTTGAGCGCGTCCTCAAGGAAATAGGCCTCATGGTAAGGATAGTCTTTTATCATGATGCGTGAAAAGCCGATCATGCCGATCTTGATGAGAGGGTCCTGCTGGTAGCTGATCAATTCCCGGTGGGGCGTCTTTCCGCGCATCATGTAGAAAGGCGTCTTGCTCACGAATCCACCGGAGAGCACCAGGGCGTCCGCGCCCTCCTCTTCCAGCATCCTGGCGACGGATATTCCCTCTTCAGAGGTCATACCGCCCCGGAACCCGTCCTCGAGATTGGTTTTCACCAGTACTGCGGTCCTGTTTCCCGCAGCTTTCCGCACCTCCGCCATCACCATCCTCAGGAAGCGGGCGCGGTTTTCAAGCGATCCGCCAAAGCGGTCCGTGCGCCTGTTGGTGTGGGGCGAGAGGAACTGGCTGATGAGATAGCCGTGGCCGGCGTGAATTTCTACGGCGTCGAATCCCGCTTCCCGCGCCAGCGCCACGGCCCTGCCGTGCGCGCGCGCCAGGTCTTCGATGTCCGATTCGGACATCCGGCGGGGGAGGGTAAGGCCGAACAGGGTGAACCTGCCTGACGGCGCGATGGCACGCTGCCCGGAGACCTTGCTGTCTCCCATATTGCCGGCATGGCCGAACTGGATCGATGCGGCCGCGCCCTCGCGGTGGACCGCGTCGGTGAGCTTTTTAAAGTCGCCAACGATACCGGGGTTCATCCATGCCTGATGGCTGAAGGTGCGGCCGCCGTCGGCCACGGAAACATAGGCCACGGTGGTCATGCCGATGCCCCCTGCGGCGACCGACCGGTGGTAATCGATAAGCGACTGCGAGGGCACGCCGCCGGGGCACA
Source organism: Spirochaetota bacterium (assembly GCA_016928865.1). Lineage (GTDB taxonomy): Bacteria > Spirochaetota > UBA4802 > UBA4802 > UBA5550 > RBG-16-49-21. The sequence goes on from JAFGJX010000036.1 coordinate 1,200, forward strand.
TCCCCTCGAACGCAGCGGAACGGATGGTCCTGTTCCTGATTTTAAGCGGCCCGATCGTGCCGGGGGTGAAGAGCTTGTCCTTTGCCATTATGGAAGGTCCTTTTTTACGATAATTATTCTTCAGATTAGATACGGCAGCGCAGGAGTGAATGTCAACTTTTTTAAATCAGGACTTGACTTATTTGGATGGCAGGTGAAGACTAAATTTCTCCAGATTAGAAAACACTTGCAAACAGGTGGCCGCCCCCTCCCGGCCTCCCCCGTTCACGGGGGAGGCTCAAGACAGGATGTTTGATTACCGAGCGCGGACAGGAAGTCAAAATAGCTCTCGGCCCGGAAGTAGGCGGTGAGTGGATATAATTAAATCATCAGGACATGATAATTATGAAGAATCCTTATCATAACAAAACCGCTTTCGTCACCGGCGGCGGGTCGGGAATCGGACGCGCGCTATGCGAGGCGCTGGCGAAGCGGGGCGCTTCGGTCGTTGTAACTGACATCAACGTGAAGGAGGCGGAGCGCGCGGCAGCCGCCATTGCCGCGGACGGCGGGAAGGCGCGTGCGCGGGGCCTCGATGTGACGGACGAGGGCGCGGTATTTCGTGCGGTTGAGGAGACTGCGGCAGATGCCGGTGGGATCGATTATTACTTCAACAACGCCGGCATAGGGATTTCCGCGGACGCTCTTGACCTGAGCATGGCGCAGTGGAAGAAGGTTTTTGACGTGAACCTCTTTGGCGTGATCTACGGCACCATGGCCGCTTATGGCGTCATGGCGCGGCAGGGCCGGGGCCACATCATCAATATTTCCTCTATGGCGGGTTTCGCTCCCTTTTCCATTAATACCCCGTACACGGCGGCAAAGCACGCCGTGTACGGCCTCACCGAGTCGCTGCGGCACGAGGCCGCCGGGCATGGCGTGCGCATGACCCTGGTATGCCCCGGGATAGTGCGGACCGGCTTTTACGACGCGATCGAGATAATCGGCACCACGCGCGAGACCTATATGTCCTGGATGCCGCGGCGTCTTATTACGCCGGAACGCGCGGCTTCAATCATCCTTGACGGCGCGGCGAAAAACAGGAAGAGGATCGTCTTTCCCCTGCATGCACGTCTCCTCTGGTGGGTGAAAAAAATCGCGCCGGGCGCGCTTGACATAATGAACAAAATTATGGTGAAAAAATACCGGTCGCTGCGGGCGGGCGGCCGCTAGCGGAACATGTCTTCGATCCAGTCCACCGCGTCATCGCTGATGGCAATGAGATCGAAGCGGAATGTTATTTCCGGACGGTCATACTCAGGGCGCCCGGCGATGAACGCGCGCGCCGTTGTTTTAAGGCTTCGTTTTTTCCTGGCGCTGATCGAATAGAGGGCGCCGCCGTGGCGCTGCGAGCGGCGGTTCTTCACCTCCGCGAAGACAACGAGATCCCCCCTGCGGGCTATGATATCGATTTCGCCGTATCTGCCAAAACGGTAATTCCGCTCGACGCACTCAAACCCCTTGTTACGGAGAAAGTCAGCGGCCAGGTCTTCGCCCCTGCTGCCCAGTTCGCGGTTGTTCAGAGAACCCACGGCCGCGGCCTATAATACGTCAAAGATGTTGATTCCCACTTCGGCCTCGTCAAGGGCCCGGGCGATATAGAGGGATGATTCGGTAAGCAGGTTGATGATGACCGTTTTTTCGATGCGCATTCGCTCTTTGTCGAAAACAAGCTTTATTATGGGCCGGAGCGGCTTTTCCGGCACTGACCCGATAATGACGCCGATGGAGCCGTCGTTCAGCTCAACTATTGATCCGATGGGATAGACCGACATGCAGGAGAGAAAGACGCGCAGGATAACCGGGTCGAACTTGTTCACCCCGCTGCTTAATAAATTCCGCATGGCATGGTAGAAGAAGACCTTCTTCCGGTAACTCCGGTTGGTGATCTGCGCCTCGTAGCTGTCTGCGATGGCTGCGATGCGCGCGAATTCGTCTATGTCATTGCCGCGAAGACCGCGGGGATATCCCTTGCCGTCGAACTGCTCATGGTGCTGGAGCGACACCATGGCGGAGCTTTCCTTGATTTTCCCCAGCTCCTTCAGGACCTTGTAGCCGAGGAGGGGGTGCGTTTTTATCTGATTGTATTCCGCGTCTGTCAGGTTGGACTGCTTGTGGATGATATATACCGGGAGCTTTATCATGCCCGCATCGATAAGCAGCGTGCCGAGCCCGAGGTCGTTCAGCTTGATGGGGCTGTATTTCAACGCCATGCCGATGATAAGGGAATAGAAGGTCACGTTGACCGAATGGGTCAGCGTGTAGTCTTTTCCCTCGTCAAGGCCGTAGAGGAACAGGAAGATATTGCTGTTCTCCCGGAGAAGTCGGATAATGGCCTGCACCGAGTCCTCGAGGTCCCTCGTTTCAAAGGGAATGTTGTTCTTGATCGCCTTGTGCACGGCCTCGACCGCGTTCCGGGCGCGACCGTGCACCTCGATAAGATTCTTGCGCTTTTTCAGGAGTTCGTTGTAGTCAGTGAGTATCTTTTTTTCTTTATCGAAATCCCCGGCCTTTTCCGGCTTGCCGTTTATTTTTCCCAGGATCTTGCCCCTTTCCGGTTCTACCCGCTTGACGAGTATTCCGGCTGTCTCCACTTCCGTTATTCCCCAGGTCATCAGCTTTTTAATATCGGTTTCCTTGACGGGCGTGTTGGCTGAGATGAGCATATTATTGCTGTCGACATAGATGGGCTTATCGAACATCATACCGGGCTTGAGTTCTTCCACCAATATTTTTTTCATTTTTGACATTACAGAATTCCCATGTTGTCCAGTTTTATCTTGAATTCTGAGTTGATCCGATAACAGTACGCAAGAACCTCGGAAACCGCTTTGAACAGTGGTTCCGGTATTTCGCTTCCTTCCGGTAGCAGGGAGAGAGCCTGCGCCAGGTCCGAGTCTCTGTATACGGTAATGTTGTATTCCCCGGCAATCCGGATCAACGTATCGTATAGAAGACCCCTGGCAATCGCCAGTATTTTTGGAACGTCACCGGAATATTCGAGAGCGACGCCGACTTTTTCATCGTCCATTTTAAGCCCTGGTATCAAATTCACTATTTAAGGAGTAATATGAATAAATTTCAACTATTTTATTTATGGCTTGTTGTGTGTTAAAAAAATTTATATATATATTTGGATGTATATGCTCAATTCGTCTCATCAGGACGCCGGACCCGTTCTTGAGAAGAGCCAGCGACTCTTCGTTTTCGCAGAAAACTGATATAGGGAATTCCCGTTCCATTTCTCTGGCCAGGATTTCGATTCTGCCGATTCCGGAAAAATCAAGGTTGAAGAGCCATGCGCTCCCCGACTCCAGATACCGGACGGAATGAAAACCGGACTCGCCGGGGAACGCGAATTCCCCTGCCCGATACGGTTCTTCCGTTCCTTCGCCTTCGGTCAGAAAGGCCAGCACCTGCCTTATTGCGGCCTCCCGTTCTTCCTTGCCGTCGATCGATTGAATCTCTTTTAATATGCCGTCAATCATTGACCGCAGCCCATCCGCTTTTCCGGCGGCAAGCCTCCGAATTCTGTCTTCGCCGAAGCCCAGCATGACGAGAAGGGTCTGGATATGCTTTGAGCGCACTGAAACGCCGGAAAGCACCATGGACAGATCTGCAAGAGAGCCCCTGTCGAACCCGCGCTGTGCAAGGTGGTCGAGGAAGCGGGCGATCCCGTCCTTTCTGTCGGCTTCCGGCCGATTGAGGAGGAGGGCGTTCAGCTCGAATATCCCGGCAGGATGTTTCGCGAGTGCGGCACCCAGCGCACGCATGATGCTTCCGCGTATCATGCCCGCGTCGAATATGGTCATCTCCATGACCTGCCTGATGAAGGCTTCCCTAGCATCGGTCTGTGAGAGCCTGAAATAGTACGATTCGCCGCTGACCGCGTCAAGCTTGAGGGTCATTGTGCCGCCGGCGGGCACGCCCTTCAGGAACTGCGCATGTATCCTCCTGCCGGCGATTTCGATGATCGCGTCTCGGTTTCCGATGCGTTCGACCACCCGCGCCTGGATCTCGGCGCCCTCCCTGATCCCTTTGAAAAGACTGCGCACCGCCGTCTTTCCGGAGATTGTTACGGTGACTGAGGGCTCGATTTTCATTCCTCGCCCCCGCGTGTTCCGGCCGCGATCATGCTCCTGACCGGTTCATAGCTCAGGCGATGCACCGGGGATATTCCCCTCTCGCGGATCGCCTGAATGTGCCGGCTGGTGCCGTATCCCTTGTTTTCGGTGAAGTTATAGCAGGGCCAGAGCCTGTCCATCCTGTCCATGATCGTGTCCCTCCAGACCTTGGCTTCGATGGAGGCCGACGCGATGGAGACGGACCGAGCGTCCCCTTTCGGTACGGAATGAATGGGAACCTGCGACGTGAAAGAGAAATTCCCGTCCAGAATGACGATGTCTGGTTTTATCGAAATGTTCTCCAGAAGCCGGTTGATCGCGTATTCGGTGGCCCGGTTTATATTGAGGCGGTCCACCGTCCGGTGCGAAACGAGAATGGACGCGGAGAAGAGGGCGCTGCGTCGTATGAGCTCGAGAGCGGCCGATCTCTTCCGCGGTGTCAGCTTTTTTGAGTCATCTATGCCGGGAAGGGGGCCGTCCAGCGACTCGATGAAGGAGGGTGCGTAGATGGTGATGCCCACGCAGAGCGGACCGGCCAGGGCGCCGCGGCCCGCTTCATCCACGCCGGCGATAAGCCGGCATCCCTTCCGCAATAATTCCTTTTCAATGGCAAAATCGGGGCCATGCAAAAAGGCGGACACGCGGTCCGCCTTTTTTTTCATCGATAAGTCCCCATGTGAGCTGTTGTCCAACAATGCTCCCGCCCGTTATTACTGGTCCGGGGTCACTTCCGGGGCTGTTTCCTGGGCCGGGGCCTCTCCCGCTTCGGTCACGCCGGGAACATCAGTTTCCGAAGCCGAATGTTTTTTCACGGATTTTTTCGTCTTCTCGCGGAGCTTGGCGGATTTACCGGTCCGTTCGCGCAAATAATAGAGCTTGGCCCTTCTGGCCTTCCCCTTGCGCACCACGTCGATTTTTGCTATCCGCGTCGAGTATACGGGGAAAATCCTCTCGACCCCGACGTCAAAGGAGAGCTTCCGCACCGTAAAGGTCTTGCTCATCCCCTTGTTGTCGATGGCGATAACGATACCTTCAAATATCTGGATACGCTCGCGGTTTCCCTCAACGATCCGGTAGTGGACCTTGACGGTATCTCCTATCTCGAAATTTATTTTTCTGTCCACCGGCATTATCTTCTTTTCTATTTCCCGCATGATTTCCATCGCTCATTCTCCTGATATTTTTCTTAAAAGATATTTTCTGTACAGGTCCGGCCTGATCCTCTTTGTCTTCTCAATGCTCTGTTCGCGCCGCCATTCCCGGATCAATCCATGGTTGCCGCCAAGCAGCACGCCGGGTACTCTCATGCCGTCTATCTCCTCGGGCCGGGTATACTGGGGATACTCCAGAAGATCCAGCTCGAAGCTCTCTTCCGACAGCGAATCACTGTTGGACATGAACCCCGGCACCAGCCGCGCGACCGCGTCCAGTATGGTAAGCGCCGCGTATTCCCCGCCGGAGAGCACGTAGTCGCCCACGGAAATCTCGTAATCGACGAAGCGGTCGATGATCCGCTGGTCAACTCCTTCGTAATGCCCGCACACGATGCAGAGCCCGCTGAAGCCCGAGAGCTCCCTGACCAGCCGCTGCGTGAGCAGCGAGCCGGAAGCCGATGTCATCGCCACGGGGACGCCGTCCCGCTTCACGCTCTCTATGGCTCCGGCCAGCGGCCCGGGCATGAGGACCATCCCGGACCCGCCGCCGTACGGGTAATCGTCGCAGCGCCGGTAATTGTCTGACGCGAAATCGCGTATATCGGTTATCGTAACGCCGATGATCCCCGATTCAATCGCCTTTCCGAGCAGCCCGCAGCTGAACGGCGAGGAAAAGAAAGCGGGGAACAGTGTCACAATATTAAAAATCAATCAGTCCCTCAACAGGATGGATGTCCAGTCTGCCGCTCCGTATCTCCCCGGTATCCACCATGGCTTTTACGAAGGGGACCATGAATGTTTTCCCCCGGTCGTCCGCTATGATGAGCACCTCGCCGGCGCCGGCTTCGAGTATGTCCCTGACGGTCCCGAAGCGCCGCCCATTGTAATAGACTTCGCATCCGATTATATCGTAATAATAAAAGCTCTCTTCGCCCAGCTCGCTTCGTGTTTTTTCGGCCTCGGATTTTTCTATGAAGATATCGAGTCCTCTAAAGGCGAGAGCGCTGTCCCGGTCGTCGATGCCGTCAAGCTTCAGGAGGCCGCTTTTGTCCTTCTGCGGGATAAAGCCGGCTATCGTGTATTTCCGGAACGCATTGTCCTGTTGAATAAATACTTTTTTGTCGTTTTCGAACCGCCCGATCACGTCGGTTACAACCGCGATCCTGAGGCGCCCGTTCAACCCGTGGACGCCGGCCACAACGGCTATGCGGATATATTCATCTGCCATTAATCCAGTATTTCCAGCACCACCCGTTTCCCTGATTTTGTCGCGGAAGCGTTTATTATTGTCCGGATCGCCCGGGCTATTCTGCCGTGCTTCCCGATTACCTTGCCGATATCTTCTTTCATAACGCGCAACTCGAGGATTGTCGATTTTTCACCTTCAACTTCACGTATTTCAACCTGCTCCGGATGATCGACCAGCGATTTCACCATGTAATCAACGAGTTCTTTGTAGTCCATTGCCGCCTCCAGCCGGATTATCTGGCGCTTTTAAATTTTTGCCAGAGCCCCTTTTTTTTCAGCAGCTGAAGGATGGTATTGGTCGGCACGGCGCCCTTTCCCAGCCAGTGGAAGAGTTTCGTCTCATCAATCACCAATTGCTCACCGTCAACTATCGGCTGGTATCTGCCCAGCTGGTCGATGAACTTGCCGTCTCTTTTTTCCCTGCCGTCAACGGCGATTACCCGGTAGAACGGTTTTTTCTTCGTTCCGATTCTCTGCAAGCGTATTTTAACCGCCACGTCGTGTTCCTCCTGAAATGATTAGGAATTTATTTATTTTTACCCCCTTTTTTTTGTCAATAGAAAATAGCCAAAATGAGGAAATTAATCAGGTAATTGGTTATTTTACTGTATTTTTAACTATCACGGTCACCATTAGGGGGCACGCGGCACTACCCCTGATCCGCAGGAGGCACGCGGGATCATGCTTGGTACTGATCTTGACTTTCGAGAAAACCCGCCACCTTCCCCGTGTCGGGCAGAGGGATACAGCGAGTCTTCTATGAGGCTGATTCTTTTCGAATGAAGCCTCATCCAGCACAGAAAACGACAGAAGAGGATTCGTTTATCACTATCTTCGGGGTATAACTTCATCCAGCGGGAACAGCGTCAAATAAATGGAGTTGTAATTCTTTTTACTATCCGTCAATAGTTGACGAAGGGGGACACTGTAAAACTTGCCACTCATCCCATCGATCTTGGATATCAGCTGGATTCCACCTCTATTATAGTAATATGAGTTGCTAAAAATATCAACCAGTTCGATTGCAAGAGATAATGCCGAACATCTCCCAGAATACCCATATGCACCAACCTCGTCCGATGCTCCGTCCCATCGTGCAATAGACCCTGCGAAATCAATGGGTAAAACCATTATGCTTGAGAAGAGCACCCCATCAGCCTTATAGGCGGCCCCTATTTGCCTGAGTGCATGTTTGAGTACCGCATCATGCTTCTCCTTGTTGAATGAGCCCGTCATCGAATCATAGAGTCCGCCCATTGATTTGGTCATAGATTTATAGACTTTATCGTACTTGTCCGAAGTGATGACCTTGAAACCCAAAGTCTCGAGCATTGTTTTTAAGCGACTCTCAAAATACTCTTCCACTTGCTTTTTATGCGGGATATCTTGTGGAATAATAATCGGCGCAAGAGCGATAGTTTTTATATTTTTATAGATTTCTTCTTTTGATCTGATAAATGGATCAATTTTTTTTATCGTCGAGCAGCTAATTAAAAAAATCATCCCTACAGCCAGAATTCTCGAATATACATTCATGTCACTTCTCCTAATCAAGTAATTATAATAGCTTTCCATATAGCTATATGAATTCGGTGACGGGACTTGTTCACTTTTTTGACAGAGTATTTATATATTGCCTGATTATTGGTCCATCAACCGGATTTTTCGCCAGTCCAAGATATTGATTGAACTCATAGAGCGCCATGCCATGTTGCCCGCGATCGTAGTATATCAAACCGAGTTCCCGGTGAGTTAAGGGAAAAGAGGGATTCAGCTTGGCTGATAATTTATACGCCTGCAACGCCCGCGCGATGCTGTCAGGGCCTTCATTTAACTGCATGATCAGTTTCCCGCGCAAGTAATGTCCTTTTCCGCTCATAGGTATTGCTGCAAGGAGTTTCCGTACGGCCATGTCGGCGGTGTTGAACCTGCCTATCTCAATATCCTGCTCCGCATTTTCAAGCAGCAGGTCAGCAATCTTCCTCGTGTAATTCGCTTCAGTTACCTTTCGCATTTTCATCTGGGAAAGGGTCTTGGAATAATGAGCCATGAATAATTCAACATTATGGATCCTCTCGGTTAATAGCGGATGCGAGCCGTAATAAAATGATTCTTTAACTGTATCCGGGTCATATTCTTTTCTCAAATGACGGAAAACGGTGATAGCTTCTCGGGGATCGTACCCCGCTTCGGCCATGAGGACAAGGGCGGATTCATCCGCTTCCCGCTCAAGTTCTCTCGAGTAACCGCTGATGGCCGCCAGCTCCCAGTGTTCACCGATTGCATTCGCGACCTTGGGAGCTACACCGGTAATGGGTAGCATGACGATGGCGAAAAAAATGCTGACAGCCGCCCTGTTGCGTGATTCCTGTATCTTCCTTTGCAGCGATCGGTAGGCATGGCGGTTCATGAAATGAACCAGCTCGTGTCCCAGAATTGCGGAGAGCTGTGCTTCATTATCAATCCGGGCAAGCATGCCAGAATGGACAAGTATCGCTCCATTCGCCAGGGCAGTGGCATTAAGGAGAGGATTTCTGATTACGCGGACATGGGGTTTATATTTGCGGATTAACTCTTTTTCCATTATTAAATTTGATAAAACTTGATTCAGGTATCTTTCAAGCAAGGTGTTTCGATAACTCATTGGGTTCTTGTCAAGGGCCTTTTCAAATTCATCCGCGCTTTCCCATAATCGGGCTTCAGATTCGCTCAGCTTGACGTTTTTATCAAAAAATAAAGATTTAAGCGATTGAGTTGTAGTGCAGGATATACAAAAAAGACATACAATTAATAAAAATTGTAATAATTTGCGGCAATTAACAATCTCCATACCCGGCTCTTAATAAAGCATATTTTGTTAAAATGTGTATCTCATGGCAGGGGAAGTTGATCTATCATTTACCCGGTTTGAGAAATGATATTATTCGCGCCAAAGGCAAGTTATTCGAATGTATTACCAGACAACATCCCCCTACAACATTGCTTATATTAGCACACCTGCAAAACTCTGACAAGAAAAAAATTCGCGGTTTTATCTTTATAGGAACCCAATCCTTCTGTGTGTCGGGCAGGGGGCAAAGTTCATACTCGAACGGCGCTCTCTCTTGCGCAGGATTCGAACCTGACAGACCTCCTCCTGGCATAGCGTTCTTTCATGATTGGCTGCCCACGCGCGTATCTTCTGCTTTTTGCACACCATCGAATGCATGCTCCCTGCGGTGCGAGCGGAAGTCTAAGAATGTTTTGGAAAATATCAGTAAAGCCGCCGGCACCTTTTGTATCGTGCTGACCGTCTCGTGTGAAAGCCGGCCTTCCAGGCTCACCAGTATGGCAAAGAGTATCATGCACGGCACCACCGGGTTCAGGATGGCGCCCACGCGCCGGCCAAGGATTTCCATCTGCTGCCTGTCCTGGTTTCTCAGGTATTCCTTCTTGAGGATGAAATTGAGAACAAAGGACAGGGCGTGCTCCAGACATATGATCCCCAGAAACAGCCACAGGTGGTGCGCTGTGAACTGGCTGAATAAAAACTCAGGCGGGGTTATGCCGTCCGGCAGGTCGTGGATCCCATAGTCTATCACCAGCGTCATGAAACCCACGGCCATGCCCGTCACCAGCGCGTATGCTCCCACGGCAACAGACACAAGAAAGGCAATGAGGACCTTGTAGGGCCAGAGCATTATGCCGTACCCGGATCCGGTGAGCCACGCGACTACCTCCGGATTGGCCCTGGCTAAGAGGGATTTAATTATGGAGAAGATGCCGATCACCAATGTCTCGGCCCAGTACAACAGGATAATTTCTTTCATGCCCCAGCCATACAACAGGAGACCTGTGAGCGGGAAAAGGCTTGAGAATATCAGCAGCGCGGGGGTTAGGTTCTGTATTGTTTTCATGCCTGAATACGCCGTTGTTGTCCGATGTCTGTATGGCTTCAATCAGTATCGGGAAATGCCGGACAGGCAAGGATTTTTTAGATGGAGATACATAAATGCCCTCGGGAGCACAATGCGTTTTTCTGCACCTTCCCACCACGGCAGAAAAAGCGCCGGACAGGGTGCTTGAATGATGAAGTGAGGGCGTGTTGTTGTGGCAGCGGGGTGCTACCGGTCCTTGTTCGCCCGTTCGATCAAATTCCTGACATTTTTATTCACGTCGCCCCCCTTGAACGCGGCATTGCCGACAACCACGATCTGCGCGCCGGCACGCACCACGCGGGCGATGTTCTCCGTGTTGATGCCGCCGTCGATCTGGATGCGGACGTCCGGCATACCGCTTGAGTCAATGAACGACGCGAGCTTTTCGAGACGCCCGATCGCGGGCTCCATGAAGGCCTGGCCGTAGAAGCCGGGGTCGACCGACATGACGAGGACCATGTCGGCGTAGGGGAGGAGGTCGTAAATCGCCTCCACCGGCGTGGACGGGTTGATCGATATTCCGGCGATGATGCCCGCGTCCCGTATCTGCTGGAGGACCCGCGCGGGGAACCGGGTGCTCTCATGGTGGATGGTCAGCGACCAGGGCCCGGCCGCGATGTACCGGTCAATTGACAGCTCCGGTTTCTCGATCATAAGGTGCGCGTCCAGGGGGATGCCGGTGTGCGTTTTAAGCGATGCGATAAACCCGGGACCGAACGTAAGGTTGGGGACGAAGTTCCCGTCCATGACGTCGAGGTGGAGCAGGTCGATGAGGCCGGGGTCGAAACCCCGCACCTGCTCGCCGATGGTGGTCAGGTCGGACGCTATGATCGAAGGGGATATGAGAATCTTTTTCATGATCAATCCACATCTATGTCCATGTCGTCTATCGGCTTTTTGCCGCGGCGGAAGGTTATGACCGCGTTTCCCTCGCGCCTGAACACGAAAATGATCTTGTCTTTCGGACCAGCCTTCCTGGCGTACCGTATGCGCTTCGACCGGGCGTCCTCGATGTAGGCTTCATACACGCCCGCGGGCTCGTCATGGGGTATTTCATATTCCACCTTTTCGTATGCGGCATACGGGTGCTTGTCTATCGGGTACCAGTTGACCTTCAGGGTGCAGGTGCTTCCCCCTGCGACCGCGACGCCGCTTGCCGGGGTCTGCGCTATGACCAGGCCGCTTGCGGCGATGTCGTTTGTCGGTACGATCTCCTGGACGACGGTGAGTCCCTTGGCGCGGAGCAGGTCATAACAGAGCTCGATGGACTGTCCGGTTACGTTCGGCATGACGGCGTCCGGAGCGGCTTTCCCGGCCGAGACCAGGAGGTTTATCTTTCGCTCGGGCCTGATTTTTTCTCCGGCCAGCGGGCTCTGGTCGATCACGATATTGTCCGCGATCGTGTCCGAGGGAATAAACGATATGATCCCGGTGCCGAGGGAGAGTGTCTTTTCATGGCGGTGGATGTTTCTCAGATTGTTCAGCGCCAGAGGGAGCTCCTTCCCCACCAGGTTCGGTACCTCGATGGAATAGCGGGACCTGCTCACCACGAGCTTAAGCTTACTGTTGACCGGGACGACCTTCCCCTTCTTGGGGTATTGCGAGAGCACGGTGCCGTCGTCGATGTCGGCAATGTCCCTGAACTTGATGTCAGGCGTGATATTTTTCCGCATCAGGCTGCTGTACACCTCAATGAACTGTTTGCCTTCGACATCGGGGACCACCACCTCGCGTTCGGGCTTGGTCAGAAAAATGAGGATGATGGTGGACACGAGAAGAAAGAGCGAAAAACCGATGAAAAAAATGATCGCGATACGGCCGATCTGCCCCCAGTACCTGAATTTTTCCGCGCGGGATGACTCATTTGTGCTCATGTGGTATCTCTCGAAAAAACGTGTTCCGGGCATGTCCCGGTGATCGTATCATCACGGCCGCTCGTTATGTCCTGTCGCGACCGGATTGCGGCGTCGGTTCGATCGCGGGAATAGATTTGTCTTTTTGACTCCAAATAGGTATTTGTCAATAAAAAAATGGACAAACCCGGTCTCGCCTGCGGAGGGCTCTGGAAGCCGGGTAAATATCCGAATATGGCGGTCCGGGCACGGGAAATTTTAAAGAAAATATCGATAATCAACGACAATTGAGATAGGGAGTATTACCACCAAAACATGGACGGAACCTATGGACGGCGATGTTAAAATATTGTTCATGTCGGATCTTCATCTCGGAATAAAAAGCGATGAGCTGCCGACCCCCGAGTCCGCGCGCATGAGCACGTTCAAGCGCATAGCGACCATTGCCCGGGAGCATGACCTGCTCCTCGTCGGCGGAGATCTGATTGATTCAAACATGGTGGGAAGCGATGTCATCGATCTTATCAAGACGGAATTCGAATATCTGCGGCACGCTGATACGGATATTGTCTATACGCCCGGCACCGGCGAGATGGGGAGCCGCGCGATCATGCCGCCGTTCCTGCTTGACCTGAATGTGTCATGCCTTTTTTCCAGTACCGCAAATCCCATTCCGTACGTATATGAAAAGAACGGGCAGAAGCTCTTCATCTATGGCGTGCCGGCCACGGCCGGTTTCGATATTTCAAAAATAAGAAAAATCTCCGAAGAGGGCTTTCATCTCGGGCTGTTTCATGTGGATTTTGATTTCGACGACGAGGCCGCTCCCTCGCCGGTCTACCGGATTCAGAAGAATGACATCAGGACCGTGGGGCTTGATTTCTATGCGTTTGGGTTCAATCATAATTTCCGGATGTTCAAAATCATGGACAGGATCATCGGGGTCTGTCCCGGTACGCCTGAGCCGACCTCGCTTTATGAAACGGGTGACCGCTATGTGATATCCATTATTATCAAGGAAAACAGGCTGTACCAGATTAAGCGTCTTACGGTCAATTCCATGAAGCTCTACAACAACTCTATTGATTGTTCGGAGCTCGTCACCATGGGCCCCATAAAGGAGCTGCTGGATGGCAACGGGTCAAAAAAGGCGATCCAGCATCTGGTGCTGGCCGGGCGGAGGGATTTCGTCCTTCACCGGCAGGAGCTGGAGCACTACCGGGAGGAATTTTTCAGCCTGGAGATTATCGACAGGAGCGAACCCACGCTCGAGGCGCTGATCGATGAATTCCAGTACGAAAGCACCCTGCGGGGGGAATTTTTCAAGATGATAAAAGAACAGATTGACCGTGACGGGCTGCCGCATGATATTGACGGGTCTGATTTTACCGCGTCTCTTAACAGGATAACGCGGGACGGGTTCGGGAGCCTGGAGGAATGGCTGTGCAGTTTATAAAGTGCATAGTGTACAAACACGGGTTATTCGATAATCGCGTCCTCGATTTCAGCGACCGGCTGACCGTCGTGTACGGGAGGAACGGCTCCGGGAAGAGCCTCCTGGCGCGAAGCATGGTCGATGCGGTGTGGGGCAAGTTTAACGGCGGAAGGCTCCTGGGCGGGGAGGTGTGGAATACCCTTTACATGGACATTCTCTTTTCCATTTCCGATAACGGCTGGTACCGGATCTGCAACACCAGCGATTCCAGCTACCGGATACATCATGTCCGAAATAACAGGGAGAAACTCATTTATTCGGAAACGAAGATGGAAGCGCCGGGGAGCGCGTTCCGGGACGCCGTCGGCGCGACTCCGGAAGGGAGGATATTCCTTGAATTCATCAACCGGATCGACGGCAATGGCTTTATGCACTCGTCGTTCATTCCGTCGTCCACCGATCTTGCGGGCGGACCCATCGTAGATTATACGACGTTGAAAAGGATTCTGCTGAACGACAGATCAAATTTTTACCAGAACTTCATGGCGCTCGGCAGGGTGTTTCGCGACGGGCTGGACGCGGATAACCCGCCCCCAGAAGTGGTCAGGTATGAGGACAAGAAGCGCGACATTGAAAAGCAGATACAGATCGTCGATATCAGCGATTCGCGCCATGAAAAGCTGATGAAGGAAAAAAACTCAATACAAAGCGAAGTGGATGAGCTGAGCAGCTCGCTGTTTTCCCTGAACAGCCAGAAAGAGATTCTCGCCAGGATAATCGAGAACCTGAACAAGGTCGAAGAGCTCAAGGGCGAGTTTGAAGCGATCAAGGACGAGATACAGGACGAACAGAGAAAGATCAAGTCGATTACAGATATGAAGACCGAGCTGGACACTATGTTTCCCCAGTTCAGCGATATTGATATTACCGATATCAACAACCTGGACCGGCTCCAGGAGGTGTTCAATGATATCCGAAACCTCAATGAAAAAATCGACACCATATATTTTTCCCGGGGACTGAATACGAAAAAATTGAAAAGGGCCGCCGTTGCGGTCGCAGGGGTCGGGCTCGCGTCTGTTCTCGGCGTCCTGATACGGGACGGTTTCGATTTCCTGAAGCACCCCCCGCTCTGGGCGGGCATCCTGGGAATCGCCTGCGTCATCGAGGCGGCGATCGCCGGTTTTCTTTACAGGATCTCACGAAACAGGGAGATGGTCCGTCTCGAGGAGGAGCGGCAGCGTTACAAGGAGCGTATCAAGGAGCTGATGGAAAAGAGCAAGGTGGAGTTTGAAGACTTCAAGCTTACTGAAATATACGAGCTGCTCCTCCAGTATTTCGAGGACTATGTCAACTATACCGAGCGGCGGAAGGACCTCGCCAGGATCAAGAGCTCGCTTAAAGAGGAAGAATACATGGTCAGGATTCAGCGCAAGCTGGACGCGCTGAAGAAAGAACAGGAAATCATCAAGCACGAGATAACCACCAGCATTGACACCCTTGATATAGTGGACGACATAGAGACCGAAACGGGCAAGATAGAGGAGCTGATCAGGAACATTGACACAGAATCGGCGATCATACGGGAGAAAATAGATACCAAGGAGCGCATTCTGCAGCAGATTGAGACCGAATTCCTCCAGGCATCCGCCAGCGGCGGGGCGATGAATTCGCTTGTTGAGGAAAAAAAGAGCGTGGAGCGCATCCTGAAAAAATGGAAAGTCAACCGTAATTCATTGCGGTTCATCACTGAATTGATGGCGCTGGCGGCGGAGCGGAGCGAGGAAAAACAGCTGGGCATACTCCTGGACGGCACGCTTGACCGGTTTAACCACCTCACCGGGAACCAGTATATAACAAAGATTGACGCCGACATGGTGAGGCAGCTCATAACGGAGAACGGGATAACCGGTGAAATGACCCCGCCCGTCATCCATGCCCTGCTCCTGTCGCTGAAATTCACCATCTCTGAATTCTTGATAAACGGGGAGTCGGCGATTCCATTATTGATTGACGAACCGTTTCAATTCATGGATGATGAACGGTGTGGTCGGTTCAGGGACCTGGTCGCTGATATTGCGCGCAAGCGGCAGGTCATTATTTTCACCCACCACAGCAACAAGCGGAACTGGGGCAGCTACATAGAGCTGTAAGGCGCAATGGACAAGAACGGACAACTTACATTTTCGGACGATCCTATCCTGAACGGCATAAACGAGGTGTACCAGCTCCTCGAGCGGGGCGAGTTTGCTTCCGCGGTCGGGAAAATCGACGAGCTCATGGATATCGACGCCGATTACCCCGGCCTCATAGAAGCGTACCGCGTGGCGAAGTTCTGGCACAACCGCGAGCGGGAAATGAACGGCCTCGAAGAGGGGAAGGAAACGGCCGAGTTTCTCATGAAGCAGTGGGAAATCTTTGATGAATACGCGGAGACCAAGAACCTCGCTTCTTCGTCGGCGTTCAGGTCGGCGATGCGCCACATCTTTTTCAGGGCGGCCGATCACTACAAGTTCGCGTTTCGCGAGCAGCAGGACACATCGAGCAATTTCCAGTTCCTTCTGAATCTCGGAGATTGCTTCCTCAGGCTCGAGGAATACACGAACGCCATCGAGACCCTCGAGTACGCTAAGGGCTCCTACAAGAGCAATGCGCGGCTCATGGCGATCCTGGGCGAAGCGTATTTCCACACGGGCGAGATAACGAGGAGCCTCCTCTGCTTCCGTGAGGCGTTTTTCATCGATCCGGCGGAGATCGACCTGGGTATGCTGAAGGCGAAGCCTGTCGTCGAGCTGGCGGAGCTGGTGAAAAAGGAGCGGCCCGAATCGAGGGATATCAACGAGTGGGTGCCGATATACGGACATCTGCATGACATCTTTTACGTCAAGCGAAACCTGAACGCTCACCAAGTCGAAAGCATAGAAAAGGACGTGTATAACCTCGAAACGACATACCAGAAGATGAACAGGACGCAGGTTGAGAGCTCCAACATCCTTCCCCGTCTCATCAACAAGTACCTCTGGCTCATGGATTACTATACCCTGCAGAGCTACAATTTCGACACCGTGTCACAGATCAGGGACAGGCTCCTGAATATCGACCGCGAGCTGTTTCAGGACTATTTCGGGAAAAAAAAGTGAATCTGTCAGGATGATCATGCCGGTGAGAGCGGCGTCAGACGAAAAAAAAAGCGGCGATGCACATCGCCGCTTTTTTGTTTTCAATTGAAATCAGACTTACTTGCCCTGCACCGCTTTTGCATCCGCGATCAGCTTGTCGACGACGGTCGGGTCGGCGAGGGTCGAGGTGTCGCCCATGCCGCTCTTGTCGAAGTCGCTGGCGGCGATCTTCTTCAGGATCCGGCGCATGATCTTGCCTGACCGGGTCTTGGGAAGAACGTCCGCCCACTGGATGATATCCGGAGTCGCGATGGGGCCGATCTCCTTGCGGACAGTGGCGATGAGCTCCTTCTTGAGTTCATCGGTCTTTTCCACACCGGACTTCAGGGTTACGAACGCGTAGATGGACTGGCCCTTGATCGGGTGCGGATAACCGACAACGGCGGATTCGGCCACGTTCTTGTTCGATACGAGGGCCGATTCGACTTCCGCGGTACCCATGCGGTGACCGGAAACGTTGATAACGTCGTCAACGCGGCCGGTGATCTGATAGTAGCCGTCCTTGTCGCGCTTGCAGCCGTCACCGGTGAAGTATTTGCCCGGGAACTGCGCAAAGTAGGTGTCGAACATCCGCTTCTGGTCTCCGTACACGCCCATCATCTGGCCCGGCCATGACCGGTTGATGCAGAGGTTGCCCTGGCATACGCCAGTGAGTTCCTTGCCTTCATCGTCAACGATGCTGGGCTCGACGCCGAAGAAGGGAACGGTCGCCATTGCGGGTTTGATATCGATGGCGCCGGGGAGCGGCGTGATGAGGATGCCGCCGGTCTCTGTCTGCCACCAGGTGTCAACAATCGGGCACTCGCCGCGGCCTATCTTCATGTAGTACCAGTTCCAGGCTTCGGGGTTCAGGGGCTCGCCCACCGATCCGAGAAGCTGTATGGACTTGATGTTGTGCTTGTCCACCCAGCTGTCGCCTTCTTTCGCGATGGCGCGGATGGCGGTCGGCGCTGTGTAGAATATGTTGATTTTGTGCTTCTCAACCACGGCCCAGAAGCGGCCCGGATCCGGATAGTTGGGAACGCCTTCGAACATGACGGAGGTCGCGCCGTTGGCCAGAGGTCCGTACACGATATAGGAGTGTCCGGTTACCCAGCCGATGTCAGCGGTACACCAGTAGACGTCGCCTTCATGATAGTCGAAAATCATCTTGTGCGTGAAAGCAACGAAGGTCAGGTAGCCGCCGGTGCCGTGCATGGCGCCTTTCGGTTTTCCGGTCGAACCGGAGGTGTAAAGGATGAACAGGGGATCGGTCGCGTCCATCTGCTCGGGCTCGCACTTCGCGTCGACCTTACCCATTTCATCATGCCACCACTTGTCGGTCGCATCGTTCCACGCGCACTTGATCTGCTCGCCGACACGTTTCACAACGATGTGGGTCTTGACCTGCGGGCACTCCTTGAGGGCCTTGTCCGCGTTGTCCTTCTGGGGAACAGCCTTGGCGCCCCGGAACGTACCGTCGCAGGATACGAGCACGCGGCTGTCGCAGTCGTTGACGCGGTCGCGCAGCGCTTCAGCGGAGAAGCCGCCGAATACCACGGAGTGGATCGCGCCGATCCGGGTACAGGCCAGAATGCCCATTGCCAGCTCGGGAATCATCGGCAGATAGAAGGTGACGCGGTCGCCCTTCTTGACGCCGTTTTTCTTGAGAACATTCGCGAATTTGCAGACTTCTTCATGCAGCTGCTTGTAGGTGAACTTCCTCGTTTCGCTCGGATCGTTCCCTTCCCAGATGATAGCTATCTGGTTTCCTCTTTTTTCCAGGTGCCTGTCAAGACAGTTGTAGGAAACATTCAGCTTGCCGCCCTTGAACCACTCGATCTTGAAATCCTTCATGTCCTTGGCATAGTTGCTGGTGTTGACCGTGTCCCACTTCTTGAACCAGGTCACATACTCCTCGGCAATCTTTGCCCAGAAGGCGTCTGAGTCCTTAAGGGACTCGTTCCACATTTTTTCGTACTCAGCACGGCTTTTGATGTATGCCTTTTTTTTGAAACTTTCGGGCACTGGATAAATCTCTTTAAGAGTAACTTCAGCCATGTACTACCTCCCATAAAATTTTTAATTGTTTACTATTGGTCATCGCCGGCGTATGTATATTTTAAACCTGCTTAATTACCGGGGAATCTCAATATATTTTTTTTCGGCAATGCTGCGCAATTCTTTTTGCCGAAGATAGTCCGAGATTAATCTATCGTACTCGGCCGTCGTTTCGAAGACCTTGACGGCTAGCTGCAGATTGGTCTCCGTTAATACGGCGCCGTCGTTCTTTCTCATGTCATCGATGACCGTGCAATAGTCGGTCGGGTCGACAATGACGGTCACGCTTTCAAAATTCTTTGCAGCGGATCGAAGAAGTGCAATACCCCCGATATCCACCCTGCTCATGATTTCGGTACAGGTTCTGCCGTCGTCATCCACCGTATGGTCAAGGTTTTTCACGTTGACCACGATCATATCGATACTCTCGATATTATACCGATCCATCTCGCGGAGGTGCTCGGGATTCGAGCGTACTCCCAGCAGGCCGCCGTGGATCTTGGGATGCAGGGTCTTGACCCTGCCGTCCATCATCTCGGGAAAGCCGGTGTAATCTGACACATCCAGCAGCCCCAGGCCGTTTTCCCGCAATAATCTCGCAGTTCCGCCAGTCGAGATGAACTGGATATTATACTTTGCGATCTCCCTGGCAAAATCCACAATTCCAGTCTTGTCAGATACACTGAGAAGCGCTTTGCTTATTTTTGCCATAGGGATTGATCAAACTTCACAGGATTTGCTATGAATACGCTCATTATCACATGCGTAGTTCGACACAATACCAATTACCAAAGGGTGTAATAAAAAAACAAGTATTTTTTGGGTGATTTTTTTTAAATGAGCATTTATGGAGCGTATTAATCATTCGGCCGGCGTCCCGACGTCAATTTTACTTATCAGCGGAAGTCCCTCGTTTTTTCAGCAGTTTATAGAGAATAAATATCGTTATAAACAGCGCGATCAGTATGCCGGCGCCGATATTATATCTCTGTATTAGATCGCCGGCCCGTTCGCGGACCGTATCCCAGTTGTTCCCCAGAAGAAAGCCGGTCTGGATCCAGATAAGGTTCCAGACGCACGCGCTTATCAGGCTGAAAATAAATATCTTCAGGGGATCCAGCCGGGTCAAACCGGAGACCAGGGATATAACCGAGCGTATCCCGGGAAGAAAACGGTTGGCGAGCACCACGAAATAGCCGTATCGAGCGAACCATAATTCAGCGGAAACAATGCTCTGCGCTGAAAAAAAACGGTAATTCTTTTTCATGAAAAACTCCCGTTCCAGGAAACGGCCGATAAAGGAAAGGGCCATGAACCCGGTTACGCTTCCCGCAGTCGTGGCGATATACACCAGCGGATAGGAAAGCCTTCCGGTCCCGACCAGAAAGGCTCCCAGGACGGTAATGGTGTCGCCGGGTATGGGGGGGAACAGGTTCTCTATGACCGCGCTCACGAACAGGAAGATGTACAGGAACAGGTCGTTTCGGGGTAGCAGAAATGCTATAATGTCGCTTATTATTTCTTCCATGTGCTGATGCCCCCGGGGAACGCGATATCGCACCGGCGAACTGGTTCATGAAATCAGCATGACCGGATACTTGACAAGGATTTTTTCGATGATGCGGCGCATATTCATTGTGCCGATAAAAGAGAGACAGCCCCGGGAGCTGTCTCTTGTAATGGATCTCATGTCGGCGTGCCGCTGATTATGTCAGAAGGAGTACCGTGTTTCTGAAATTATCATGTTGCGGTTGTCTCCCTGTCTTTTTGCGAAGACAAAGCCGAGAGAAGTACTGACGCCGTTGGTGAATTTATACATGAAATAGGGGTATATGACATATTCCCATGTTTTAAGCTTCGGGTCGCTGTAGAGGGCGAGGCGCATCTGAAATTCAAGCGCGTCGCTTTCCAGAAAATTTCTCGAAATGTTGCTGACGAGCATCCACTTGTACGGATACTGCTGCCCGTTGCCCTCGTCCACCTGGTTTGTCATGAAGGACAGGCTGCTCTGCTTCCTGTATTTCAGAACCCACATCTGGCCCAGGTAGAAACCGACATAGAATTTTGCGAACATGTTGGAAGATTCCGGACCGGTGAGATAGGTGACGGTCGATTTTTTTATCATGTTCATTTCGACATCATACACCGTGTTCACCCCGTCTGTCAGCAGCATGACGCTCATGTAATCTCGCGGTGCCAGGAGGTCTTTCGTCAGGTTGGCGCTTCCCGACAGCTTCCATGACAGCACCTCCCCTATTCCGATGCCGATGTCAAGCGCCGGCATCATGACGCGGTTGTAATACATGTGCGTCAGCTGCGCAAGCAGATTCAGCGGCGAGACCTGAAGCGGCAGCTTGATCAGCGTGTCCGGCATGTCGTCAAAGCCGTACAGGAAGCCGAGGCCGTAGCGGAAATGATTCCCGATATTTCCCGAGAGCCGCGCCGCATATTCACCGTTTCGCGCCTCAAAGGCCGGCCTGCTGATGCTGGTCACGCCCCGCTTGTATAATGATTCGAGCGGAAGCTTTGCGGGCTGGAATATCGGCATCCATATGAACTGGAGCTGCTGACCGGCGAAGTGGAAGCTCAGGTTCGCCGCGGTGACCCCGATGCGGGCGTATTCGAAATAGTTGCTCATGGTGGTGAAGTCCCAGGGGATCACTATGTCCGACGGCGCCTCCACGCCCTCGATCTCGCCCCAGGATATTATCTGGTGCCCGACCCGTAAGGAAACGTGTCTGCTGTACAGGTCGACATAGGTTTCGCGGATGTTGATCGTCGGGTACTTGCTGAGCTCGTCCTTCATGAAATCGGCATTCGACGCGAAATAGGTATACTGAATTCCCGGCAGCAGGAAATTGGGCCAGTAGAACTTTGGGAAGTTGGTTTTTTCGCCGGCGGCGTTATATTCAATCTGGACCGCGGAGAAAAAATGCGCGACATCGTACGCGTTCCCTTCAAATTCGAGTTGTACCGTGGCGCCGACGCGCGGAAATTCGTACTTTGCGTTCAGCCATTTATTTCCCTTTGCTCCGATATCGTTCCGCGACACCACGAAATTGGCCTGGGCGTATCCGTGGATCGAGAAGGTGACGTCTTTCTCGCCGCCGGCCGCGGCTTCCGCTTGCGTGTCCTGCTCGTCCGCAAGGCTCTCGATCTGGGCGTACAATCCTCCGGTGGCGAAGAGCATCAGAACCATCAGGACTGCCGGTTTTAATAGTCTCATATGTCCCTCCAGTGACAGCTTGTGATCAAGCTGATTAATTGCAATGCATGGCACGCCTCCCCGTCTGAGTCCCGGAGAGGCGGTATATTCCACTCGCGCCAGCGGCCTGTATCCTCCGGGCGAATCCTACCACCATTTCTGCGTGAGATATTGCTCGGTGAAAATGTCAGTCCGAAGATTTGCTTTTCCCTCGGTTTCTATTGCGGAAAAAAGCAGGTGGCTCTTCGTTCCGGTATTGACGTTTTTCATTTCGATGCCGGTTTCGTACATCACATTTTCACCTTTTACATTGGGCTTGGTGAAGAAAGACAGGAGTCGCAGTT
Source organism: Spirochaetota bacterium (assembly GCA_016928865.1). GTDB lineage: Bacteria > Spirochaetota > UBA4802 > UBA4802 > UBA5550 > RBG-16-49-21. The sequence continues at coordinate 23,738 of JAFGJX010000036.1, forward strand.
CCTTTACCTTGATCATGTTTTCATCATAATGGTCCCGCTGCAGGGTCAGCAGGGTCTTTTTCTCCAGATACGAAACCATTCTTCCGGTCCCGTATTCGCTCATGATGCTTCTGTTTTTCGGTAAAGCTTCGATCTTGTAGCAGTCAAAGTTCTTTCCCTTGAACTTCACCTGCTCGTCGCCGAGATACTTGTAGGTCCATTCCAGGTAGTTCGGCTTGCCGGTTTCGCCGTTGGTGAAGTCGCTTCCGAAAAAGCTCAGCTTTTTATCAGCGCCGGTCACCTTTTTTGCCTTGCGGATGCCCTTCAGGTATACCCATTTGACATCGGGCTGGCTCTTGTAGTGGTACATCAGGAAGGAGTTCCCCTTGTCGTCAGGCGGGGATATGAAGGATGCAATGTACTTTTCGCAGAACTGCGGCGTCCCCATGTTCGTCGTGTAGACCCCGATCTTGATTATTTTTTTAAACCTGATGTCGCCGCTGCTGTTGTAGATGACGAGGGTGCCAGTTGCCTTGAGCTTCTCGAAAACTGGCCGGTCGTCGTTTTTTTTCATCAACCGCGCGCCAATTTCCTCGGGCGTTTCCGGGAAAGCAGCCGGTGTAATAGCGAAAATAAAAAGAAGCGCTGTTGCTATTCTGATACGCATGATACTGTCCTCCATTATATAAATATTAAATTGTAATTTTTCAAGAACATTTTATCGCCACACGGCTTACTGCGGGCTTCATGTCTCGTGTACGGCGTGAAGACGTAGCAGCCGCGTATAACCGAATGATTTGATACTATGGTACAGGCGCGGCGCCTGCCTGTGCGCCTGTTACGCCGCTTTTCCATACCGTACCGTATTTCTTTTCAGGAAAATATCAGGTCACAGCGTTGAGGGGATTCTGTGTCATGTGCAGGTATTCCTCCGTATATTATATCTTTTATATGTTTAATCACCGTTGCCAACTTAGAATAGTGGATTTTAAAAATCAATATAATTTTTAGTAAAATTACAAGTAAAATGGCGGTGATGGATCCTGAGCGGCGTGTTCGATGACGCGTCAGGAGTATGTTTTTTTTATTTTTTTATTGAACTATTGGCGTCGTACGATATATGTATCAACAGTAACAGGAAAGCAGACATCGTGACTGATACTCGTACCCGTCGCATATTCCTTAAGCGCGACCTCCAGATTATTTTCGGTATAACGCTGATTTCCGTCATCGGCGTTAATTCCATAGCGCCCGCGCTTCCCATGATCGCCAGGGACCTGCGCCTGTCCGGAAGCGAGGTCGTCATGCTAATAACTATCTTTACCCTTCCCGGGATTTTTTTGTCTCCCGTGATGGGCGTGCTGGCGGACCGCTTTGGAAGAAAGCGCGTAATCGTTCCATCGCTTTTTCTGTTCGGCATGGCGGGGACCGCCTGCGCCTTTACGGATAATTTTCACATATTGCTGGCCCTAAGGTTTGCAAACGGCGTGGGAGCGGCGTCGCTCGGCGGGCTCAACCAGACGGTCATCGGCGATATGTTCTCGGGCCCGGACCGCGCCGCGGCGCTCGGGTACAACGCTTCCGTGCTGAATGTCGGCACTATGGTATACCCCGCAATCGGCGGGGCGCTGGCACTGATCGGCTGGAATTATCCCTTCCTCCTGGCTGCGCTCGCGCTGCCCATGGCGGCGCTGGTGCTGAGATATCTAAAAAACCCGGAACCGTCGGCAGTTCCGCCTATCCGGCGTTATCTTTCCGGTGCCATAAATTCGGTGAGCGACGGCGGGATCATGCCGGCCTATCTGGCAACACTGGCCGCATTCATTCTGCTGTATGGCGCGCTCCTCGCTTATTTCCCGTTTCTGCTGCACGCCAGATTCGGCGCCTCATCATCAACGATCGGACTCATGCTTGCCGCGACGTCCGTGACCAGCATGATCGGCGCCATGAACCTCGGCAGGATCTCGCGGCGCTTCAGCTACAAGTCTATAATCACCGCGTCATTTGTCATGTACGCCGCAGCTTTTTGCGCCATCCTCTTTATCAACAGCATATGGCTCATGATAGTGCCGGTTATGTTATACGGTTTCGCCAACGGGATAAACATCCCCGGCATCCAGACCTTTCTGTCGGGCAACGCCCCGATGGAATTCCGCGGCGTGTTCATGTCCATGAATTCCATGGTCCTGCGCCTGGGACAGACGCTGGGCCCCATCTTCACCGGAATCGCTTTTCACAGCTGGGGCATGGAAGGCGTCTTTTATTCTTCCGCCCTTTTTGCTGCGGCGTCCTTCATTGTACTCGCAGTCCTTTTGAAAAGCGGCGGCATGAAGTAACCTATTTGTTACTTGACAACTGCCATATTTTCTGCAGTAATCGAATATATTAGATTTGTTGCAATACTGAATTTTCAAAGGGGGGCGGAGGGGCGATGCCCCTAAAAAGGAGCTGTCCCAAAAGGTCATTGCGAGGAGTCCCGATGTAATCGTGGCAACGAAGGCCGGCGCTTTTTACGCATCCTGTGCGCGCCGGCATCAGAACATCCTTGTTCTTGACAATCATTGAGAGCAACATTCAAGATCGCACTGGCCAAGGATGGACGAGTGCCGCGAAGGACAGGATGTCCGGGAGCGGCCTTCGTTGTGCTCGCGATGACATAGATGAAAGCAGAACTTTCAGGACACCCCTTTCCCTGCGAACGCCAAATGCGGTTTCGCAACAAATCTATTTGCCAAATGTACTATGCAGAATCAATCGAGAGGGGTGTTTGTCATGGACGTTTTACGTGCGCTTTCGAGAATTGTGACTGGCGGTGGCGTTGTACTGTCGTTGCTGTTGTTCTATTCCTGTTCTTCAACAGGCTCTTCGGGCGGTTCCCGTGGATACCAGTATTCCGAATACAGCCCCACCATATCGGCCGACGGAAGGACGATGATCTATCAGGCTGACATTGATCAGCCGAAAAAATATCAGATATACGCGAAGCAGAAGGTCTTTGATAAATGGAGCAAGCCGATGTCGCTGGATTCCATCAACTCCAAGTACAATGACGGCGGCTGCTTCATCACCTACGACCAGAATGCCCTGATATTCACATCGGACAGGCCCGGCGGGCTGGGGAACTGCGACCTGTGGATCTCGCAGCGGCAGGGCGAGAGGTGGTCGGAGCCGGTGAACATGGGCGCGCCGATAAATTCTCCCGGCTACGATGGATTCGCGTCGCTTTCACCTGACGGCACCGAGCTCTTTTTTGTGAGGGAATGCCCTGAAAAGAAGGGGTGCGCGGAAAAGCTCGGCATATATTACGCGAAAAAGGTCGGCGACCGGTGGACCGAGCCGAAGAAAATGCCCGCGCCGATAAACACTGATTACTGCGAGTTCGGCCCGGTGATTCTCGCTGACAACCTGTCGTTGATCTTCAGCTCTACCCGTCCGGGCGGGAGCGGTGGCTATGACCTGTACAAGGTCGAGAGAACAGAGAGCGGCGGCTGGGGGAGGCCTATTAACCTCGGAGGCTTTATCAATACCAAGGGCGAGGACAGCCTCATCGCCATTCCCGCGTCTGGCGAAATAATGTATTACACCAAGTCGATGAGCGGCAATGAAGAGGAGAAAAGGGAGGGCGTCCGGAGAATTTTTTCTGTCCCGATTCCGGAGAATCTCCAGCAGACCAAGGTCGTGATCGTCAAGGGGACGGTGCGCGACAAGCGGAAAACGGACAAGACCCTTTTTGCCGAGATCGCCATCACCGATATCAATTCCGACGCCAGGCCGAAGATCATATACAGCAACCGGGACGACGGGAAATATATCGTGATCCTCAACAAAGGGAAGATATGCGATTTTTCCGTCAGGAGCTCCGGATATCTTTTCTATTCGCGGAAGATCGACCTCACTGACGTGCGGCAGTACAAGGAGATAAACGAGGATATCCTTCTTGAGCCGATCGTGGTGGGCGCGAATATCGTTCTGAACACCATGTATTTCGAATTCAGGAAATACGGGCTTTTAAAAGAATCGAAATACGAGTTGAACCGCATCATCAAACTGCTGAATGAAAATCCGACCATGAGGGTCGAGATAAGCGGTCATACGGATAACATCGGTTCGGACAGGGTGAACCAGAAGCTTTCCGAAAAGCGGGCGCGGTCGGTTGTCGAGTATCTCGTGAAGAACGGCATTGCCAGGCACCGGCTTGAAGCGAAGGGATACGGCAAGACCAGGCCGATCGCGACCAACAAGAGCGAGGAAGGAAGACAGGAGAACAGGCGCGTTGAGATAGAGGTCCTTTCGATCTGACGATCGGGCGGCGCTCTTTCAGAACCTGAGACAGTGGCGCGCCGGCGGGGCTGCGGGAGTCTGATGGATGAACAAGAATAACAAGAACAGGGTTGTCCCGGGTCCGGATCTGTACCGGATGCTCACTGATAATTCGTCGGACGTTCTATGGACGATGTCCCTGGACGGGCATTACGATTACATGAGTCCCTCGGTGACGGCCCTGGCCGGCTACACGCAGGAAGAGGCATCAAGGCTGACCATCGCCTCATTTATCGTGCCGGAGTATGTGGCCTATGTGCAGGAGATACTCGTCAGCGAGCTGGCGAAGCCGCGGGAGGAGCGTCTCCCTTCGAAGGTGCTGGAACTGCAGATCATCGCGAAAGACGGCTCGATCATTGACGTAGAGGTCTCGGCGACCTGGATTTACGATGAGAAGGGGAACCCGATCGGGGTGCAGGGAAGCACCCGCGACATCAGGAAGCGAAAGATGGCGCTCGAAGCGCTGCAGGAGAGCGAAGAGCGGTACCGGGCCCTTGTCGAACGTTCGCTTGACCTGATCTTCATCCATGACTTCAACGGCAACTTCATCGATGCCAACGCCGCGGCGCTGAAAACCCTGGGCTACAGCAAGGAGGATGTCAAGCACCTCAATTTTGTTTCGCTGATGTCCGGGGACCAGGTCGCCCATGCCTTTGAGCTGATCAGGCAGATTCTCGAAAAGGGAGGGCAGACCGAGCTGACCGAATTCGAGGTGCAGACAAAGGACGGCAGGCGAATCATACTGGAAACGCAGTCATTCCTGATTTATAAAAACCGGAAGCCCTATGCGATACAGGGAGTCGGCAGGGAGATCACCGAGCGGAAACGGGCGCTCGAGGAGCAGCGGTGGACCCAGGAGAAGCTCGAAATGGTGGTGCAGCAGCGTACTTCCGAGCTCAAGGAGATAAATAAAAAACTGATCCAGGAGATCATCGTGCGGAAGCAGGTTGAAAACGAGCTGCGCATCAGCGAAAACAGCCTGAGGTCCCAGAATGAAATCATGCTCAAGGAGCTTGAGAGCGCCCGTCTTATCCAGAAGGCCCTCATGCCCAAGGAAGTGCCGGATTTCCCCCGCCTGGCGATCGATTACCGGTACTTGCCGCTCGAGGCCGTGGGCGGGGATTATTTCTCCTTCACCCCCCTCGAAGAGGGGGGACTGGGAGTATTTGTCGGCGATGTGACCGGACACGGCGTTCCCGCGGCCCTGTTCCTGTCTCTCGTCCGGTCGATTTCCAACAAGGCGTGCCGCAAACATGGCATGACCCCGGGCAGGTATATTGAGCTGATTAACAACGAAGTGTACCGGGGGATGCCTTCGTATTACCTGACCGCCATGTACGGGGTTTTCCAGCATGATAGGGAGGATGCGGTCACCTTTACCTTCGCGCGCGGCGGGCACCCGTACCCGATACTGTATCGCCGCGATACGGACCAGGTTGAATTCGTGAAAACGTCGGGGAACCTGCTCGGCTGGCAGGAAAACAGGAATTTTATGGAGACCACCATATCAATGAAGCGTGGAGACCGACTCTTTCTCTATACTGACGGGATCCCGGATACGGTCAATCCCCGGAATGAGATGCTCGATTCGCAGCAGGAATACTTTGATCTCTTTCGAGATCCGGACAGCTGCGAGCTTTCTAAAAAGCTCGATGCCATCATAAATGACGTTATGCGGTTCAAGGAAGGGGTGCCCCTCGTGGACGACATCATTCTCATCGGCGTTGAGGTGATATAGGCCCTGCCGGGCTAGCGGCGGGAGAATATCAGCTTAACGAAATCCAGCACACGCGACTTCACCTCCTCTGATCCGACGCCGCGAATGATGCCATGGTGCTTTGCGAATATCCGGTACAGCTGTTTTTGTTCCGTGCCGAGGCGCTCGAATATCTCGAGTCCGCTGACGGGATCCACGACCGGATCGTTTGATCCCTGTATTATCAACGCCGGATCGGTCACGTCCCGAAGGCGTTCCTCCACCACCTTCATGAGCTTTCCCAGCTCGTTCACGCCGGACACCGGGTTCCGGAAATAGTTGATATGCTGGTTCTCGGGGACATTGCTCACGAATTCCATTCTGCCTTTTTTCATGCGGATGCTGGTGAGAAACTTGTTCCACATTACCACCGCGGACGATAGACGCGAGGAGATGTCCTGGAGCTTGAGGGGGGCGTTGATGGAGATGACCCCGGTGAAGCGGCCCGGCTTGTTCGCGGCCTGGAGAAGGGCGATGCCCGCGCCGGTGGAAAATCCGCAGATGGCGAATTTTTTGACGCTGTTCTTCATGATAATGTACGCCCGGCCCGCGGAATCGTACCACTTTTCCCAGTTGCGGATCGCCAGGTCCTCCGGCGCGGTGCCATGGCCGCGCAGGCGCGCCCCGTACACCGTGTAGCCCTGGCGATACAGATAATCGGCCAGAGGGCGTATCTCCTCGGGCGCCGCCATGTAGCCGTGTACCATGATGATTCCCCTGTTTCTGAAAAGCCGCTTCAGGAAAAAGGGCCGGCCGATGTCCATCGGTTTACTTTCGCCCTGGATGAAGTATTTGCGGTAGTCCTGCTCAAAGAGCGACCTGTCAAGCTCGATGAAGCGTTCGCGTATTCTTTTCCTGATCAGGAAAGCCGGGCTGAACATGACGCGGTCAAGCTCCCTGATAAATGCGCGCAGGGGCTCGATTTCGTTCCTGAGCACCTCGATGAAATTGTCCTTTCGTATGGAGTGAAATTCGCCCAGGTTCCTGAACCTCTTGCTGTTCTTTTCAATGAGGCCGTCACGTATGGTGATGAGGCCGTCGTGAAGCGCCGCGTCGATAAACTTCGCATATTTTTCATGAGGATCGTCCGTCAGTAGATAGAACTGCTTTTTCCTGAGGGTGGTGTGGTAATTGGTCAGACCGGTCTTGCGCAGTATGTCGATCGCCAGGAAGGCGCGGTTCTTGAAATCGCTCTCGCTGATCTTGTTGCGCGGATATCGGGTAAGCAGGTACGAGAAGATATGCTCGTGGTTTACCGTGGTCATGCCGTATATCGCGTGCATGTAATCCTGCATCATCCTCAGGTTGAGCCCGCGGAGGGCGCTTTTCAGGGCGGGATCCCCGGCCTGCAGGTAGAGGTTTTCATCATCGATCATCCGCCTGACCTGATCGCTTGATTCGAGGTAGGCCCTGGTGCTGATGGGCGCGCCGAAGTTGATGTCGATGTCAACCCCTTCCATGATCATGGTGCCCTCGACCTGAATCTCCTCCTCGAAGCGGGCGGAGATATTCTTCACGAACATGCCCACCAGCTTGTTGATGGCGTTGTCCCGTGCCCTGATCGGGTAATAGGTGATGTTCACCGGTACTATCATTGTCTCTGCCGAGGCGATTTTTTCCAGGTCGGCCGCGGTGAAGCCGTATTCCGTCGCGTACCGGTCGAATGCCTGCGTGTTGCCGCCGGTGTGGAAACGGATGATTTTTTCCCTCATCAACTGCGAGAGGAGGGCTATCCTGGCCGCGCCGGTATGGGGAGGCCTGCGGATTCCCGCATTGTAAACCATGTACTTGCCCTTCTCTATCATCTTCTTGTCTTTGATCATCTGCCCTTCGGGGAAGATGATGACCGGATGGCTGTCGGTAAGGAGCGCGCCGATCATGATGGCGTCCCGGTTCTTGTCCGTGGTGGAGAAGGCGCCCACTTTTTCCATCAGGTCGGCCATCTTCCCGCTGAAAAACTGGCTGTCTGCCAGGGAAATCGGAAACTTGCTCAGATTTTTTTTGATGATGTAGGGCATCAGCACCGTTTCCAGGCGCGTGAAATGATTGATGACATACAGGACGGGCTGGTCGGGGATGTTTTCCTTCCCGTGGACCCGGATATCGGTGCCCGATGCCTTGAATATTGTGTCAAGGGTGATCTCGAAGGTCTTGATGAGGGGATTGGATATTTTCATGCGGCGGCTCCTTCTGTCGTCATCAGTATTTTCCGTCGCGATAATCGCGGAGAATGAGCGCGTGATCGAACGCCATCGGCTCCGGAAGGGCGTCAATGCTGAAGACGCGCGCCTCGGCCGCGTCGTCCGCAGCCGCCGGGATGCCGCGAGCCGCAGCGATGAAGACCGTGGAAATCGTATGACTGCGCGGGTCGCGCGCCGGATCTGAATACGTGTGGAATTGCCGCACGAGCCTGACCGGCAGGGAGGTTTCTTCTGCAGCTTCCCGGACGGCTGCGGCTTCGAGGGTTTCGCCGTAGTCGACGAATCCGCCCGGTATCGCCCAGCCATGGGGCGGATTTCTTCTTTTTATGAGTACGATCTTTTTGCCGGGAGTGCCGTCATCGATCTCAATGATGATGTCCACGGTGGGGACCGGGTTTCTGTATTGCTCGGTCATGGGTGCGCTTTCATCCTTTCGAACGGAATGGTCTTAATATGCTATACAGGGGGCGTTGTTTTGCAAGTAAAATATCTGGCCGCTTCCCGGCTATTATTTAATTCTAATGAATTTTTCAGCATGATATTGACAAACCGATCTCTTTATACCACTATTGTATTACGTTAGTGGATTTAAACTCCTATGCATGAGGGGGCGCTGTTACTTCGCGGTACTGTTGATGGGGAAAACACCAGCCGACATTCTGGAATCCGCAGCCGGCTTCGATGACTTCCGGAAAAATATCATCGCGCTCAAGGGGGATTTCCCGCTCGATCACGAGGATATGCTCCGGCTGGGAGAATTATATTTTCGCCGCTACCCTGATTCGTTCCCCGATCGCGTCATGGAACATGTCCATGCCGGGTACCGGATCGTCAGGATCTGCCTGGTTGAAAAGATCCTGGAGGGTATTGGCGAGCTGCACCGGGACGCGGTGCGTGCAATGCTGGAAGACTTCCGCCTCATTGATGACTCCGTGACGAAGCTGCAGCGGGAGATCGGGATCAAGGAGCTGGAGAGCATGGCGTATAGTATCGAGTGCAATCTCAACAGGCTCCGGAACGTCATCGACCAGCTTCCGAAAGGGATGATCAAGGAGCGCTTCGTTGGAGGCATATCAAAATTTTATAATGACGCCTATCTCCTGAAGGAAGCGATTGCAAAGATGAAAAGAGGGTAGCGGCGGGGCGCGGCGATGCGGCTGAAGCCGATTGGAGCGCGTTCCGGTGATCGAAACATGCATGTCATTTATTCTGGCAAGGAGGAATCAAGATGAGCAAGGGAATCAATAACAATGCTTCAGGCGGCGCGGTATACGGACTCGGCCTTATCGGCGCTGCCGTGTATTACATTTCAAATGCCACCGGCTTCTGGATGGGCGTGCTCGGCTTTCTCAAAGCCATTGTCTGGCCCGCCTTTCTTGTTTTCCAGGCATTCAGGCATTTTGCGGGCTAGGAAAGCATCATTTCAAGAAGCTTGAGCGCCGCTTCTTTGGGGCCGGTCATTTCGCATCCGGGTATGCCCAGGCGGGTGCGTATCTGCCCGACAAAGATATTCTTCCTGAAGAATTCTTCGAAATATCTCCGCGCAATCTGGTCGTGAAGCTCCCGGTACTGGGGCGGGCCGAAAATGTTGGCGAAATACGAGTGGACGATCCCCTTCGACGTGGTGGTCCCCTTGCTCATGACCGTGCCCTCCCTGAACACTGAAAACGCCTGATCGGGCGTTGAAAAGCGTTCGAGTGCCGGATGGTCTTCGTCAATCTCCTCATAATTATTGGCATAGAGTATATATTCGATCCCCACCCCCCTGTTGACCTCCTCAAGGGTTGAAACTGGCAGCACGATGCGCGCATTGGTCTTTCCCGGGCTCATGATTATTGACCGGTCGATGTTCCTGAAGGCGTATCCCGGTTTGATGTCATCAAGCCGTATAAACGCCCCGGTTTCGGTCCCGTACCCGATTATATCGCCTTTTTCAGTAATGCTGATGGAGCCCATATCGTCGGCAATGATCTGAAGTCCCCGCAGGTGCTCGTCCCCGAGCATCCTGAAGGCCTCCAGTGTCTCTGATTTGCCCGCGCCGGAATCGCCTATCATGAGAATGGTCGCTTCGCTCCCGTTCTTCAAATAGATCTGGTAGAGCGCGCCATGAAAAGGGAGCCTTCCCTGTCTGATCATGATCGCGTTATGCAAAGTGAGCATCATCTTCTTGAGATAGCCGAAATAGCCAAACTCGCTGCTCCCCGGGCAGGCCCCGACCAGCAGGTTGTTGACCCGGTCCTCGTGGAATACGGTCTGGTACTGCGCCAGTCCGTCAAGGGCCCCGTCCTGAACGCCGAACAGGTATACCGCGTCAGGCTTCTTCGTAAGATGCTTGTCACCCGCCAGCTCGAAAAGGTTGCAGAGCGAAAACCCCAGCTCCATGAAGTTCTGGTGGAAATAGACATGCATGAGCAGATTCCCGACCATGGCGGGATAGCAGAGCCACTCGTCCGGCCGTATCTCCGCGACATCCATCGGATTCGTTTCGATGCGGACGAACTGGCCGGTCCGCTTGTTCATGGGCGGATCGAAAATCAGTGTCGGATAGAATAATACCTGCCTGATCATCGGTACGGACCCGAGCTTGTCCGAGTAAAGGCCGGGGAGATGAAGTTTCTCCCTGGTACAGATGGCGGAAACCTTGGCCCCGGCGGAAAGCTGCCGGTATATGCGGGGATGCGAACCGGTAATATTTTCCTGGATGTCCCGGTATGTGTCGCGTATCAGCTCGGTGAGTCCCTGGATCCTCTGGTTGAAGACCCGGTACGGTCGCTTCTCGAAACTGTCGTCAAATGAGTCGATAATAATGTAGCGTTCATGGGAACGCCAGAAGTTGTACAAATATTCCACGAAATTGAACAGTGTATTTATATCGGAAAAGTATGGTTCGGATCCCTCGACAACTTTCGGAATAAGCTCAGCATCGATCTTTGCGAGGTTTTTAAGGACCAGCGCCATTTTCTGGATGGTCTGCTTGTCAACGGCCGTTTTGCCGAAAATATTCAGGAGCAGCGAATTGCGCGATTCGAGTTCCCAGATGCATTCTGTCAGGACTCTGAAAAAAAGCTCGCTTTCCAGGAGTTCTTCGGGGGTTTCGCAGAGCCGCCCCCCGGTTCGCATGATTATTTTATTGCCGATGATTGAATAATCAATGGCCATGGCTCTCCTCCTCGCGCTGGTCGGTATATTGGACACTACTCTGAATATATCACGAAATCAATCCATTTTTAATAGATGTGGCGGTTTCAATGGATGTGCTGGCCAGGTGGTATCCGTGCATGAGTATTGATCGATGCGGCATGCATGGCATGCTCAGTATCCTCTCGGTGCTGCATGGGTTCTGGTGAAAAAATCTCTTGCTATCTGCGGCGAAATCTGTTTTACTATTGAGCGGGCGGTAATTCTTCGGACAATCCCTGAAATTTTTTTCGATTTTGGCACGCTTTGCGGCCTTTCAAAATGATCATGGCCGCATAACCCTATCGCTGTCATCAGATAAAGCCAAAACGGGAAAAAAATAAATGCTTTTTGTGGAGGGTTGCAATGAATACCAAAAAAAAACAGAACGAAAAATCGACCCGTTCATACAGCGATTGCTGCGACTGGAACGCCTGCACGGAATGCGGCGAGTGCCTGATGCGCTGTCCGGTCATGCGCATGGAAAAAGGCGAGGCACAGAAGGAGATAGGCTTGCTGCTCGCGGGGGAACGTGCGCCCCGGGTATTCGATGAATGCACCCTCTGTTTCAGCTGCAATAACTTTTGTCCGGAAGGTCTTCGCCCCCACGAGCTGATTTTGCAGCGCGTCATAGAGGGAAGAAAAAACGGCAGAGTCAACGCATTCATTCCCTATCTGATCAACGGCCTTCCTGAAGCCAATTTATTTAATGATATCTATGAGAGGCTCTCGCGCGAGGAAAAATCCATTCTTGACAGATGGGAAAGAGTGCCGGAGCCGTCAGATGAGATATTGATGGTCGGCTGCGTCGGCAGGATAAGCTGTTATGACATAGAGCATTCTGAAGTTCTCAGGGGAATGCCCAAATACGGGCCGCGCGATCTCTGCTGCGGGGAGCTCGCGTACCGTCTCGGTTCATGGCAGTGCTATGCGGATATTGCGGAACGCGCCGTACAGAGGCTGTCCAGGCTAAAGTGCAAGCGGCTTGTCACCTACTGCGGGTCCTGCTATAACTTTCTTTCCAACATCCTCAAAAACGTTTACGGGGAAAAGCTGCCCTTTAAGATTGTATCACTCTACCAGTGGCTCTGGGAGCACTATGAAAAAGGAACGCTCACCGTAAAGAATCCGATATCCTTCAAGGCGGCGATACATGAATCGTGTTATGTGTCCGAGCTTGACGGGATGGGAGACCTGCTCAGAAAGCTGTACCGGGCGGTGGGTGCCGATATTGTTGAATTGCCCCATAACCGCGAGGAGCAGCTCTCCTGCGGTATGATCAGCTTCGGCCGTGACCAGAATATCTTTAAAAGTGTTTTTAAGAATCAGCTGATCAAGTACCGGGAAAGCTGGAAGAGCGGCGTCAGGGCCCTCGCCTGCAACTGCCCCGGTTGCGTAATTACCATGAGCTTCAGCAATTTCCTCTTTGGCGTGAAGCTCAGATACATGCCTGACGAGTTGCTCCACGCGTTTGGCGACAGGATCAGGTATCCGTTGAGAAAACGGATTCCGCTCATAACACGCATTGGGGCCATGCGGTTGCCGACGCGCGCTTTTAAATCGGTTGATAACACCTTCCCGCGCATTCCCCTGGAAGGGCGGATCCTCTATGAAAAGACCCCTGACAGATGATTAAAGAATCATTTCCCGGAGGTGGGATCAACGAGAACGGAGAAATGTCGGAAGCGCTTGACCGCCCCACCGTGGTGACGATCATCGCATTTGGAATGAGGCTTGTCGATCACATGCTCGGGGGAGGACGAGAAGCTTCGGCGACGGCGCCTGATACGATGTGGCGATATAATTACAGGGAGGAGTCGTGGATCGAATATTTGTGTTCTGTTATTTTATGAAATTTGACCCGAAAGCGCTCAGAACGCTTATTCCCGCGCAGATAACATATTGGGAAAAACATGCGCCGGAGAATTTTAGCGGCGGTCCGTTCAATGACAGGTCCGGCGGTATGATCACGTTCTCAGCGCCGGATCAGCAAACCGCGGAGATCATCTGCAGGGAGGATCCCTTCATTAAGGAGGGGATCGTCGATGCATACTGGGTCAGGGAGTGGCTCGTCAGTCATCGCCGGTAATGGTGGATCACGTTCTTCGCATGAAGCGGTCAATGCCCGCAGCAGCGTGCATTATTCGGTTTCCCGCATCCATGGATATGCTGTAAAATTATTCCGGTTCGATATTGAACGTCAGGACCGGCCGCTTCGACAGCCTCACGACCTTTTCGCAGACATGGTCGTGCATCAGGTGCCTGATAACGCCCTTCTGCACGTGGTGTCCCAGGATTATAAGGTCCACGTCAAGCTTGTCGGCAACCTCCAGAATCTTGTCGCAGGTCTGGCCGACTTCGATCATCGGCTCTATATCATTGAACTTGCTGTCAAGCTTCTTGATGTAGGAGGACATCTTCTCGATGGTCTCCTTGACCGCCTTGTCCCTGAACTCTTCCCAGATCTTGTAGGCATCATAATAAAAGGCCTGGCGCGGCAACTCTTCGATCACATGGAGGGTGTATATCCGTGCCTGATATTTGCTCGCTACCGACAGGGCCCGTTTTAAAATTTCCTGTGGATTTTCGACGAATTCAAGGGCGACCAGAATTTTCATCTCCTTGCTCATGTCAATCCTCCCTCTTATGGAATTCTATACGCCGTGATCATCTCATGGATGATGGCCTGCTCCTCGTCACCAAGATTGCTGAATTTGAAGCCGCTGATATAAAACTCCTTTTCAATGTAATCGTGCTTGCTCCACTGGCATGCTGCCGAGAACTCGATGGAGCGGTCCTCGTCCTTTCTCCCCTTCCACTCCAGCGAGGCGGGAAGCTTCATCCGTATAAGATATTCCCTGCCGGTTTCAAGGATATTGTCGGAGAGCAGTTTCATTCCTTCCCGGGAAATATCGATAAGAAACCCGAGGAAGCCGTTCCCCTCAAACACTCTGAGATAAAAGGTTATATAGGCCCTCTGATGCTCCCGTGGTAAGTGTTTCATGGCAGCTACCCCTGTAGATGGTTTTATTATACCATAAAAGTATCTTCAGTTATATAGAATTTCAAAAAATAATAGGACTCTGGCGTATAAATATTGCAGGATACAAGTTGTCATCGGAAGCACTTTTGTTCATTCATGATATGAGCGGCGATAATCGTGTAAAAACCCATAACATGATAAATCATGGCAATTTGAATAAAAAAAATATCAGCTTGATTGACAAATATTTGTGTTATATGAAAAAAAATCAAGACGCGGGTTGAAACACTTCGATATTGCTGTATATTAATCATTAATAAAACATCACACATCCGGATTGTGCGAATATGCTTCCCTGTGCGCAGCGGGGAATGAATCAATTATTTATATGCGCTCGGCCCGGCACCATGTCTGAAAACCTCATTGAAGATATAAAAAACGCTGAAAAAAAAGCGTCTGCAATTATCGATGAAGCAGAACGTGAGAGCAGGGAACATTTGCGTCTCCTGCGCGAGGAATGCGAGGCAACCATCAGGGACATGCTTGCTGATTTCCCCGCAAAAAAGAGGAAGGCTCTCGAAGACGCCCGCCGGGATGCCGGGGTCATTCAACAGGAACAAGGAGCTGAAAACGATAAAGAGCTGGCACGTCTGAAACATGATGCGGGGGAAAGGATGGAAGAGACGACATCATATATCATCACCGGTCTTCTGGGGATTTAGCAATGGCCATCAGCGCCATGCGCAAGATCGTTATAGCCGGGGCTGAAACGGAGCGTGATGAATTCATACGCCAGTTGCAGAACGAGGCCCTGCTTCATCCGGTCGACATTTCACGTTACCGGCCTTCCCGCGCCGACATCCTCGATCATCCATCGCCCCGCGATCCCGATAGGATTTCCAGGCTCAAAGAGGCAAAGGTCTTTCTGGAAGCCTTTCACCCGCGGGAATCCTTCGCGCGGAAGCTTTTCAATCCCGGACACATGATCTCACAAAGAGACTTCGATGCAACGGTCCGCTCTTTTAATCCCGCAGCCCTGCTGGAGGCGACGACACGCCTCCGGGAAACGGTTTCACGGCTGGAAAAGGAACGAGAATCAGCCCTGGAGGAAAATGCTCGCATCGGGCCCTGGCGCATGCATCACGTCAATCCTGACGACCTGGGACTTTCGGGACAGGCTGGCCTTTTTCTGGGAACCGCCGCCGTCAGACGCCTGTCCGCTCTTGACGAAAACGCAGATGCGGACTACCAGGTCCTGGCAACAAGCGGGAATACCGCCCTGGTAATACTGGCGGTATACGCGGGCGGCTCGGCTGACGGGGCAAAAACGACAATAGGATTCAGGGAAACAGATCTTCCCTCGATTCGTGCGTATCTGGACGACCGCTACCGGGAAAACGAGATGCGCGTGAAGAAGATCGACGCACAGACAGATGCGCTCGCGACTGAAGCACGCAAGCTCCTTGACGACTTTGATAGCCTCATGGTTCTTCTTGAACACTTTGATAATCTTGAGCGGCGCACAGAGGTCCTGGACAACTGGATAGCCATGAAGCATTCATTCGTTATCGGCGGCTGGCTGAGGCAGGAGGACACCGCGCGCCTTGATGAGCTGCTCTCCCGGTTCGAGACCGTGACATATGAGGAGATGCCAATAACGGACGAGGACTCGCCGCCGATCGCCTTGAAAAATCCGGGATTATTTTCACCCTTCCAGCTCATAACCAGGCTCTACAATTATCCCTCGTACCGGACGCTTGATCCCAGCCCGCTGGTGTCGGTCTTTTTCGCGCTATTTTTTGGCATTGCCCTCACTGACGCGGGGTACGGCCTGTTCCTTTCCATCGTCGCCATCGTGGGCATTACCAGGATAAAGGGCAACCGGGATATTTTCCTGATCATGCTCTGGGGTGGGATTTTCACGATCATCATGGGCCTGCTCACCGGGGGGATATTCGGCGATCTTTTCAGGTCGCAGGACCCCTTTGTCAACGCGCCGATCCTGGCCGCACTGCGCGACCGGTTGACCTGGTTTGACCCCATGAGGGAGCCCATGGTCTTTTTCCGTTTCGTTCTTCTGCTCGGCGTGGTGCATGTGCTTACGGGCCTGATCGCCGGCCTCATTGCCGGCATCAGGCGTGGAGACATTGCCGACGCGCTGGTAGACAACGCAGCCTGGATCGTCATCAGCCTCGCGCTCCTGGCAATGCTCTTCTCCACGGACCTGTGCGTGAGCATGTCGCTTGTATCGTCGCCCGAACCGCCGCTGGACAGCTGCGTTTTCCGGCCGGCCGCGGCCGCCCTGGCGATAGCGGGAAGCGCCGTCATTCTTTTCGGAGCGCGCGGGGAGAAGTCTTTCTTCTTCCGTTTTTTTCTCGGCTTTCTCAGGCTCTTCGTTCTGAGCGGGGTTTTTTCCTACCTGGGTGATGTGCTCTCTTACATTCGTCTCATGGCCCTGGGCATGGTAACGGCCGGCATTGCCATGGCGGTAAACGCGATTGCCTTCATGATGTACGACATTCCTGTGGCCGGCTTCTTTCTCACCGTTTGTGTGCTGGTCGGGGGCCACCTGTTTAATTGCGCGATCAACATGCTTGGCGGGTTTGTCCATACTCTCCGCCTGCAATATGTCGAATTCTTTCCAAAGTTTTTCGTGGGAGGGGGCCGCGGATTTATGCCCCTTGCCAACGGCGGTCGATACGTGAAGATCATCGATTAAAGGGGGTTCCTATGGAACAGCAAATCGGTCTTGCAGTCGCCATTGCCGGGGCCGGCCTTGCCGCCCTGGTGGCGGGCATCGGCTCAGCAGTGGGGATCGGCCTTCCCGGGCAGGCCGCCGCCGGTGTTCTCCGCGAGGACCCGGAAAAATTCGGGAGCCTGTTCCTGCTGGTGGTGCTGCCGGGGACCCAGGGATTCTACGGCTTTATTGCCGCCTTCCTGGTTATCATCAAGCTGGGTCTTCTGGGCGAAACTGTCATCATGCCGGGCCTGTGGCAGGGGATACAGATCTTTCTTGCCTGCCTGCCCATTGCGCTCACGGGCCTTGTCTCGGCCATCCACCAGGGGAGGGTATGCACGGCCGGGGTTCACCTTGTTGCACGGCATTCCGAACAGGCCATGAAGGGCGTCATTTTTGCCGCAATGGTTGAGACCTACGCGGTCCTGGGACTCCTGACAACCTTTTTTCTCCTGAACGGCATCAAGCTCGGGTAGCGGGGAGAAAAAGTGCCGGCATGAACAAAGTCGCAAAAAAAATAATCGCTGATGCCGAGGCCAGGGCCGCCGAAATACGGCAGAAAGGCTTTGATAATGAACGGACCATGCGGGAAGAGCACAACCGTAATCGCATCCTCATCAAGGAGCGGCAGGAAAACGAATGCAAATCGCTCTACGTGGCCGAGTTGAACAGGCTCCTGGCTCGCCATCGTCTCGATCAGGGCAAAAGGCTGCTGGAAGCGAAAGGAGAAATGATAGGCATATTAAGGGAACGGGTCAAAGAGACGATTCTCGGCGACCGGAACCGGTATGCCGGCTTCCTGGTGGAAATGGTACTCCGGGGCGTTGTTTCCGGCAACGAGGAGATGCTGGTCGGGATCGAGGACCGTGACATTGTTGACGAAGCCTTTATTCAGCGGCTGAACGGCAAAGTCCGGGAACGGACGGGACATGAGTCGGCTATTCGTCTTTCGGGCGAAAGCCTGGAGAAGCGGGGCGGGCTGGTGCTCAGGGAAGAACGGCAGTCATTCAATGCCACCATCGATGCCGTCATTGCCAGGCTCCTGGATGATCACATTGTCGATATTGCCCGCATGCTTTTCGGCGGCGGGGAGGGGAACGAAGCGCCATGACACGGCAGCGTTGCGACTGGGGCTACCTTTTTATCACGGGTTCTTTGCGGGCCATGGAGGCACTGAGGGTTACCGGCGCCATACTGGACCGCATGGCGAAGTCGCGATCGACGGCAGAGGCGCTGGAACATCTCGCCGCCACCTATTACCGCGATTTTCTGGCCAGGCTGACCGGTCCCGGTGACTACCGGTCGATGCTGGAAGCACGGAGAAAATGGTTCCTCGATTTCATCGATGCCGCCGCTCCCGATTACGGGCCGGGCGCCTTCTTCAGAATAGGCTTCGATTACCATAATATAAAGGTGCTGCTCAAGGAAAAGATATTTGAAACGGGCCGCATGACCGCCATGGCCGGCCTCGGGACAATTCCCGAGACAACAATGACAGCCCTGTTCGAATCGGAAGGATACAGCGATCTGCCTGAATGCATGGCTGACGCCGTGGGGGCCGCTGTTGAAGCATACTATACATCCCGGGACCCACTGGTCATCGACTGCGTCGCTGACCGATTTCTTTTTGAAGACATCCGCCGCCGCGCCATGGCCACGGGCTCATCATTTATCATCACCCATTATCGCACTCTGGCCGATCTGACCAATTTCCACAGTTTTTTGCGGAGCCGCGGCATTGCCGGCGACTCGGCAGCCCTGAAGGAGCTCTATGTCCCCGGAGGGTTTATCGAGATTGATTTTTTTAAAAAACTCTCTCCCGGCGATATTCGCGCACTGGAGGATCATGCCCGGCGTTACGGCTACGAAGGCATCTCCCGCGGCATACCGGAATTCGAAAACAATCCCTTTGCGGTCGAGCACGAAATTGAAAATACCCTTGCCGAGCAGCTTGAAAGCGCCCGATTCCTGATAGGAGGAATAGAGCCGCTTTTTGCCTTCGGCAAGGAGACGGAACTGGAGCTTTCGATCCTGGGGGCGATCCTGGCCGGACTGGATCGTGGCATGAAGCCCGAGGCTATTGCCGGGCGGCTGCCCTCTCGTTTCAGGAGCACGGGATGATGACGGACAGGACGGCCGGCCTGGCGGTGGTGGGACACCGCGATGATGTTATCCCCTTCGGCGCGCTGGGGGCGCGGGTGATAATCGCCGGCGAAATTGAAGCGGCCCGCAGGGCCGTGAGGGACTGTGCGGATAAAGGCGTTCCGGTCATCCTGGTGTCCGACGACCTGTTGAAAGAGATGGAAGATATCATTGATAGATACGCATCGTCCACGCTGCCGGCCATTTCCGCCCTGCCCGGGCCCGGCGGAGATACGCCTGTTTCCGGCGAGAGGCTCAAGCGCCTGGTGAAAAAAGCTATAGGACTGGATTACACGGGGTAATCACGATGAATGATAGTGGAACAATCATCAAGGTTTCCGGGCCCCTCGTGGTCGCCGATAACCTGTCGGGAGCCAGAATGTATGACGTGGTGCGCGTGGGCGATAAAAGGCTGGTGGGAGAGATCATCGAGCTCGACGGCGACACCGCTTCGATCCAGGTGTACGAGGACACGGCGGGGATCGGCCCTGGTGAGAGTATCTATCGCACTGACCGGCCCCTTTCGGTTGAGTTGGGTCCCGGCCTTATCGGATCCATCTTTGATGGGATCCAGCGTGCACTGAGCGCCATCCGGGAACTGGGCGGCGACTATATAACCCGGGGCCTGGACGTCCCCTCGCTGGACCGGGACAAACGCTGGACATTCATGCCCACCGCCGCCCGGGGCTCCGTCGTGGTGCCGGGAGATATACTTGGGAATGTCCGGGAGACCGAAATCATTGAACACCGGATCATGGTGCCCCATGGGGTCTCCGGAACCCTGGAAGAGGTGCGCGAAGGGGAATTCACCGTGACCGATACGGTAGCCATCATACGGTCCGGCACGGAGCGCCATGAAGTATCAATGATGCAGGTATGGCCGGTTCGGGTGCCGCGGCCCTACCGGAGGAAGATCCAGCCGACTGAAATCCTCACCACGGGGCAGCGGGTCATCGATACCTTCTTCCCCGTGGCCAAGGGCGGTACGGCCTGCATCCCCGGTCCCTTCGGATCCGGCAAGACCGTGGTGCAGCATCAGCTGGCCAAGTGGTCAGCCGCGGACATCGTGCTGTATGTCGGCTGCGGGGAGCGGGGCAACGAGATGACAGATGTTCTGATGGAATTTCCCCGGCTGATCGATCCGCGATCGGGCCATCCCCTGATGAAGAGGACCGTGCTGATCGCCAACACGTCGAACATGCCGGTGGCAGCGCGCGAGGCCTCGGTGTACACCGGCATCACCATAGCCGAGTATTTCAGGGACATGGGATATTCTGTCGCCCTCATGGCCGACTCGACCTCGCGGTGGGCCGAAGCCATGCGCGAGATATCGGGCCGTCTTGAAGAGATGCCGGGCGAGGAGGGCTATCCCGCCTATCTCGCCTCCAAGGTGGCGGAATTCTACGAACGCGCGGGGCGGGTCATCTGCACGGGAAGCGACGGCCGTGAAGGGACCCTGACGGTCGTGGGCGCCGTGTCTCCCGCCGGCGGCGACCTGTCGGATCCGGTGGTGCAGGCCACCCTCCGGGTCGTCAAGGTTTTCTGGAGCCTGGAGGACAAGCTGGCCTTCCAGCGTCATTTCCCCGCCATAAGCTGGCTCAGATCCTATTCCCTCTACGACGAGATGATCAGGGAGTATGTGGCCGATACGGTTGACCCACTCTTCCCCGGGCTCAAGGGCGAGGCTATGGAAATTCTCGAGAAGGAGGACGGGCTGGAGGAGATAGTAAGGCTGGTGGGCGTCGATTCACTGGCCGATGTAGACCGCCTGGTGATGAGGACGGCGCGCACGATCCGCCAGGATTTTCTGCACCAGAACGCTTTCAACGATGAAGACACCTATACCTCACTGGGCAAACAGTACCTGATCCTGGATCTCCTGCTCCATCTCCACCGCCTGCTGGAAAAGAGCATCGAAGGCGGAACCCCTCTCTCCATCTTTGAAAAAATGAAAATATACGATGAGATATCGAACCTGAAATACCTGCCCGAGACATCGATCGAAGCGGACCGTATCAAGGAAATGATGGCGGACCAGATCTCCGAGGCGATTGCGGAATATGCCGGCAGGAAGGAGATCTGATCGTGCAGCGGGAATATAAAACGATCAGGAACATTGTGGGTCCCCTTATTCTTGTGGAAGGGGTGCGCGGCGCGAAATTCGAGGAGCTGGTTGAGATAACGCTGCCGGGGGGCGAAATCAGGCGCGGCAGGGTCATCAACCTGGCCTATGACACTGCCCTGGTGCAGGTCTTCGAAGGGACCAGCGGTATTGACGTACCCGAGACCCGGATCAGCTTTCGCGGCAGGGGCATAGAGCTGTCGCTGTCGGACGATATACTGGGCCGGGTGTTCAACGGGCTGGGAGGCCCCATAGACGGCGGACCCGCAATCATTCCGGAAAAGCGCATGAACATTAACGGGGCGCCTCTCAACCCCTTCGCCCGCGACTATCCCAGCGAGTTCATCCAGACGGGTATCTCATCCATTGACGGACTCAATCCCCTGGTGCGCGGGCAGAAGCTCCCCATATTTTCCGGCTCGGGATTGCCGCACAACGAGCTGGCGGCGCAGATAGCGCGGCAGGCGAAGGTCCTGGGCGGCAGCGAGGAGTTCGCGGTGATCTTTGCCGCCATGGGCATCACCTTCGAGGAGGCCGATTTTTTCATGCGTCAATTCAACGAATCGGGTGCCATCAGCCGTTCTGTTCTCTATATCAACCTGGCCGACGATCCGCCCATCGAGCGTATCGCCACGCCGCGAGTGGCGCTTACGGCCGCGGAATTTCTCGCCTTCGAGCGGGACATGCATGTTCTGGTCATCCTTACTGACCTGACCAATTACTGCGAGGCGCTGCGCGAAATTGCCGCGGCCCGGAAGGAGATTCCCGGGCGGCGGGGATATCCGGGCTATCTCTACACCGACCTGGCCGGCATTTACGAGCGCTCCTGCCGCGTGAAAGACCGGCGGGGATCCATCACCATGATACCGATCCTCACCATGCCGGAAGACGACAAAACGCACCCTGTTCCCGACCTGACCGGGTACATAACCGAGGGACAGATCATTCTGTCGAGGTCTCTCTACCGGAGAAGCATTGACCCGCCCGTTGACGTGCTCCCCTCGCTGTCGCGCCTGAAAGACAAGGGCATCGGCGAGGGAAAAACGCGCAGGGACCATGCAGACCTCTCCAATCAGCTCTTTGCCGCCTATGCCCGCGGCAAGGAGGTTCAGGAGCTTGCCGTCATTCTGGGCGAATCGGCCCTGACAGAATTGGACCGGCTTTATTACTCCTTCGCCGATGAATTCGAGAGACGGTATGTTGCGCAGGGATACCGGGTCGATCGCCCCATCGCCGAGACCCTCGATATCGGCTGGGACCTGCTTGGCATGTTTCCGAGGAGCGAGCTGAAGAGGATCGGGAAGAAGCTGATGGACGCCTACTTCAGGCCGCGCGGCGAGG
The DNA here is from genome assembly GCA_016928865.1 of Spirochaetota bacterium. GTDB lineage: Bacteria > Spirochaetota > UBA4802 > UBA4802 > UBA5550 > RBG-16-49-21. Next base: position 46,496 of record JAFGJX010000036.1, read on the forward strand.
CTGGCGCTGCGCCGGCCGGGCAGGGGGGATGAGATGGTGCTTGACGTCAGCCCCACGCGCATGGAGCTTCTCAGACTCAGGAAAAGGCTCGCCATAGCCGTACGGGGACACAAGCTGTTAAAAGACAAGCTGGACGAGCTTATACGAAACCTGATGGCCATGATGCGGGAGGCAGAAGACCTGCGCGGAGAAGTCAATCGCCGCCTGAGTGGCGCGCGGGGTCTTCTCTCTGTAGCCGGCTATTCTTTTTTCCCGGAAGCCCTCGCTGCAGCCCTCGCCGCTCCCGGCGTCGCCCTTGGCATTGCCGTCGGGAAGAAGCAGATACTGAATATTTCAGTACCCCTGTTTTCACTAAAACAAGACCGGCCGTCCGCCAGGACCCATGGCTTTGCCCAGACGTCACCGGGTGTCGATGCCGCCCTTGAGGAATACCGTACCGCCCTGGCCCATGTCATGGACCTGGCGCGGTATGAAAAGAGCATCTACCTTGTCGCGCGTGAGATAATGACAACGCGCAGGAGGGTGAATGCCCTGGAATATATTCTGATACCCAATATACGGGACACACTCAGATACATAACCATGAAGCTTGACGAAATCGAGCGTAATACCAAGTCGCAGCTCATGAGGATAAAGGACGTGGTGCGCGCCCCCAAAGCGCCATCATCGGCCTATCCCGGGGTCAGCAAGCACCCGATGTAAGGCCCTCCCTGATTTGTTTCGACCGCTGTTATGCGTCCCTGCCGGGGCCCCCGTGCTCCGCCAGGTACCGGTCGATCCCCGCCGCAGCCATCCTTCCGTCCTGGATCGCGTGCACCACGAGGGAGGCGCCGCGCGACGAGTCGCCCGCGGAGAATACGCCTGCCACGCTTGTCATCCGGTTTTCGTCTATCGCGATGTTGCCGCAGCCGTCGAGCGCGAGGCCGAGGTCCGCTACCAGGCCCGCGTGCACCGGGTGCACGAACCCCATGGCGATGAGCACCAGGTCCGCGTCCAGCTCGAATGCGGAGCCGGGTGCTTCCGTCATCGCCTGCTTTCCGTCAGGTCCCCCGGTCCATTCCACCGTAACGGCCGATATCTTTTTCACGATCCCGCCATCGCCGATGAACTTTTTCGTGGACACGTTCCACATTCTCGTGCAACCTTCCTCGTGGGAGCTCGAGGTCTTCAGGACCCTGGGCCAGAGCGGCCACGGCTCGGCCGCGCCGCGGCCGGCCGGCGGCTGCGGCAGGAGCTCGAGCTGGGTTACGCTTCGCGCGCCCTGACGATTGGCCGTGCCCACGCAGTCCGCGCCGGTGTCGCCGCCGCCGATGACCACGACGTTTTTGTCATGGGCCCGGATTATCCGGTCGTCCGGTATCACGGCGCCTTTCACCACCATGTTCTGCTGAACCAGGTAGTCGAGCGCGAAATGGATGCCCGCAAGGTCCCTGCCCTCAACGCGCAGGTCGCGCGGCTCGCGCGCGCCTATGGCGATGCATACCGCGTCGTGGCTCTTTCTCAGCTCGGATGAGGGTATGTCCTTCCCGGCGGTAACGCCGGTCCGGAAAACGATACCTTCCCCGGCAAGGATGCTGACGCGGCGGTCGATGATCTGCTTGTTCAGCTTGAAGTCGGGAATCCCGTAGCGGAGGTAGCCTCCCACGCCGTCGGCGGATTCGAATACCGTCACGGTATGCCCCTGTTTATTCAAAATGTCTGCGCAGGCCAGGCCCGCCGGACCGCCGCCGATGACCGCGACCGTTTTTCCGGTGCGGCGCGCGGGCGGAACCGGCTTCACCAGCCCGAGCGCGAACGCCTTCTCTATGACCGCGAGTTCGTTCTGGCGGATGGTCACCGCCTCCTCGCCGATCGAGAGGACACAGGAGGCCTCGCACAGGGCGGGGCAGACGCGGCCGGTGAATTCCGGGAAATTGTTCGTCTCCTGGAGAATGTCATAGGCGCCCTTCCAGTCGCCCCGGAAGATGCGGTCCTGCCATTCGGGCATGATGTTCGCCACGGGGCAGGCCCAGTGGCAGAAGGGCACGCCGCAGTCCATGCAGCGCGACGCCTGAAGGCGGCGCTCGTCGTCGGGGAGCTGCTTTTCCACTTCGCCATAGTCGGCGATTCGCTCCTCCACGGGCCGATAGCCGGCCTCCTGCCGCTTTATTTTCAGAAAGCCCTTCGGATCTCCCATATCAGTATGTCGCTCCCAGCTGTTCTTCCTCCCGGATCCGCGCGAGTTTTTCGTCGATCAGGGAGAGCCTCTGCTCGTCCATTGCCCGCTTGTATTCAAGCGGCAGCACCTTGACAAATTTCGGCATGTAGTCGTGCCAGTGCTTTAGTATCTCTTTCGCGACCGTGCTCCCGGTGTATTTCAGGTGCTTCTCAAGGCGCTCTATGATGAATTCCTGGTCCTCGAATTCCCGCAGGGGGGAGAGGTTTACCATCCCCTTGTTGCAGTAGTATTCAAAGGTTGCGTCGCGGTCCAGCACGTAGGCGATGCCGCCGCTCATGCCCGCGGCGAAGTTCCGGCCCACGCCGCCGAGCACGATGATGCGGCCGCCGGTCATGTACTCGGCACAGTGGTCGCCGGTCCCTTCAACGACCGCGATTGCGCCGCTGTTCCGGACCGCGAAGCGCTCGCCCGCGATCCCGCGGATGTAGGCCTCGCCCGAAGTGGCTCCGTACAGGACCGTGTTGCCGATAATGATGTTCTCCTCCGGGACAAACGCGCTTCCCGCGGGCGGCACCGCGATCAGCCTGCCGCCGGAGAGTCCCTTGCCGAAATAGTCGTTCGCGTCCCCCTCGAGTCGGAAGGTGATGCCCCGCGCCAGGAAGGCGCCGAAGCTCTGGCCCGCGCTTCCGCGGAAGGTGCACTGGATGGTATCGTCCGGGAGACCCTCCTCGCCGAAGCGGCGCGACACCTCGTAGGAGAGCATCGTGCCCACGGCCCGATCCGTGTTGTGGATCGGAACGCTGACCGAGACCGGCATGCGGCCGTACAGAGCGAGAGCGGGGCTCGATCGCTCGATAA
>JAFGJX010000037.1 GCA_016928865.1 Spirochaetota bacterium
AGAGGTGCCCGAGAGGCCGAAGGGGACGGTTTGCTAAACCGTTGTACTGGTAACGGTACCGAGGGTTCGAATCCCTCCTTCTCCGAATGAATATACGGGCGAAAATCGAAGCCGGCATCGCGGCGGTCATTCCGGCCGTTGCAGCGGCGTTTTCGCGGCTCCGCGAACGGGTACAAGTGTCGCCGACCTGGTTCACCTATTTCCCGTTCTTCGGGTGGATCTATCCGTTCATCGCGCGCAAAAACGACACGTTCGCGATGAACCACGGGAGACAGGCGTTCGTACTTGCGGTCGTCTTCACCGTGTTTCCGATACTTGTCACGTTTTCAACGGTATTTATCCCGATATCGTACCGGGGGATAAAGCTGGCCGTGGCCATCATGGTGTATCTGTCGCACCTGGCCTATTTCGCCCTGTGCGCCTGGGGTTTCATAAAGATGAAGGAAAACGTGCCGTACGAATTTCCCCTGATAGCCGGGTACGCGAAGCGGCTGAACGTCTGATCGGACAGCATAACCGCACCCTCTCCGCGCAGCGGAGAGAGCGTGAGTACATATACAACACGCGTCCGTAGCTCAGTTGGATAGAGCGCCGGACTACGAATCCGTAGGTCGCAGGTTCGACTCCTGCCGGACGCGCAGAAAAGCCCCTGATATCTTCAGGGGCTTTTCTCTATAATGAATATACTGGATCCAGCACGCGCCCCGCACAAACCGTAAAATATCACTTGCTTTTTCCTTTGAAATTCCAACTGCTTGTTAAAAATAACAAGCAACAAGCTGGCGCGCAAGACATTCATAGAGCGTTATCACACGCTCAAAAGCAGGGTGAGAGGTTAAAGACATTGAAATCCGGCACCACACCACTATTCAAACGCATTCTCCACGTATTCTTCAAAAAGAACAAGCTGGTAAGCGAAATGGGGGCCGGCATCCGCGAGGTCTATTTCGGCCTGCGGGCGCGAATCTTCGGGCTGCTGGTGCTCGTGATCATCATTATAATTTCAGCGCTTACCGTGACCATATATCTCAACAACCGCACGCTCATAGAGGAGGAGAAGGAAGCGAAGGCGGTTGCGCTCACCCGCATACTGACGGGCCCCGCGGAATTCTACCTGGACAAGGACATTGAGACGTCGAAGGAAGAGATCGCGACGAAACGCGAGATCATAGAACGCGAATCAAGAAACTTCATCAACTATAATGATGACATCGTGAAGATCGTGCTGACCAGCGAGTCGGGCAGGGTGAAATTCAGCACCCTGAAGTATGATTATTATCGGAAGGATATCCCGCCCTATATCAGGAAGGGAATGCAGCAGGAGGAGGAAAAGCTCCTGTCCCACGACTATACGATTGAGACAAAGGACAAGAAAACCGGCGAAAAAAAGATAAACAGGTACCGCGCCATCACCTATCCGATCTTTCTCCATAGCGGAAGCATTGTCGACATACTGGATGACTTCAAGCGACTGTATGACGAATACTATACGGCCACCCCAAAGAGGAAAAATCAGATCTATTATTACCTGTGGAACAAGTATAAGGACATCCTCGGGGAGGACTTCGAGCCGGTCAAAAAGAAAAAAAACAGCGGCATTCCGGACAGCATTACAAAGGAAAACGACATCGATTTTCTCTTTCTCTCCCTCCTGAACCACTGCATGAAACTGAGGAGCAGGAAGATTGCTCCGAAAGAAGCGTGGCTCTGGAAGGACCCGTGGCTGTTCGATCTGAAGGAAAAGAAAAAAAACGCCTACCTGGAGGACTCCTCCGCGAAGGCCAAGGAGCTGGACGATACAATCAGGTCCCGCATGCAAACCCTGTACAAGCGCGTGTACGACTCCAGGAAGCTCGGCGTCCTAGGCATCGTGTTCAACGTGGATATCATCAAGCAGTCATCGCAGAGAAACATCAGGCAGGTCATCACCATCGCGCTGATCATCACGGTGATAAGCTGCATCGTGCTCTTCATCGTCCTCAATTACATGGTGAAAAACCTGAAAAAGCTGGAAGACTGGGCGCTGTCGGTCGGCAAGGGCAACCTGGACGAGAAGATCCGCATCGCGGCAAACGACGAAATCGGGAGGCTCGGCGACATCACCAACTACATGATCGGCGAGATAAAGAAGAAGTACCACCTCGAGAAATTCGTGTCGCGTTCAACGCGGAGCATGATTGAAAGGCGAAGCTCCTCCGACACCGCCATTGACCTCGGGGTGACCGGCAGGAGGAATTTTGCATTCATTTTTGCAGACATACGGGGCTTCACCTCGTTTTCTGAAAAGGAGAAGCCGGAAACGGTGGTGGAAGTCCTGAATTTCTACTTCGAGCTGCAGTCGAGAATCATTAAAAAAGCGATGGGGGACATCGATGACTACGTGGGCGATCAGATCATGGCCCACTTTTCCGGCGACAAGAAAGCCGACCGCGCCGTTTCAGTCGCACTTGAGATCATGACGGAAATAGTGAGAGTCAACGGCGAGCGCAGGGCAAACGGCCTTCCCGTATTTGAAATCGGCATAGGGGTCCACTCCGGGGACGTCGTGGTGGGAAACATCGGTTCAAGCTTCAGGATGGACTTCACCAGCGTCGGGGACGCGGTCAACCTGACGTCCCGGCTCTGTTCCATCGCACGGGCCGGCGAGATCATCGTGTCACGCCACCTCTTCGGCCAGGTGAAAAACAGGTACAAGCACGTGCAGTGCCCGGCCATCGAAGTTAAAGGAAAAGAGAAAAAGATAGAGATCGTGAAGCTCGTCGTATAGTTGAACGAAGCTATCCCTTACCTATCGGGCTCACCTCTTCCCCTTAACCGCCTTCTTCCCTGGCGCGGGCTCCTCGAGCGCATCGATCTTCGCCAGTATCTCCCCCTGTTTCCGGACGATATTGTCTCCACGGCTTCGTGCATCGGGAAAGAGCTGATAAACCGGCATCGGAATGGCGTCCAGGTATTTTTTTCCCGCCGCGTTGTGGAACCACCAGAACCCTCCGGCGGCGAACCTTCCCTCTCGCTTCTTCATTATTTCCGCGAGCGCCTGATCGTCTGGGTTCTTCGCGTAGTCATACAGCTCCTTCCACCTGTCATCGTACAGGCGCCGGGTGTCCCCCCGGTCGAAGAATGCGAGCTTCCGGTATTTCATCCCGCGCAGGACTGACGCCTCCGGGTCCTTCTTCGCAGGATCAAATGCCCGCTTCCACGAAAGGATATATTCGTATATTACAATCCGATCAAGTGAAAGCACGCGCGGATTGAATGACCGCAGCATGCTCCCTGTTTCATTGCACGCGGATAGCGCCTCGGGACCGAGAGACCCCCCGCTCCGTTTCAGCATCGATTCGAGCACGTCCAGCAACCTGTCATAGGCGCTCAGGGCGTTACGGAAGTTATCCATGGAGCGCGCCGTCATCACATACTGCATCGAAAGCTTTATCTGGTCCCGCAATATCACGAAGGCGGCGCCCTGTTTTTTCTCCTGCAGGCGCGCCATGAGCGTGGCGGTCATGGAGTTGTACAGGGCGGCGAAAGCTCCGTCCCCGCGCTCGTCCGCCCGGGGCATGCCAGTGTCCGCGAACACCTGCCGCGCCATGATCTCCCGGTACAGCCGCATCATCTTCCTGACATCGTCGCGCGCCGCAAGGGATTTTGCCATCTCGTATTCGCCCCGCGCGGGATCGAGAAAGGCGTCCAGTGACGCGGCGTTTCTGAACAGGTTGATGTTTCCGATATCCTTCCGGCCGTACTCCGCGGCATCCGGCCCGTCATGAAGCAGCGTATAGCCGTTGGATCCGGCCGGCAGTATCCGGGGAAGATCGCGCTCAGTGAAGAGCGGATCAGGTACGGGCCGGGAAATCAGGTTCATGCCGAGCCACACGGCGACAATCAGCAGCGGCACCCCCGCCAGAACGGCAACAAAATACAGGGCAGGCCGCCCCCCCCGCTTCTGATCCTGGAACCGGGATATGGTAAAATCCGGTCCCTCGATCCCGGGACGCCTGATGCGAGGAAGGCGTATTTTCGGGATGCTGATCTTTGGCAGTTTCAACCTGGACTTTTTTTCGGCCGATGTCCCGGAGACACTTTCCGTGCCACCCGATTTCATGGGCCGCGTACCGGTATTCTTGTTTATGCTGTATTTATACTTCTTTGCTTCGATTCTCATATCTCAATTTCATCCCTGCCGTATATCCGTTGCCGGCACCCCGCTCGTGCGGGAACGCCGCGCCGTGACCGGCGCAGATATTCTACTATACAGCCTTACATCGTCAACCGTAAAAGGAGAAAGAGCGCTATTTAGTTTTCGAATACGGCGGGATAGACACATGGCATGATAATCTGTCAGCCTGATTACTGCGCTCGTGATGAAGAAACGGCATTGAACATCCGCACGAAACGTCCTTTCATTATCGCATGGCAAGCAAGGGACGCTTGCGGCGCGCTCTTAAAAATTCGGGAAGATCCTGATCGCGCCCAGCTGGCCCGGCCGGAAGATCAAAGGAGGGTCACGGAACAGGGGAGCGAGTCCCGAAAAACTCACTCGTACATGAACGGCTGGCCCAGCTCTTTGAACGAAAAGGTTTTCAAGGCACGTGAGCCGTCATAGTCAAGGATGCGCAGGTCATCCGTCTCCTTCAGGTCGCGGGTAACCAGGTCGTAGTGGGCGGCATACCGTTCCTTGGCCTTATCAAGGGGGACCTCATACGCGATGAATTTGTTGATGCCCTTCGATTTAAACTTGTCGATAAGAGCGTCGTCAATGTGGCTCTTATGCGAAGTAAGATATACCAGAGCGCCTGTGCCCGTCAGCAATACACCTGCCTTCATCGGAAACCTCCTTATGGAAAAAAAGAATTTGCCCAAAGAGAAAACCGGATCAAAGCCCCCAATTACTTCATGCATGCGCTGCAATAAAAAAGTATGAAAAATTATGGACGCAGACAATAAAAACAGAAAATTTTTCTATGATTTCCCTATGCTTTAAAAACGGCGATAAAATGTTATTTTATCCGGTGAAATCGTGAAATATGATAAAAAAATCCTTTTTTTAGAATGGCATACGCCGCGTTATGGTGAATGCCATGGGGTCAGATAGGGCGATTATTTTCGCCAGAATCGCGGCGTAAAGAGAACAAGCACCGTGTACAGCTCAAGCCGACCTACCAGCATGGCAAAGGAAAGGACCCATTTGATATAGTCCTCCAGAAACGAGTAATTCTTCATCGGCCCCAGCTTTCCGAATGCCGGCCCGATATTGCCTACGGTAGCGAGGGCCGCGGTAAAGGAGGTTGTTATATCATGGCCCGCCGATGACACAACAAACGTCACGACAAGAAGCGCCATGGCGTAAAGAAAGAAAAAGCCCGAAACCGCATACACGATGTTTTTCCTCACCATGCGGCCGCTCATCTTCAGGGTGAAGATGCCGCGGGGATGCAGCAGGAGCTTCATCTCGTTGAGGGCCTGCTTGAACATCACCACCAGGCGCATCACCTTGATACCGCCGCCGGTCGAGCCGGAGCAGCCGCCCACGAACATGAGCATGAAGATAATGATCTGGGCCATGAAGGGCCACTGCTCGTAATCGGCGCTGGCAAACCCCGTGGTGGTCATGATGCTGGCAACCTGAAACATGGCGTAGCGGAAACTATCTCCCACGCTTTTATACGAAAATCCGTGCAGGCTGTAGGCCAGGGACACGGTCGCCACGATGAATATCAGGAGATACGCCTTGAGCTCCGTGTCTCTCAACAAGGGCTTCAGCCGTCCGGTCAGCATCCGGTAATGAAGCGTAAAATTTATTCCTGCCAGGAGCATGAAGAGCGTGATGACCCCCTCCAGGTATGCCGAGTTGAAATGTCCCACGCCGGAGTTTTTGGTGGAAAACCCGCCGGTCGCAAGCGTGCCGAAGGTATGGGTCAGGGCATCGAAGAGGTCCATGCCGCCCAGCATGAGGAGCAGGGTCTCCGCGACCGTGAACCCTATGTAGATGAACCAGAGAAGCTTTGCGGTGCTGGTAATGCGCGGCGTTATCCTGTCGACCGTGGGGCCAGGCGCCTCCGCCTGTATGAGCTGGAGCCCGCCGATGCCCATGAGCGGCAGTATGGCGACGGTGAGGACGACGATCCCCATTCCGCCCAGCCAGTGGGTAAGGGATCGCCAGAAAAGCATGGATCTCGGCAATGATTCGATATCGGTGAGGATCGAGGCCCCGGTGGTGGAAAAACCCGATATGCTTTCAAAAAACGCGTCGGTGAACAGGGGGATGCTGCCTGAAATATAAAAGGGCATGGCTCCGATCATCGACGCGGCAAGCCAGCTCAGGGTCACGAGCAGAAAGCCGTCCCTGGTAGAAAGCGCCTCGGCCCGGTATCTCCTGAGCAAAAGGTTCACCGTGAGGGAAAGCGTGACCGTGACCGCTATGGTGACTGCGAAGGCCCTGAAGGGAAGGGCCTCATGCAGGTACAGGGCTATCCCCGCGGGCGCCGCCATGAAAACCGCGAGTATAACGCAGAGGATCGATATGGATTTAAGAATTATCAGCGGATTCACGGCGCGCGGATCCTCAGCCCTGGATGAAGCCTTCGATTTCAGAGATCGACGACTTGTCGGCGATGATAATGACGAGATCACCCGGCTCTATCGACAGGTTTCCGTGCGGTAGCATGTTTATTTCGTTGCGGACAACGGAGAGGATAATCGAGTTCTCCGGAAAATCGAGGTCCTTCAGCCTCCTGCCGATCAGGCTGCTCTTTTCATCCGCGAGAAATTCGATCACCTCGGCCCTGCCGCCAAAAATGCTGTGCAGGCTCTTGATGTTCCCCCGCCTGATGAATTTCATGATCGCGTCAACGGTGCTGTTCTTCGGGCTCACCGTCACGTCGATGTCTAGGCGCGACGCGATGGAAAGATAGCCCGTATTGGTCACCAGCGCGACCGACCGCTTGACACCCATGACCTTGGCGTAGAGGCACGCCAGCATGTTGAGCTCCTGATTGTCCGTAACGGTCACGATGAGATCGTGGCTGCCGAGGTCTTCCTCATCAAAGATGCTCTCATCGGAAATGTCTGCATTGAGCACCAGCGCGTCGGAGAACCGGTCCGAGAGGACCTTGCAGCGCTCGTAATTCTCCTCGATGATGGTTATCTTCCTCCCGGTCCTGATCAGGTACTGGCACGCCAGGGCGCCCACGCGGCCCCCTCCCACGATGATAATGCGGTCTATCTGCTCCTGCCGCTTACCGGCCTGGATGAAGATTCTGGTAAAGTCCTTCTGGGTCGCGATCAGGTAGATATGGTCATCTTTCTTGACCACGGTCTCGCCGGTCGGGATAATGAAATCCTTGCCGCGCACGATGCCCGCCATGAGAAAGGGCTCCCGAATACCCTGCCGGATATCCTTCACCTTCCGGTTTGAGAAATATGAGGCCTCGCTCACGACGATGTTCCGCAGCTGGAGGTCGGTGTTTTCGAAGAGCATTACATCGCTGTCAGCGCCGAGGGCGATGGTATTGGCGATCTGCCGCGCGGTCTCGACCTCCGAATTGACGATGAAATCGATTCCGAGGAACGACCTCTCCATGATCTTAGCCTTGGAGTAGTCGAGGTTCCTGACCCGGGCGATCTTTACCGGCACATTGAATTCGCTCGCCACGAGTCCGCAGGCGATCATGTTGACTTCGTCCGAATTGGTCACGCTTATGAAAATGTACGCGTCGTCCATGCCAGCCCGCTTGAGGGTGGAAATGCTCGTTCCCTCCTCGTTGATCACGATGCAGTCGAGCCTGGCAGTGACGTACTTGGCGCGCTCCGGGTCTTTTTCTATGATGACTACGTCTTTTCCCTCCGAAATAAGCTGGGCGGCGATCTGCATGCCCACCACTCCGGCGCCAAGAATTATTACCCTCATTATTTCAGCACCCGCATTCCTTGATTGCCATTGAGCATACTCGCAGTATTCACTATGGCTGTACGAATAATAAATTCTGCTATATTCATAGCAATAGCACCCATATTGTCAAGAAGAAGAATAATAGATATGGCCTGATGTAAATAAATTAAAAAATTTATGGCTTGCCATCATCTATTTTCGCGGGATAATGTAAAAAACCCGGTGTAATATCCCGTCATGAAAAAAGTACTCCTCGTCGGCGTAAACGCGCGCTACACCCATTCCTGCCTCGCTCTCTACTGTCTGAAGTCGTATACCCGCGGCGTGGGAGCCGATATTATCATCAGGGAATATACGATTAACCGGAGCGCGGAGGAAATCGCGGATGAGATCGCTGCGGAGCAGCCCGACGCGGTCGCCCTCTCCGTGTATATATGGAACACGGCCCTGGCACAGACCATGCTGCCCGATTTGAAAAAGCGTCTTCCGGAATGCGTGTTCATCCTGGGCGGCCCGGAAGTGAGCTATAATCCCGAATCATGGCTCGCTGATTTTCCATCTATCGATTACGTTATCCCCGGTCAGGGGGAGGCGGCCTTCAGGCGCCTGGTTGAATCAGGCTTCCGGCACGATGAAAAGATCATCCGCCTGCCCGCCCCGCCCTTCGCGGACATGCCTCCGCCGTACGATGAACGGGACCTTGACGCTCTCGCAAACCGGTACGTGTATTACGAATCGAGCCGCGGCTGTCCGTACCGGTGTTCCTACTGCCTCTCATCGCGCGCGGACCAGAAGCCCGAGTCTAAGAGCGTCGACACGGTCAGGAACGAGCTCATTCATATCCTCGCGCGCGGGCCTAAGCTCGTGAAATTCGTGGACCGCACCTTCAACCTCGACCGGGAGCGCTACCGCGCCATATGGCGCTTCCTGATCGAAGAATACCGCGACTGCTCCACGACGTTTCACTTCGAAGTCCATCCCGCGCGTCTGGACGAAGATGATTTCGCGCTCCTGTCCCGCTGCCCGAAGGGACTGTTCCAGCTCGAAATAGGCGTGCAATCCCTGAACCGGGACACGCTCGCCGCAGTGCGCCGCAGCGGCGAGCCGGAGCAATTTCTCCCGGCCATCTCCCGGCTTATCCGTCTCGGCACCATACACGTTCATCTTGACCTGATCGCCGGCCTGCCCTTTGACGGCATGGAATCGATAGGGCGCGCCTTCAACTCGCTCTACGCGCTCGGCCCGGACCACCTGCAGCTCGGCTTCCTCAAGGTCCTCCCCGGAACCGAAATGCGGGAGCGCGCCGATGAATTCGGCATCGCTTACGCCGAGCGCGCGACCTACCAGGTCTGTTCAACGCGCTGGCTTGCCGCTGACGAAATGCGCCTTCTCCAGCGCATCGCACATCTGATTGACCGCCTGTACAACAGCGGCCGTTTTCCGATTACACTCTCCGCCCTCGCCGCCAGGTACGAATCGCCGTTTGACCTGTACCGGGACCTTGCCGCGGAAACAGCCCTGCCATCGTCGCGAAGATGGGAAGCCGGCGCTGAATTTTTACTCGGATCAGCCGTGTCTCGTTTCCCTGACAAAAAAAGTTTTTTCCTCGACGCGCTCCGCTGGGACTGGTGTGCCGGCATGAAGACGACCCGCTGCCCGTCGGTGATCAGGCCTGCCAACACTGCGGAGATCGAAAAGACAGGACTGAGGTATTTCAGAGACCTGGCTCATGACGGGACCGTTCGCTACCGCGAGCATGTATTTACCATCTCCGATCTTGACAGGGCCGTTTTTTTCCGGGCGGAAACGGAGGAGTTTGCTGCGAAAAATATGGACGGGTACAGACACGCAGTGTTCATTCCTAGCAGGGAGGTCATACTGTTTGATTGAGCGTATTACTTTATAGGAAATTACCTCCTCGGAAGTAAAGGCCCAGGGGCCTGAATGGGCTTTATCTGAAGTTCCCCCCTCTCAAATTAAGCCCCTCTCCAGCAGAAAAAGCGCTGGACAGGGGCTTAAAATTTATTTTTTTCATAATCGTTTTCAGCGCTGTTAAAGAAACGGTCTCGTCCGGCATTTCAAGGGCGGGAAGTCCTTTCCTGTCCCATAGGGTGATGTTTTCATCCGCGGGAATGGAGCCGTAATACTGAATTCCAGCCTCAACGGCTTTTTCTACAAGTTCGGTGTCTGCCCTGTCGACCCGGTTGAAAATGATCCCTGTTTTTTTCACATCGTGCTGGTTTGAGCTGGTGATTGTCTCGTTGATGAGAATACCGGTTCGAACGCCCCTGAGGGAGTTGTCCGTTAAAAGCACGGGGTAATGGACCGATTCGGTGACCTGTCTGCTCACCTGCTCCATACCCGCTTCGGCATCGATAATGACCACATCGTACCTGGAGGCTATGGTTTTGATTGTTCTTTTAAGAAGGGTATTAACAGGGCAATAACAACCGATGGAATTGGTGCGGCCCATGACAAGAAGGCTGTAATCCGGTGTTTCAAAAAGGCATTCCATGAGAAGTACATCGATTTCATTTCCAAGGGTTTCTTTTTCAACTTTTCCCGATGCGTTTTTTGCTTTTTGTATGATGTTTTCTCGTGCCTCACCAATGGTTTTGTATCCCTGTACGCCAAGCGCAGTTGCAAGACCCATGGCCGGGTCGGCATCGATGAGGAGAAGGTTTTTTTTGTCATTGATGACCAGTTTTCCCGTCAGAGATGAAAGGATGGATTTTCCTGAACCGCCTTTTCCAAGAAAGGCGATGATAACCGGTCCGCTCATGGGTTGTTTATTCCTTCATATACAAGTTTTCTCAGAATATCGCATACAGGCCTTTCGCCACAGATATCGCAGGACTGCCCATCACATGAAATAATCCCCTCGTTTTCCCGGGTCGCTTTTTTATTTATTTCCGAAATGGCTGCGGCTGCGTTGACGATCGGTTTGAACTGTGTAATCAACCCGGTATTCCCGGCCGCAAGAACGATGTCCATCTTTTTGAAATACGGCAGTTCTTCGCTGTATCGCTTGAAGATGCACTGTGCCATGGAATAGAAAGAAAATCTGTTTTTCTTATTTTTATGAATTCTTACCCAGATTGTTTCAGACGTGCCGAGAGTCATGAATCCGGGCAGATGTTTTGAAAGGTTGGACAGTTTTCCAAGACAATGCTCGGGCGGGATCGCATTTTTCTCAAGTTCAACAAGAATGATCTGCATAAAGGAGACCGGCTGTTGTATCCCTGCCGGAGCGGGATTTTCAGAAATCAGGATCCGGCTGCCCGTCTCATCGCCGATCAGGCCTTTCGTGCCGGTCCACAATACAAGACTTATGGCCTCTGTTCCAGGGCCGCCCAGTTCAATGGCCGTATCACGGGCAAGGACGATTTCAGGGCGGCTCATCTTTTTACTGGCATACCCGGTTTTTTTGCAGGCCGGTTCGTCGCCTGCCGTGAAAGTTTTAAAATGATGAAGTTCCGTCCGGACAAGATCAAGGGTCTCCCGAATCAAACATGCATAATCCTGAATGGGTCGCGGCTTTTCTGTCATTTGTTTTCTTTTATCTTCCGGTCTTTTTTAAAAGATCCGAAAAATCCCGAAAATTTTATTTCCATATCGCCAGCGATCAATGCGGCGCCATACGCCCCTGTTATCTGGGGATCTATTGGAATCTTGCTGATTTCCCTGTTCATGCTTTTTCCCAGTATGGTTTTAAAGGCGTCCACTTTAGCAACGCCGCCGGAAATTACCATGCCGCTCCCCGTGTCCACTCTGTCCGCATAGCCTGCCACCTTGGAAGCGATGGACTGAAGGATGCCTAAAATAAGATCGCTCTTGCTTGCGCCTTGATTTGAAAGGGAGACAATTTCACTTTCAGCAAAAACAGCGCAGCTGCTCGTAAGAAAATGCGGGTTGGATGACCGGATGGCCGTTTCCGATAGGGAGGAAAGGGGTATATTCATGGAACCGGATATAATTTCAAGAAGCTTCCCGCTCCCGGAGGCGCAGGTTTCATTTTCACATGAATCAGCGGGCTTTCCATGGGCATCTATCCGGATCACATGAATGAACAATCCGCCGATATCGACAATGGAGGTGCAATATCCGTTCAGGGTCCAGGCCGCTTTTGAAAGGCATTGTTCAATGCCGATTTGCCGGTCCGCATCATGGATAAGAGATGCTCCGTATCCTGTTGAAACCGTTTTTTTTATCTCTCTTTTCTTTACGCCGGCGGCATGGACGCATTCTTCACGGGTCGTATCGATAATCTCCCTGATGTTCCTGCCCGATTCACGGATCGAGTACCCCATGATTTTTTCATCACGGACAACACAGGCTTTTATATAGCGAGTTCCGATATCAAACCCCAGGGTGATCATACGCAAACCTCTTCCGGAATCTTGACGGATTCGTCTTCAATTTTATTCAAGTCCCCATGCTTCATGGCAAAAACGGCGGCGCCGACTGCGCCGGCCAGCTGAGGATCAAGGGGGAGGCGTTTTATTGTGATAGAGAGCATTTCTTCCAGTTGATTGCAGATGGAGACATTTTTGGAAACACCTCCGGTAACGCATGTGTCGTTATGGATTTTCAGGGTTCTGGCAAGTCCGTATACGCGTTTTGCGACAGCATGATTGATAGCGTATGCGATTTCACGGATATCCGCTTCCTGATAGAGACGCCGCATCACGTCAAGTTCCATGAATATGCTGCACTTGCTGGAAATCTCGACGGTTTTTTTCGCCGGAAGGGCAATGTCGCCAAGCTCTTTATAGTCCACGCCGATGGCTTTAGAGAGTATTTCAAGGCTTCTCCCTGTTCCGGCGGCGCATTTTTCATTCATGATAAAGTCGTTCATCATGCCGTTTTCATCCACAGAAATCACCTTGCAGTCCTGGCCGCCAATATCGATGATGGTCCTGATGGAACGGTCAAGCCAGAATGCGCCGAGGCCATGACAGGATATTTCGCTCATGTTCATCCGGGCAAAGGGAATATCGTGGCGGCCGTAACCGGTGCTGCAGCAGCAGTTGATGTCATCCATGGTGAGGCCCGCGGTGTTAAGGGCTTCCGTCATGACTTTTTCAGATGAGCTGCGCGGCGTTTCCGCAACAGGGATTATTTTTGCGGAGATGATCCTGTTACCTTCAATAATCACCGCTTTTGCGGTGAGGGAGCCCACGTCACAACCGGCGCTTATCATATTTTTGCCTTTAAGTTGTTCACTTTTTCGCAGAACGCCTGAACGCGTGTTTTAATCTGTCCTGTATTGCCGCCGAGAAACTCCCGGTCAAGGGCGATAACCGGCACGCCCAGTTCTTTCATTTCTTTTTGAAATAAAAGCGATTCGCCGGAAAAATAGGTGCAGAACTCGAGTTTATCAAGAATCAGCGCATCGGCATGGAACGATTCAATGCTCTGTTTGATTGACTGGATTCTGCGCCTGAAATCATCCACCATCCGGGGGCACGAGAGATTGGTGAGATACCTTTCTGAAAGAGCGGACACCGGATCATCCGTGTTTTCTTTCACGAGGGTTGCGTAATAGGGAGAACCGAGACAGATTTTGTCCGCCACAATACTGGCGCCGCAGTCTTCAATCAGTTCAAGATATTCGACCTCTTCGGTTCCGCAGCCGGTAAAGACCACACGAATATCGTTTCCGGACGATACAGACCGCCCGTCCAGGTTTTTAATGATATCCTGAAGGATGGTGATTGAATCCTCCACGGGAATGGCCGTTGTGGCGGACATGATTTTTAAAAATTCACTGCCTCTGACCGGCACGATATCATGTTTCCGCATTTCAGAAATCGTTCTGAGTAAAGCCCGTTTTTTATTGTAAAGCGAAACGGATTCTTCCAGCACCGATGGAGTAATGTTGACCTGGAACGCGTTTTCGATAGAGGATTTCAGTTTATTCAACTGTCCGGTGTAGTGATCCACCGCCATACCGGAAAGGATGTGGGGAACGGTCAAAAAATGCATGAAATCGGGTTTAATTCCGGCATGAAGCCAGTTGTCGTACATTCTTCTTGAATGATCGCAGCCGTTCATAAAAACAAGGCCGTCCAGGAAATCAAATTTTCCGTTCAGGGCTTTGTCAAAACAGTGCTTGACATAACTGCAGTTCGTTGAAGAAAAATACCCGCTGCTATCCTTTGTGCCCGCGCTTTCAACCGCGCGCATCCTGTAGGGAATGAAACCTGCCGCATGGATGAGTTCTTCCGGAACATAGGAGCAGAAATACCCCATGATCTTCCGGCCTTCCGCCTTTTCCAGCTCCAGCCGGAAATTCATTGTTTTTCCTGAAATTAAATCTATTTCATTAAAGATATTCATTACGCCAGTCCGTTTCTTATAAAAAAATCCGAGATCTGTCGTTTCAGCTCATCTTCGGATGTGACCTTTCTATTCGCGATATCGCATTCAAGCAGAAGTGCCGGAACGCCGGCTTTTCTGCATGTATCTTTAATGATTCTGTGGATGGCCTGATTATGCTTGCATCCCATGTGGCCGAATAAAATGACGCAGTCTCCGGAATAATCTTCGATGGCCCCTGTCAGTTCATCCGTGTTGAAATTCGCCATGCCATGGGATTGCCTGATCATTCCCATGTTCAACCGGTCAAGCCCGATTCCCTTGAGGAGCGATTCTTCCGTGGATGTATCGATTTCCGGCGCAACCACATTGCCGATATAGTCGGAAACCACAATGGCCCCGAACTCCTTTCTCATCCACATGAAGAGTTCGGTGAATATGACCATGGGATCTGCCGTGATCACACGAATTTTTTCTTTTCTTTTTCTGAAAAACTGGATCCCTGAAACACGTGATCTGGCTATTTCATATATGATTTTAGCCGTTTCGCTCAGATGCTTCGAACCGGGAGAGCAGATGTTCGCGACCCATGCCCCAGACATAAGCAAAAGAAGGCCGGGGGATGGTATGGCCCGGTGGAGCAGGGTGGCTTCGCGCATATAATGGTTGAAGGTGTTTATTTCTTCCGCTGATCTTTTCAGCCTGTCCCAGCTAATGGGTCTGCCAAGATGTTTTTCAAGAAATCTCACCATCCCCATGAGATTATCTCTGAAATAGGACGCGGAATCTTCATCCCTGCCGTAGGGCGTATCTAGAACATAAAAAGGCACTTCCGGTCCTGTGTAATAATCCAGCAGCTGGTTGGATGACCGGGTGGAGTCGCATGGATGTGTGATGCTTATCATGGCGGAAGGTCCGGGGATCTGCTCCAGCAGATAGGCTCCCAATCCAATTCGGTTGAAGGTGCACATGTCATCCGTGATCCCTTCATCGTCACACGCCTCAAGTTCAAGATCAACCGGCGCCCCGCCTTTTGATTGGGAAATCAGCATGAACAGAAGGGGAGGGAAGGACGCCGCGTCAAAAGCCCTGATAATTGAAGCGGGAACAGGCCAGTCATGCCATATGACCGGCTTCCCTTCTTTTTCATCGGCCCGTGCCGCGCCGGAGGATTCTAAAAAAGCATGGCAAATGTGTAGCTGACCCTGCAGTTCCTTTGGCGTCGAAAGGCCTCCGCCTGCGCTCATGAATCCATAGCGAAGGTTCTTGTTTTGTTCCGTTTCATGGAAAAGCTTACGGTGTAGAACATATCGAAAATAAAGATACACGCGATAAGGATGTTCAAGCTCTTTTACCGCGTTTTCCCATCCCCTGATCGTGCTGTCCAGAACCTGGTAAGGTGCTAAATCCATTTGTATTTCCTCAACGCACACTCTATATTGCCGGCAGAAAGGCGGTTTGCTGTACCGGGAATTTCCGTCTTCTTCACCTCTGACCAAAGGGACATGCTGGAGGTTATAGCAACCTGCTTGTCATGTTATTGATGCCATTGTCATGGCTGCAAGCCCGGGAACAGGCTTTTAATTTTATGGGGCTTCCGGTTTCCGTGTGTCTAGACAATATATTTCAATACTCCAGGCATCATATCCAGTCCACCCAGATGAAAAAGAATAGCCATACGGAACCGAGCCCTGTTTCTAAAGCCACATGCCATTTCCTTCACCCTTTGACTCTATAGGAATCTGCTCCCTCACAGGTGCCGCCCCAGGTGACACAATGCATTTTACTTGTGCCAAGCCTGTCGAAGCATCAGCAATTACTCCCTCTCAAATTAAGCCCCCTCCAGCAGAAAAAGCGCTGGACAGAGGCTTAAATTTCGCGCGCCGCGCGGAAAATGAAGAAAATTTATGGAATTTGGCAAAGAATCCCCACCCGAAGATTATTTCAACAGCGGTTAGTATTTTATTAGATCG
>JAFGJX010000038.1 GCA_016928865.1 Spirochaetota bacterium
TGACCAAACGCATGCGGGTGAGGTCGCTCAATCCGGGCGTCCAGTTCGGGCTGGCGCAGATGGCGACCGGGTTCGAGCTCCTGAAGCCGGACGGCGAGATCCCGGTGACCCCGGCCCCCTCCGCGGAGATTCTGGCCATTTTGCGGAACGAGGTTGATCCGCTGGGCGTGTTTACCAGCATGCCTGGCATGTAGGGGCCCGCGCAGCTAGAGCGCAAGGGCGATTGATCCGGTTACCAGGAGGATGATCATGATAACCGCGACAATAACGTGCGCCACTCCGGTGAAAAGCCATATCAGCAGGGCCTTCCCCCAGTCGGTTGCGTATACGTATTTCAGAATCCAGAGGGTAATGATGATGCCGAGGAGCCACCCCGCCACGGATCCGATACCGAAGAGCGCGGTCCCCATCCCGGTAAGCGCCCAGACAGCGACGCTAGACAGAAGCGCTGCGTAAAATGCCTTCCCGAATGTCGTGTTGGGCACGCTTGTGAACTTCGAGCCGATCCAGATGAATACCGCTGAAAGGGCGGTGGCAATGGCGATGCAGCCGGCGATGATGAAGATGAGGGTCAGGCCGATCAGTTCCATGACAGTCTCCTGTATCTTTTTGCGTCGGGCGGGCCGGATACCGCTAACCCGGGCACTATCGGGCATGCCGTATTAAACGGCGGCACCCTTTTTTGTTTTAAACACGTAGAGAAATAGCGCGCAAGAACCGAACACGATTGACAGATCGGCGAAATTGAAGATGCCCGATCGTATAGTTCCGATTCCGATGTTCATGAAATCCACCACGTAACCGTTATTGAATAGCCGATCTATCATCACGTTGCTCATTCCCCCGCCCAGCAGACAGCAGAGTGAGGCCAGGTGCGGGCCGCGGATGCTTGAGTCATAAAGCACGTAGGCGGTCGCGGCAAAAAGGGCGGCGGCCGGCGCAATCAGCAGCAGTACAATTCGCAGGACGTTGGGCGCAGAGGAAAAGATGCTTAAAAAGGCGCCCCGATTTTCGGTATAGCGGAGAACTATGTAGTCGCCGACAACTTCAATGGTGCCCGCGCCCTTCAGGTGCTTTTTCGCGAGATGCTTGGTCGATTGATCGCAGCCAATATTTACAGATATCATGAGGAGAATTATGAGGATTCGTGTGATATTTTTTTTCATACAGCGCCCTCGTGCCCGCTCTCGCCGGAAGTACCTTGAAAGCCAGTGTCAGATTTCACCCGCGGCCGGTTCTTTGGCGATCAACCATAGCTTGTTTATCTCTTCAACCGTGCCGGATATCATTATTGATGTGGTGCCGTTTTTCGTCAATATCCATATCTGGACATCATTATACAAATAGTCGGATATCTGGCGGTCGCCGCAGTCGACAAACTCGCCGTTCATATGACGCTTCAATGATTCGCGGATAAAGATATCCAGCTGCGAATCGATGTTCATCCTGTCGAGGGTTTCGGGTGAAATAAAAAAGTGACTTGTTTTCTGTTGCATCTGTTATGCCGCGGTAAGTTTTCCTGCCGCTGATCGGGATCCTGAATGCGCTCTTTTTTGACGTGCGCGTATTGCAGTATATGCCTGTGGGCAATAATGGACTCGAACCATCGACCTCCTGCATGTGAGGCAGGCGCTCTAACCGACTGAGCTAATTGCCCTGATTGTTGCATTTAATAAAATTCAAGCAGGGATGTGTCAATAAGAAAAATGGGACAGGGGCATCTTTTTTCATTAATAGCATGTTTCTGATTGACATTATCAACGCATTTCTCGATAAAGTACCGGATATTCTACTCCATTAAAAAAGCGAGAAAGACATGATTTATCAACGAAATATCGAGCGGATCGAAGAGCTGGTTAAAACACAGAACGAATGGCGCATGAGCACCATTAATCTAATTGCCAGCGAGAACGTGATGAGCAAGCGGGCCCGGGGAGTGATGGGTTCTGACTTCTGCCACCGGTATGCGGAAGGGCATCCGGGCGAGCGGTATTACCAGGGCACGGAGATAATCGACGAGATCGAGGCCCGCGTGAAGCAGCATCTGAAGTCGCTCTTTGACTGCAAGCACCTGGATGTGCGGCCCATTTCCGGGACCGTGGCGAACGACGCGGTCTTCAGCCGCTATATCAAGCCCGGCGATATCGTCATGGTGAACTCCACTTCCGGCGGCGGCCATATCAGCCATCACCGCCATGGGTCCGTGGGAAAGTATTCTTCGAACATCATCAATTTCCCGCTTACCGCTGACGGGTATCACATCGATGTCAAGGAGACCATCAACATACTGCAGAAGGTGCCGGTGAAGGTCATGATTATGGGCAAGAGCCTCTATCTCTTCCCCGACCCCGTCAAGGAGCTGGCGCCCATCTGCCGCGAGAACGGCATCGTCCTCATATACGACGCGGCCCATGTGCTGGGGCTCATCGCCGGGAAGCGCTTTCAGAACCCGCTCAGGGAGGGCGCGCAGGTGGTGAACGCGAGCACGCACAAGACCTTTTTCGGCTCCCAGCGCGGCATTATCTTCAGCAACATGAAGGACTCGGACTGGGCCAAGATCGACAAGGGTGCTTTCCCGGGCAGTTCGAGCAACCACCACCTGGATACCCTGGTATCGCTCGCCATTACCACGTTTGAGTACATGGTCTTCGGCGAGGCGTACGCGGAGCAGGTGATACGGAACGCCAAGGCCCTGGCTGCGGCCCTGGAAGCCAGGGGCTTCAACGTCGAGGCCAAGGAATTCGGGTATACCGAGAGCCACCAGGTCGCGGTCAATGTGAAAGAGCTGGGCGGCGGCGATGAGGTCTCTCGCGTCCTGAAGGACAACAATATCATACTGAACATGAACCTTCTTCCCTTCGATCCGCTCGGCAAGGTGAGCAATCCGAGCGGCATCCGGATCGGCGTGCAGGAGATGACCCGCTTCGGCATGCAGGAACGTGAGATGGAGATGATCGCCGATTTCATGAAGCACTGCCTGATGGACGGCAAGTTCGTCGGTGATGACGTCAAGGATTTCAGGAAGGACTACCAGGTCATCTGGTATTCGTTCGACGAGGACTTCATCTCGCTCGAGAACAGCCAGCAGCTCAGGTCGTCGCATGTTGAGGCGTAGCGGCCATGTACCGGCTCAGCGTGCATGATTACTTTTCCTCCGCGCACCAGCTCAAGGGATACCGGGGTAAATGCGAGGGCGTGCACGGCCATAACTGGAAGGTGGAAGTGGAGGTCGGCGGCGAAACCCTGGATGATGTCGGCCTGCTCATGGATTTTTCCATTCTGAAGAAGAACCTCAGGAACTTAATTGAGCCCCTTGACCACGTTATGCTGAACGATGTTGACGGGTTCCGGGACAGGAACCCGAGCTCCGAACATATCGCGCGCCATATATTCGACCGCATGAGTGAAATGCTCCCCGCCGGCGTTTCCATGATAACAGTTACCGTGTGGGAATCGGAGAACGCGAAGGCCGTGTACAGCGGATAGGCGCCATGCCTACCGCGGGATGTTTCCGATGATGTCGTCGATGATACCGGAGAAATTATCCGGCGACCCGCTCCCCTTCAGGTCGGCCTCTATCAGTTTTGTGTCATAGGGAATGAACCCCATAACCTTCATGCCGGGGAGGCTTCCGCGGATAAATTCCTCATCGCTGTTCCCGCGCACCTTGTTGCCCACGATCCCGATCCTGTCGATGCCGAGGTCGCCCGCGAGCTTTTTGATTTTTAACGCGGTCTCGATGCTTCGCATGCCGGGTTCGACGACCACGATGACCATGTCAACGGCCCGTGCCGTCCCCCTGCCCAGGTGCTCGATACCAGCCTCCATGTCCATGACCACGACGTCGTCGCGGTAAAAGACGACATGCGAAACCAGATTTTTAAGAAGAGCGTTTTCCGGACAGGCGCACCCGCTCCCGCCTTTCTTCACCGTTCCCATCACCATCAGCCGGATGTTACCCCGCGACAGCGAGAGTTTTTCCGGCAGGTCATCGACCTTCGGATTTATGGAAAAAAACGAGCCCGACTGCCCCGGTTTGGCTCCGGTCCGTTCCTCTATCAGGTGGTCCATTTCGGCGATGGGAACGATCTCATCCGCGCCGGAGAACCCGAGCGCAGATGCCAGGTTCGCGTCGGGATCCGCGTCAATCGCGATGATCCGGTTTCCCTGGTCGGCTAGGTGCTGTATGATCAGTGAGGCGACAGTGGTTTTGCCCACGCCGCCTTTTCCCGTTACTGCGAGTTTCATGATAGCTCTTCCTGATTCGCGAGTGGAGCATCCGGTTTCATTATCAGAAATTATTTCCCGGCTGGAGGCCCCCATCCCCCCGGCGGGGCTTGACAAAGCCGGCTCCGGGGAGTTGCATTCTTACCGGCACAGATACAGAATTTCGTATAATATGTCCAGAAAGAAATTATCATTGATTAAATTCTGGTGGACAATTCCACGCAGCGGTGCTCCTGTGAGGGTGGATGCATCCTGCTGGGGGAATTATGAAAACAATCATTTATTATTACACCGGCACGGGCAACTCCCTCTGGACTGCGCGGTTGCTGGCGGCGGAGATTGGCGGTGCGGAGCTGTACAGCATGGCCGGCGCGGAGAATGCATCGGCTTCAGCCGATGCCGATGCTGTGGGGCTGGTTTTTCCTGTTCACATATGGGGCGTTCCGGGGCTGGTGATCCGCTTTCTCGAACACCTGCGCCCGCGGCCGGGAACGTATTGTTTTGCCGCGGCGGTAAACGCGGGCCAGGTGTCCCGCACCCTGATACAGCTGAAACATCTGATGCGCGATCGCGGTCTAACGCTGTCCGCGGGGTTTGATGTCGTGCTTCCGAGCAATTACATCCCATGGGGAGGACCGGGACCTGCGGAGCGCCTGGAGGAGCTGTATCGTGAGGCGCGAAATAAAATCGTGCGGTCGGCCGGTGCCGTGAAAAACAGGGAACGACGTCCTGTGGACAGGGGGCCGCTGTGGCAGAGGATCATCTTTACCGCCCTGTACAAATGGACCTTCGGCATGGTCCCGAAGCTCGACAGGGACTTCTGGACGGATGATAAATGCAATGCCTGCGGCATCTGCGAGAAGGTCTGCCCTGTGGGAAACATCGCGATCGAATCGGGCAGGCCGGTATGGCGGCACCGCTGCGAGCAGTGCCTGGCCTGTATTCAGTGGTGTCCGCAGGAGGCGATCCAGTACGGGAAGAAAACGCCCGCGTACGATAGATATCATCACCCGGAAGTGAAGGTGAAGGATGTCATCACACGCGCGGGGTGAATGACCTGATGATCTTCACCGCGATCATGTTGCAGAGCACGGCGACGTCTTCGGCGGAAAGATAATCTGAAATGGATAAATCGAATATGACGTTCCCCGCCGGCGGGAATTCCTCATCGCCTTTCCAGAACGAGAAGATCACCTCCACCCTGGGGAAGCAATGGAAGAGCAGGGCGTAATCGCCGATAGTGACCGGGACGCCGCCGGCGGCATTTCCGGCCTCGAAAAAGCGATCCGGCTGATTTCCGAACAGATCGATCAGGGGAGTAATGCACCTCCGCTGGAACGCGGGATAATACCCCATGCCCCCCTTGATCTGGTTGAACGTGATCTGTTCGCTGCTATGCGGTGCGCCGCCCGCACGCAGGAGGTAATGGAGTATGAGTATTTTTGCCCAGAGGGGCATGTCTTCCTTGCGGTCCCGGTAGAGTACTGAAATTTCAGGGTGGGCCACGATAACCTCGTCTCCGAGAAAGGAGAGAGATAATGCTGTGCCGCCGCCGTGGCCGTCGATCCCCGCACCGCTTTTCTCAGCCCGGTCGGCAATTGATGCCAGGGCGAGCTGTTCCGCAGCATCGTTGTACGCTGTTTCGTAGTTGTTTTGCTTTCCATGGGGCGGGGATCCCATTTTATACAGTGTGTCGTGGCTGTCTGAACTCATGTCAATATTCTGGCAAATGGTTTAATAGATTCTCTTTGCGATACATCATGAGACTTGTTGAAAAACTTAATTTTTAATGAGTCCATGGTGCGAGGCTCCTTAAACGCCCCGGCAGGGGGCCCCCCGAGCGCGAGAAGCTAGTTTCGCAACAAGTCAAATTTTTATCAATATAAATTGCTCCGAGGCGGTCAAATTAATCAATAAGCATTGACAGATGCGGTTTCGGGAGGTTATAAATTGCTCCTGACATCCGGTTTGCCGGTCAGATGACTCTGGTCGCATGCGAGGTCCTTCATGAGGGTTTCACGCTATCACGGCACACGGCTGGGACTGCTGGTCATCCCGTCGCTTGCGGGCGTCGCCATTGGCGGGGTCTTTGCATTTCTTATATCACCCGATCCGACGGTATATACCCTGATCCAGGGCGCAATCTGCGGTTTTTTGATCGGATTGACCGTGTTTTATATGGAATATTTCATCTTTGACCGGATAAGAAAATTGTCGATCATAATGATCGTTATTACGCGCTCGATAATTTTCACCGTCGTGATTGTCCTGTCGTACATTATTTCCGATGTCATTGTTTTCGGGGCCCGAACACTCGTATACGATATCAAGAATTTTCTTCTCCCGAGCTTCGGCACGGCCATATTCTTTATACTTGGAATCATGCTGGTGATAAATATCAGCAGACTGCTGGGCCAGCGTGCGCTTGCCAGATTGCTGATCGGGTTGTACCACAAGCCTGTTGTCGAAAGGAGGATTTTTATGTTCCTCGATCTGTCTTCATCGACGGCCATTGCGGAGGAGATCGGCGACATCAAATTTCACTCCTTTCTGAACGATTTTTTCTTTGACGTGACGCGCCCCATAGTCGAAAGCAAGGGCGAGATATATAAATATGTCGGCGATGAGATTATTGTGTCATGGACAATCAAGAGAGGAACAGCTGACGCGAACTGCCTGGAATGTTTTTTCCAGATTACGGATAGGATTGACGCGCTCCGTGAGAAATATGAGAAGCGTTACGGCGTCTGTCCGCGTTTCTCGGCCGGTATCCATTGCGGCAATGTTGTGGTTGGTGAAATGGGGGACTATAAGCGCGAGGTGGCGTTTCTTGGCGATGTGGTCAACACCACCTCGCGTATTCAGTCTGAATGCAAAGCCAGCGGCAGGAACTGCATCGTATCAGACGAACTTAAAAGGGAACTGCCGGCGGGGCCGTGTGAAGGATTTCTGTTTGAAAGCCTTGGCTCTATGGCACTGCGGGGGAAGAAACAGGAGAGCCAGCTATTCAGCGTTACGAGGGCCCGGGGTGAGCGTGGGTCAGAGTAACCGATAACTATCGCTCTGCAGGGCCTGAGGGGTCAGAGTAAAATGGTTCTCTGGCGATAGTTATCGGTACAATACAGGTGTCAGAGTGAAAACAGACTCATAATGCCGGCTTATATGGCTGATCAAACCTTCTATTATACGCGCCATGCTTTTTCAGGTTCATTTTCCAGTACATATCTGCCAATCCTGTCATTTTCAGGATGTGAAACATAAACCTCCCGAGAGCGGACATCTTGTCCCTTCCTGCGAGTTTTCTGGTGATTATCGGATGGAATTCTTTTGTAACACCAAAATGGCGGCCAAGGCTCGAGAATGCTATGAAAAGTCTCCGGTTTAAGAATAGGGGCTTGATCTGAATTCCTTCAACTCCACCCCTGATCACGGTGCCGATATAGCGAGTTCCAAGGCGGAGCGCCAGCTTTTCACAATATTTTTCTATATACCGTGAATGAATGGCTTCGGGAAAACCTGATTGGATGATGAATCCCAGGGCGGGGAGCATCGGTGTTTTTCCGGAATCAATTTTTGTCCCGAGGGTCTCGATGAAATCCTTTACGATGGTCGGCATTGAATCCCCATAAAGGGGGAAGGCTATAATCGCAGCCTGGGCGTTCCTGAATTTTTCAGCAAAGTCCTGATGACTCTTCACCTGGTTGAGGTACATTAGCTCGAAGCTATTTTCTTCCGACGCTTTGAAGCCCCTGATAAAATGGTCCAGAAGGATCGCGGTATTGCTTATTCTGCCGCGTGGTGAGCCGTTATAGAGCACTAATCGCATCGCATGTCTCCTTGACGGCCAGATCGGTAGTGAATGCAAGTTTGAGCGAGGTAAGAAAATTCACCGCCTGTCGCCTGTAGATGTCAGTGATGATGGCAATGTCTTCATCATCCGTATCAGCTCCTTTGGCCATGATGATGCCGAACGCAGGATAGCGCGTATAGCGCCCCCGGTGGTGCCATTCTCCTTCCCGCATGGCGAAGTACGGGTGAAGAAGTGGGATAAATCTTTCGTTCGCCCGTTTAAGCAGGGCGCTGACAAAGCCCATGATTACCGGTGTTGCCAGCAATACCAGATCTGAAGCCATAATAGCGCTGTATATCGCGGGCATGTCATCCTTATGCACGCACACACCAGGCGTTTTCCACCAGCAGGTCCAGCATCCTGTGCAGTAGCGGATATCTTTGTCGCGGAGGATCACTGTTTGAATACTGTGGCCACTGGCGGCAAGTTCCCTGGAAAGAGATTCGAGATAGTGATCAAGATCTTTATTTGCGGTGGATGGATTGCCGTTCAGGATAACTATTTTCATGTATGTAAACGATTCTCGTCTTTTTGTCAGATTTATGCAGTTTCATTGAATAGTAATTGTAGTCAATGCTTTTTTATTGAGTCGGAAAGTGTGGGGTCAGAGTAAAAATGCTCTGGTCGCGATAGTTATCGGTGAGCGGTTTCAGACTAACCGATAACTATCGGCTGGAAAATCCGGGGTCAGAGTAAACTTCTCGCATTAAAACAGAAAGCTGACATCAAAGAACGGCATCGGCAGCGCAATCCTCTTTCCCTTTTTCCTGATCCCATATTCCTGCGTAATCCTATAATCGTAATTTATCCAGCAATTGACGCCGATGCGACAGAATGGGGCGACAATAAACCCGAGCCCTCCGCCTCCGCCGAAGGTGACGTCATCAAGGGCCCCGCTTATTTTAAAATAGGGTGATTTCCACCGGTAGTGCGAATACGAAAGACCGAAAAAGAGGACCGGCTCCAGAAACTCGACCGGTGTGGGAATGTAGAATACGGGTGTTGCTATCGCGGCGATGAGCGTTTCCCCTTTTGAAACAATCGGACCGTGCTTCTTTCCCGTACCATAAACATAAATGCCCATGGCCCTCACCCCGATCGGTCTGATAAAGCGATATTCGATTTGCACGCCGGCTGCGATGCCGCTGGTCGCGATGCCGGCCATGCCCATCTTTCTTGAGGGAGTCTGTTCTTCCGCGGACGTTGCTTTGATCATAGCGAAAATAAGGAAAACTGCGCAAATGACTGTCGTGATCTGCTTCACGATTCCGCCCCTCCTCATATCAACTCAAAGGAGAGGGTCAGACTGTAATAGCTTGTCTTGGCATGGTAGAACTGGCCGTCCATGGAGGGGCCGTGGTGAAAGGAAAAATAGAGCTGCATCTTCGGCCGGTAATCGCCGCGATGGGCCGCCACTTCAATGCCGATCGCGTAATTGCCGTTGATGGCGAAACGGTTGTTCTGGGTGTTCCTCATGTGGGCGCTGATGAACGGCTGAAAAAATATATTTCGTGTGATCCGTATCACATCAAAGGGCCTGGCCTCAATCCCGTATTCCATGTAGAAGGGGTCGAATTTCGCGCCCTTGAAGGAGTGATAGATGCAGCCGATGCCGCCGTAGATCCGCAGCTGCGGAATGATATAATACGACGCGAATATGTCGATGCCCTCGTTGCTAACGTTTCTCCGCGCTATTTCCGGATAGAGTATGATGAATTCGTCTCCCAGGTGCGATGACAGGTGCCAGGGACGGAACTGGATCGCAAAATTTTTGTATGCGTATGAAGTGGGGAACGCGAAATAGTAGTCTGCGTTCAGGAGCGTCGATGCGTCGCCGAGCCAGCCGGTCGCGTGCTTGAACGCGAAGACCGCCCAGACACACCCTTCCACGTTGAATTGGAGCCGGCCTTTTATTACATCCCAGCGATAGAGCGGAAGGCGCGATCCGAGCGAGACCGCGCCAAAGGTCTTGTTCTTGCCGAGCACGTGGCTGTCGGTCCCGTACCGCGTGTGGAAACGGTTAAATGCGTCGTCATGGTAGCGTATCCCGCCCGAGAACGCGACCCTGCGCGGGTCCGCGGGGAATGATGGGAAAAGCCTGGTGCCGGGAAGGAAGCCGTTCCCGCCTGATGAAATACCGTCTTGCATTTCGTGGGTATGGAGGGCGGCAGGCCTTTCTGAGGTGACGCTGCTCTCATCGCCTTCCCGGGCATGAGCCGGGAAGGATGCTGATGCGACAAGAATTAATGCGCCGCATATAATCGATACTGTCCTGTTCATGCCACCTCGCGATTATTCGCGATGATATGCTTGGGCCCGGCGCTTACGCCTGGTATTGCTTCAGAAATGCGGGAATATGCGCCGCTTCGCGCGGCCCTATCGTGATCTTCCAGTCGGGCAGTTGCTCTTCAAGGTCGCCGCTGATAGCCGCGGAATACCCCGGGATGACGATCGAGCGGTGCTTGATCTTGTCCGTAATGCCGCTCTTTTTCACAAAGGCGCCGATCGCGTCACCCACGAATTTGCCGGCCGCCCACGCGGTGAGGACCGAAAGGCCTTCGCAGTCCATGACCAGGAGCCAGGCGGGAACGCGGCTCCCCTCGATCTCGCCTGAAACGATGAAATAGGTAAGGGAGAAATTGGTGGTCACCATGACCGGCGCGTTTTCGTCCGGATTGTTGATGGGGTATATTCCCTGCTCGGTGGCCATTGGCCGTTGCGGATCAGTGAATATGTTCATCCGCTGCACGAGGAGCGGAAAGAGCCCCTCACCGCGAAGATCGGAAAGGACGACGATACCTGCGTACTTCGCGACCATGGTCGACGCGATCAGCGTTTCCTCCATGAAATTGTCGGCCATTTCGCACGGGAACGCGATAGTCGGGTATCCGAGGGGCCGGAAGGCGCTTTTAATCGCCGCCCTCCGGATGGCTATCTGGTCCTCGAAGGCTTTCTTCATGGAGCGTGATCCTGAATCTATCACGATTTCCTTTATTCCCATGCCGGAGAGCTTCTGGGTAAGCTCGATCACTTCGTCCATGTTCGCGCCCTTCACCGCGACCGGGCATTTGCTGTCAAGCGCGAGCTTGGCCACCGCGTCGGCGTTCGCCTTTGTCGCCGCGTACAGAAGCGGCTTCCGGTCCGCTGCATGCGCAAGTCCCGCTGCGAGGACGTCCGCGCTGTCGCTCATGAGGATGAGGCCGGCGTCGACGGCTCCGGAGACCTTCGCGACCAGATTGCCGAACACGGCCGCGTCGCCACCGGTTGATTTGACCGCGACCAGGTCTGCGGCAAGAAGCATGCCCACCCTGTCGTATCTCAGATCTGCGAATGCTTTCAGGCGGCTGTCAACGTCCGCGTCTGGCATGGCGTCGGTGACCAGCACCGCGATGCCCGTGGGATTCACGAACGTCTTCTCGTGACGGAACAGAACCGTCTCTCCTCCTGTCTTGAAAGCGCCGATGGAGACCGGCATTACCGGCGGCGCTGACGCGGAATCGAGCTTCTCCCTGGAGGTTTCTGACACGTGCGGGCATTTCGCCAGCTCGGCCTGGCCCGCGGCGAGCTTCATCGCGAAGGCGAGGCAGGTCGGTACACCGCAGTCGCCGCAGTTGGTCTGGGGTAAAAGTTTGTAGATTTCAATGCCGGTCATTCCCATGGTGGAGTCTCCTGATTAATTGTATATGCCAAATGAGTAATTCCGCTTCACGCTCCCCTGTCTCCGTAGGGGTACAAAAGAGCTTGCCTTCTGTCCTACCCCCCCCGTCCCCCAAAGGGGGCGCGCGGGAAAGGACTTATCGTAATACTACAGATTCAGTTTTACCGACAACTAAATCAACGTCCTTTATGACAAGTTGATTACTGAATAGTCATGCAATCATCATGATATTCATAATAATCTACTATGTATTATATATATCTCAATTAGTTTCTATGGCCAGAGATTTTCATGGCAATAGAAAATTAGTATATCTATACTTCCCGCCTCTTCGCACGTGCCCCCTTTGGGGGACAGGGGGAGAAAGGCGCCGGAGGCGGGATGTCATCCTCAAAACAGCGGATCCATCGTCAGCGCCGGGTGGCCCTTCTCGGTCAGGAAGGGGAGTATCTCCTCCTCGGTGGTGCCGATTGTCTCGTCCGCGATTTTATCCAGGAGATCGGGCTCGCCGATCTCCGCCGCGCGCTGGTTGAAGCGTTCGCGTATCTCTTCCTTGAGCGCCCGGGGCATCCAGACGAGCCGCTTGATGCCGCCCTCGGCAAACAGGAATTTTTTGCTGGTGATGTAGTATTTACTGTGTCCCACAAACCCCGGCGTGATGTTGCCTCCGCCCACCATGCCCGCGAGTGTGGTGAATTTCATGCCCGAGGGTGTCATTGCCGCGGTGTCGCGGTCAACGGTCATGATGCCGTTGCAGAGGGGGAGTATCGCGGCGATGCACTCAAAGCACCCGCACGAGGTCATCGGGTTGCGCATGATGCTGTACGCGTCCACGGTCATGACCGTGCCCCGCGAGGCCTTGGCCACGAAGTCGTCCACCCCCTTCCATCGTCCGTACCGGGCGTCGAGCACCGCGCCTTTCTTCACCGGCTGGTTCGGGCCGGTGGGATTTATCTCGTATGAGGCCTTGCAGTCGAGCCAGTTGTACGCGCCGCAGAGCCCGGTCCGTTCCGGCGTGACCACGCATACATGGTTCGGCGCGAAGGACTGGCAGAGCAGGCAGGAGTAGAAGGGGTCCGTGTCCTCGTCCGTCATGCCGGCGATCCGCTCGTCGCGCTGTTTGTACAGGGCGCGCGCCCGTTCGAGTATCTCCTGCACCTTCGCCTCGTCCGTATAAACGGTGACCTGTGCCTTGTCGAATATCTTGCCGAAGTCCTGGTGCAATTTCGCGTGGAGTATGCTCCCAAGGTGGGCCATGCGGAAGCCCTTGTCCACCGCCTGCTTGCTCACGCGCAGCCAGGCGATGTCGCGCTGGCCGATGTGCATGATCCCCTGCGCGTAGTTTATCAGATGGTGTATCTGGCGCTCCAGGATCGGCTCGAAGTCGGGCTGCATCTGTCGTCCCGCAACCTCCACGAGGATGGCCAGGGGGAGCTGGCTCCCCGGCTTGACGTCGGTAATTTCGGGGCCTACGACTTCAATCTTGTTATCCGTTACCGAGTTCATGTCTCCTGAGACAACCAGCTCCACCGCAGGGGTGCGGCCGCCGCCCGCCTCGAGGTAGATGTCGTCGCCGCGCACCCGCTCGCCCTCGAAGGCCGGGCCATAGGCCACGGGCACCGGGACCTTGCTCACGGTGACCTTGAGGCCCCGCACTTCGATCGCCCTGGAGACGATGTTCTCGTGCGGGACGTTCGACACCACGTGCTCGTAGGTGCACACGCCCGTGGGGAGTATCTGCGGGGTCGGCGTGTCGGTAATAATCGGAAAGCCGTAATTTATGCAGCCGGCGCCGTTGGCGTACCACTCGTCGCTCACGAATCCGAAGGTGATGCCGAACGCGAAGACGCGATCCTTGTTGTAGATGAGTATCTTCCGGTAGTCGCCCGGCTCGATGCCGCCGAACGACATGGCCGCGCGCGTTGCGAACCCGATGGAGAAGACCGTGGAGCTCACGTCTTTTCCGAAGGGAACGAGGCGTGTGGGCCAGCCTATCTGCACGCTCCGGTCGACGAGCTGCTGCGACATGGTCTTGCCCCCGGTGTCCGCGCTCATGAATACGTACAGGTTCTTCTCCTGGAGCTCCAGCGCGATTTTTTCCGCAACGGCCGGGTCCTCCGGCGCGCCCAGCATGGCCGCGAATCCCGGGGCGGTCCCGTCAACGAATTCCACGCCCCGCTTCCGCATGATGACGTCATCGGCCGCCCCGAGCCAGATGTTGTCCCCGCGCGGGTCCTCGCCCGGCACGTATACCGCCGGGTTGTCGATATATTTTATGGCTTCGATGCATTCCTCGGCAAAAAAGGTCGCCATGCCGGCGTCGAGTATCGGGCCGAGGTAGGGGAGGTGGTGGTTTTCCTTTACCGGCTGCGGCAGGAGGTTTCTGCTGACTTTGATGACATGCTCCATGTCGGCGAGCTTCTGCACTTTGTACCCCAGGATGCCGTATATAACTGGCAGATAGTATCCCGTGTTCGGGAAAGCGACC
The DNA here is from genome assembly GCA_016928865.1 of Spirochaetota bacterium. Lineage (GTDB taxonomy): Bacteria > Spirochaetota > UBA4802 > UBA4802 > UBA5550 > RBG-16-49-21. The sequence goes on from JAFGJX010000038.1 coordinate 14,224, forward strand.
TCACTGTTCGGACCGTACGCGTCGATAGCGCGTTTTACGTCCGCCTCCGCCCGGTCTACTATCGTATATGCGCCGCGTATCGCGGCAGATGCTATTATCTTTGACACTGAAATCCTCCTTTACACCAGCTCCCGCCTGTCCGCCATGTCGAACAGCACGCGCTCGCGCGCCTTGTCGATACCCAGCTCTTTCCGTTTCCGGTCGATATGCTCGATCATCTTGCGCGCCATCTCCTTCGGGTCGGCGGCGAAGTCCCATCGGCCGCCGTATGTTTTTTCCATGTCCTCGAACAGGTGCTTTGTTACTTCCTTGCTTCCCGATGTGGGCCAGGTGACGCCGAAGACCGTGTACACCCCGGATGCCACGAAGTAGTGCCCGATGGAGATCGCCTTTTCGCTCATCCATTCGGGCGCCGCGCCCGCGGCCGGCAGATCGCTGATATCGCTGCCCAGTCCGCCGTCCTTCACGACCGCCGTGGCGGCTATCAGGATCCGGCTGTTGTCCACGCAGGAGCCCATGTGGAGGACCGGCGGTATGCCCACGGTCTCGCACACTTCGGCGAGTCCCGGCCCGGCGAACTCGCGCGCCGCTTCCGGCGTGAGCAGCCCTTCCTTTCCCATGCCGATGGCCGTGCACCCGGTGGTGAGTACCAACACGTCGTTTTTTATCAGCTCCTTGACAAGGGTCAGGGTGTTGCTGTCGAGGGTGGTGCGGGCGTTGTTGCATCCCACCACGCCGGCGATGCCCCTGATCCGCCCGTTGATGATATTGTCGTTCAGGGGGCGGTATGACGCGCGGAAGGTGCCGCCCAGCATGTAGTTGATCGTCTCGTGGCTGAATCCGGCGATCATGGGGGCCTTTACCTTCGGGATGAGCACGTCGCTCTTCCGGTTCGTATAGTTTTCTATGGCCGCGGTGACGATCGCCTTCGCGGAATTGAGCGCGTCATGCTCGTTGAATTCGATGCGCAGTGACCCGGTGATGTCCGCTTTCGGGTTTGTGGTGATGAGCTTCGTGTGGTAGCATGACGCCACGCTCTGGAGCGACTGCATCACGCACTGGACGTCGACCACCATCGCCTCGACCGCGCCGGTGGTGATGGCAAGCTCCTGTTGCAGGAAGTTTCCGGCAATGGGGATGCCGTGGCGCATCAGGATCTCGTTGGCGGTGCAGCAGATGCCGGCGATGTTGATGCCGTTCGCGCCGTGGGAACGCGCCAGCTCCAGCAGCTGCGGGTCGCGCGAGGCGATCACGATCATCTCGGAGAGGAGCGGCTCGTGGCCGTGCACGATGATGTTCACCTCGTCTTTCCTGAGCACGCCGAGGTTGACTTCGGCGTATACCGGGACCGGCGTGCCGAACAGGATGTCCTGAAGATCGGTGGCGAGCATGGAGCCGCCCCAGCCGTCGGCAAGGGCCGCGCGGGTCCCCTGTTTGATCAGGCTCCGGTAGTCCTGGTCCACGCCCATGTGGGTGCGGTGCATGATTTCAACGATTTCGCGGTCGATGCCGCGCGGCGTCACTCCCGCGTTCTTCCATATCTCCTGGCGCCGCTGCGGCGCCTTCTTCACGTACATGATCTCCCCGTCCTGCTGGCCAAAGAGCGCCAGGGATTTCTGGCCCACTTCGATGGCGATCGCCTTTGTGTCTTTCCCCTCGACGGCGATGCCGAAATCGAGAGCGAGCGCCAGGAGCTTTTGCTCGTCCTTGATGTCGTAGCCGGGGATTTCGCCCTTCGCCGCAGCCAGGAATATCTCGGCAACGCTCCGCCCGTGGTCGGAGTGGGCCGCGGCGCCGCCGGCTATCATCCGCAAGAAATTGCGCGCGGATATGGTCTCCGCTGTGGCGCCGCACAGGCCGTGCTTGCGCACGGCGCCCGGCGTCTTTGGCTCGGGTACGCGGCAGGGCCCCATGCCGCAGTGCTTGCAGCAGTCGCCGGCGGACCCGATCGGGCACGCCTTGAGCTCGGCCGCCTTGTCGAATACCGTGTTGACCCCGTCCTTCCGGGCCTTTTCATATATCTCCTGCGATGCCCTGTCGACAAACAGTTTGGTTTCTTCTGACATCTGGTACTCCTCTGTTACTCCATCAAATTCTTAATCATCTTCCTGATAAGCTTTACCGATTCCGGGTGCCTCATGATCAGTATGTCGGCGCCGGAGATGAGGAGGCTCATCGCGGTGATGCTTTCGAGCAGGATGCCCCGTTCCTTTGCGTCGCCCAGCTTCGGATCGTCAGCGGCGGCGATTTTCGCCTCCTTCGTTTTCCATACCTCGGATCCCACGTTGCAGATGAGGGGATACTGGAGCTTCTCGTCTTCCTGGGTGAGCGCGGCCATCCGGTCTCGCTCCATCACCGAATAGGTGTACTCGAGGCCGTATCCGAGCGGTCCGGTGGTGGGGTCAACCAGGATCTTGTCCGCAGGCACGCCGAGGTTCCCGAGCAGTATGTTTAATTGCTTGGCGAGGTTCACGTCGATGGGAGACGAGGCGACGGCCACGTGCTTGTACGCAAGCGCGCCTGCGCCGATCTGCTTGTAGTCGCCTTCCTCGATTGGTCCCAGTGCAAGGTTTTTTCCCTCGCATTCTTCCGCCAGGATGCGCAGCACCTCGGTGTCCTTTTCATGATTCGCGACGCCCCAGAGTATCACCGGCACGTCGACCGCAGCGATAACCTTTTTGGCCACGTCGGCCGCTTCGCGCGCGGACCGGTTCAGGCCGTTCGGGTCGATGCTCGCCATCTGGAGCGCGATCATGTCCGCGCCGTATTCATCCACGTTTTTCTTAGCCCATGCCGCCGGGTTGTCAAGCACCTCCGCAAAGGGCGCAATTGCCGCTTCCGGCCAGTCTTCGGGCCTGTGGTCGAGGACCTCCATGGCGATCCTGGGCGGGTGGGGCATAGTCCCTTCAAAAAGGTGGAAGGGGTATGATGTCGAACCGCCCACGGTAACGGCTTTTGGCCCGGTGCCGAGGGTGATTTCCCGGATCGTTCCTGAATAGTTTACTTTCGGTGTTTCGAATGCCATGGTGTCCTCCAGATTATTTCTTCTTCTCGCTCCCGTACCACTCGTGCGAGTACCAGTAGCGCTCGCCGTTTTTCAGGTATTTGAGCATCTCGTTTCGATCGGTCATGTGCCCGCGCCAGCCCCTGTCTTCACCGACGCCTTTTGATTCCGGCGTCCCTGGCTCGAAGGTCGCGTCAAGGACCTTCACGGTGTTGCCGGCGGGATCTTTTTTCTCAATGGTTTTGTATTCCATTATAATACCCTTTTATCCTTTTACTCCCCCCTGTCCCCCCGAGTGGGCATCAGGGAATCAACCTGATACGCGTGCCCCCTGCGGGGGCTAGGGAGGTATTATTCCAGCGGAATCCCCGCGGCAAGCTTCGCGGCCCGTACCGTGTTCTTCATCAGCATGGTGATAGTCATGGGGCCAACGCCGCCCGGCACCGGGGTGATGATAGACGCCTTTTCCTTTACCGCGTCAAAATCAACATCGCCTTTTAAAATTGCCTTCCCCTCGGATGTGAAGCCCACACGGTTGACGCCCACGTCTATTACCACGGCGCCTTCCTTCACCATATCGGCCGTGACCGAATCGGGCGCGCCCGCTGCCACGATCAGGATGTCTGCGCGAAGGGTGTGGGCCCTGATGTCCTTCGTGCGGGTGTGGCACACGGTCACGGTAGCGTTCGCGCTTTTCTGCTTTTGCACCAGCATCATCGCGATCGGCTTGCCCACCAGGTTGCTTCGCCCCACCACGACCACCTCCGCGCCTTCTATTTGTACGCCGGCGCGCGTCAGCATCTCCCGTATCCCGTACGGCGTGCAGGGATAGAAGCGCGCGTCCCCGATCATCAGCCTGCCGACATTCACGGGGTGGAACCCGTCCACGTCCTTGTCGGGGTTGATCGCGTACAGCACCCGGTTCTCGTTTATATGCTTCGGCAGGGGCAGCTGGACGAGTATCCCGTGGATGGCCGGATCGTTATTGTATTTTTCGACAAGCCTGAGGAGGTCTTCCTCGGATATATCGGCCGGCTGTGTGTCCTGGATGGAGTGGAAGCCGAGCTCGTGCGCGGTCTTCTGTTTTCCGGTAACGTAGCTGACCGATGCGGGGTTGTCGCCTACCAGAATGGTCACCAGGCCCGGCCTGATAGCATGCTTCGCGGAAAGATCGGCCACTTCGGCCTTGAGCTCTTCCCGTATCTGCGCGGCGATTTCTTTCCCGCTGATGATTCGTGCCGTCATCTGTTCCTCCCGATGTATTATGTCAGGTACAGGATTCCTGGCTATGTATCAAATAAAATTTATTAATATTGGCAAAAAATTATTTCTCCGATCACCCCTCCAGGGGACAGGGGGGTGATATCAAGGGATTATATTGTTCAGTATCTCCTCGAATTTCTTCACTGTCTCCGAGTCGTCCGGTAGATCGATGAGAGAAATGCCTTTTATCTCCGATTCTTCGATTTCTGCGTCCATGACGATATGTCCCAGGAACGGAATGCCGGTGTCCCGGATGCCATCCAGGAATTCCTGCCCGAGCGTCTCCGGCGTTCGGTTGACCAGCAGGTAGCGATCCTTCACGTTGATTTTTAGATCATCTACCATGGCTGATAACGCCGTTACCGTTTTGAGGCCCTTGAGCGAATAATTGGAGCAGAAAATCAACGTGTCGATATTCGCGGCGGTTTTTCTGCTGAAGTGCTCCATGCCCGCTTCGTTATCCACCACAATGTACGGATAATTTTTCGATAGGTTCTCGAAGTAATCTTTAAGGATGGAATTTGCGGCGCAGTAGCACCCGGGCCCGTCCGGGCAGCCCATGACGAGCATATCAAGGGACTTCCCCTCTTTCAGGATCTGGTGAAACTTCATGTCGAGATAGGCCTGCCTGGTCATGCCGGCCGGGAGCTCCGCCCGCTTGCGCATGAAGTCGGATAGCACGGACCCGATGGTATCGGGCACGCTGATCCCCAGTGAATCGGCCAGGTTCGCGTTCGGATCAGCGTCCATGGCGAGGAGCGGTGTCGCGCCCTTTTTCAGGAGGTGGCGTATAATAAGCGCCGCGGTAGTCGTTTTCCCGGTGCCGCCCTTGCCGGCGACCGCTATGATTTTGCTCACGTGCCGTCTCCTTTGCCGTTTCCACACGAGCGCCCCATGGTTTTAAAACGCTCCATGACCGTTGGAAAATTTCTCGTCTCGGTATGGGGGAAGAAGAGGGACGCCACGTAGTGGTCCATGTATGGTGTATGATCGCTCAGCTCGATGTTCGTCATCTTGCCGGCGATTGCGCCGGCTTCGTCCATCAGCTCGCGCGACAGTATCGCGAGCCGCGCGCCCTCGAGCGAGCTGTTGCCGATGAAGGAAAAGCGCTCGACCGGCAGGTCGGGAAAGAGCCCGGTGATGATCGATTTCTCGATGTCAACGTAGCTCCCGAACGCGCCGGCGATGATCACTTCGTCGAGTGCGGTCCACGAAAGTCCCACGCTCTCGAGCAGGGTCTGGTAGCCGGCGTAGAGCGCGCCCTTGGCGCGCATGAAGTTGTCGATGTCCACCTCGGTGATGACGATGTCGCCGTCGATGCCGGTTCGTTCAGCCTCAACCAGCACGTATTCCATGCCGTCGCGGCCCTGGCGCAGCCGCCCGGTCGTCATGTCGGTCCTGAACCTGCCGTTCGGCTCGAGCAGGCCCGCCTCCAGAAGCTCGGCCACGATGTTGATGATGCCGGAGCCGCAGATCCCCTTCGGCCTTTCTCCGCCGATGGTGAAGACCACCGGCTTGCACGTAGCCGGGTCGATGCGGATCTCCTCAATGGCGCCGAAGGTGGCGCGCATGCCGTGGCGTATGCCGCCTCCCTCGAAGGCGGGACCGGCGGAACAGGACGCGGTGACGAGCCATTCGCGGTTTCCGATGACGATCTCCCCGTTGGTGCCGATGTCGATGAAGAGCGTGGTGGCGTCGCGCCGGTGCATGCCGGAGGCGAGGACGCCCGCCACGATATCGCCCCCCACGTAGCTGGCGATCAAGGGCATGACCGTGAGGCGCACGTGGCCCGGGAGCCCGATCCCGACATCAATCGCCCTGACGGGCGGCATCTCGTTCACCGTGGGCGTGTAGGGCGCGGATCGGATGTAGCGCGGGTCAAGCCCAAGCAAGATATGCGTCATGACGGTATTCCCGGCCGCGCCCAGATGCGATATATCAGCGCGTTCGACGTCTGCTTTTGTCAGCAATGAGTCGATAACGGCATTGATCGAGTCGGTCACGCTCTTTTGCAGCAGATACAAACCGTCTTTTTTCTGGGCGAATACCATCCGGGTGATCACGTCCTCGCCGAATTTGATCTGTCCGTTGTATTCTGAGGATGCTGCGATGGCTTCCCCTTTTACAAGGTCGATGAGTTCGCCGCAAACCGTTGTGGTGCCAACGTCAATCGCGATCGCATAATGGCGGCCGGTCGTATCGCCCGGCTGGATGCGTGTGATATGGGGGAACGTTCCCCCGCAGATGGCGCCGCTGCAGTTGTTTGATATTGTAACGGTCGCCCGCCATTCGTTCTCGCGTATCGTGCGCCCGAGTTTCAGCAGTACCGTGTAGTCGATGCCGATATCAGACAGGCCGTGCTGTTTCTTGAGGGCGCGGCGCGTCCTTGCAAGGTCGCTTGCGTTATCTTCCATGGTTGGTGGATCTACGGAGATGAATTTCTTTTCGATGACGGGTCGTTTCAGGTCAATGCCTGCCATATCCTCCTGCCGGGCGGATGCAAGCCTTCCTGTCGGTGAACCCGCGTGCGTCCTGTCAAGCACCCCCCGGTGAAGGCGCGAGTCGGGCGGAATCTCAAGACGCAGGTTGGATTCTACGGTGCTCAGGCAGGCGAGCCGGTAGCCTTTTGCGAAATCATCGCCCGATAGCTTTTCGGTTTTTCCGCCCTGTACCGAGCCCTCGAGAATGCGCACCCGGCATTTTCCGCACGTGCCCTGGCCGCCGCATGAGGAGTTGACATGCACGCCGGCGGCGTGCACGGCGCGCAGGAGGTTCTCGCCATGGGGGACGGATATATCAATAGCGTCGGGGATAATTGTTACCTGGTGCGTTATCATTATTATATTACTATATCAAGATATATTGATATAGTAATATAATAAACCGCGGGTGTCAAGATTAATTTTATGAAATTATGGAAAACGTCGGCGAGGCGCGCACGATAGCAGCGTAAATCAATTGCCGGGAATGTCGTCAACATGGCGAAGACGCGGGCCGCCTGTCTCATTTTCCGTAATAACTCATTGCCTCGGGAAGCGACTCCCTGAGGAGACGAATCCTCGTGCTGTCAGACGGGTGGGTGCTTAAAAACTCCGGCGGTTTTGTTCCCGTATTCATTTGGGCCATCCGCTGCCAGAAATCCACCGCGTGATTTGGGTCATACCCGGCAATGGCCATGAAAATCATGCCGAGACGGTCCGCCTCTTTTTCGTGGGTGCGGCTGTAAGGAAGAAGTATGCCGACCTGGGCGCCGAGTCCGAAGGCGGACAGCCACAGCTGTTGTGTTTCCTGGGGCTTGTCTTTCAGGAGCACCGATAGCGCTGCGCCGCCATACTGAGTGAGCAGCCCCTGGCTCACGCGCTCGCTGCCATGCCGCGCGACTACGTGGGCTATCTCATGCCCCATGACCACGGCTATCCCCGCTTCGTTCCGTGTTACCGGGAGTATGCCGGTGTAGAAGACCACCTTGCCGCCGGGCATCGCCCACGCGTTTATCTCGTTTGATTCCACCAGGTTGAATTCCCACACGAAATCTTTCACCAGTGAAGATTGATTTATCGATGCGAGATAGCGTTCAACACCGGCACGGAGTTTCTGCCCGACAGCACGTACGAGCGCGACCTGCTGGGCATTCTGGCTTAACCTGTGGGACTGCATGAATGAAGTGTATTCCTGATTGCTCATTGACAGTATCTGGGAGTCAGGAACGATGATAAGCTGCTTCCTGCCGATAATGGGTACCGTGCTGCAGTACAGCCCGACGAGAGAGATAAGCAATAATCCATATAATCGTTTTGTTTTCAATGTTCAGCCCCCCTTGTCGTATGGTTGTAAATGATTATGCATGTATACCGATAACTATCTCTAGAACACTCCGGTTACCCTGCGTTGAGCAAGATCGACGTCAATTCGCCTGAATGCCGGATCGGACGCTGTGCCCGGCATCAGGCTGATTGCGCCGGCAACGGGCACTACAAAGCCCGCACCGCGATAGACGATTATATCCCTGACAGGAAGAACCCATCCCGTGGGAGCCCCTTTCAGGTTTGGATCATGGGACAGGGAAAGATGGGTTTTCACCATGCATGTCCCGAGCTTTGACAGTTCGGGATCGTTGTCGATTTTCTTCAGCTTTTCCTCGGCATCGGGCAGGTATTTTACCCCATCCGCGCCATATACTTTCTTCGCTATGGTTTCTATCCGCTTTGAAAGGGGCATGTCGAGGTCATAGAGGAATTTAAAATTTGTTTTTTCGGCGCAGGCGTCGATGACCGCGTCAGTGAGTTCGAGCGCGCCGGCGCCACCCTTGAGCCAGTGGTGAGACACGGCAACCCTGGCTCCGGCCGACTCGGCCTGGCGTTTGATCTCCGCGATTTCCGCCTTTGTGTCCGTGGAAAATGGATTGATGCATATCACCGGATTTATCCCCGCCTTTTTGACGGTCTGGATATGACGGATCAGGTTGGCGCATCCCTTTTCAACCATCGCGACATTTTCTTCAGTATATACCGGGTCGAGAGGATGACCCGGCGGTACCGGCGGTCCGCCGCCATGGCTCTTGAGCGCGCGCACGGTCGCGACGATGACAGCGCAGTGCGGTTTGAGTCCGCTGATCCGGCATTTCAGGTTCCAGAATTTTTCAAAACCGATATCAGCACCGAATCCGCTTTCCGTGACATGGTAGTCGGAGAGCTTGAGGGCGAGCTTGTCGGCGGCGATGGACGACTGGCCTATCGCGATATTTGCAAACGGACCGGCGTGTACGAACAGGGGCTGTCCCTCGAGTGTTTGCAGGAGGTTCGGTTTAAGGGTATTAAACATCCAGGCGGTCATGGCGCCGTCCACCTCGAGGTCTGCCGTGGTGACGGGGTCGCCGCTTTTACTGTGCGCAATGACAATTTTGCCAATACGCTTTCGCATGTCCGCCATGCACGAGGAGACCGCAAGTATCGCCATCAGCTCCGAGCTCGCCGCGATCTGAAACTTGGATTCCATGAGGAAGCCGTCGGTCGGACCTCCCATGCCGATCATGATATTGCGGAGGGATTGCGCGCAGAAATCGATGACCCATCCCATTTCAACACTGCGTGGATTGATGTTGAGCCGACGGATATTTTTTGATGCGAGCATTGCGTCATCGTAATTAAATTCATGCTGCATCCGTGCGGTAAGGGCCACCATGGCCAGATTGTGGGCGTTCATGATGTCGTTGTTGTCACCAGTCAGGCCGAATGAAAATGGGATCAGGGGAATGCATTGCGACAATCCGCCTCCTGCGGCACCTCCCTTGATGTTCATTGTGGGTCCACCTGAAGGCTGGCGGATGGCGCCGGTGGCTTTTTTGCCGCGCCTTCCCAGTCCCTGAAGGAGACCGATGGTAGAGGTGCTCTTTCCTTCGCCCAGAGGTGTAGGAGTGATGGCGGTAACATCGATATATTTGCCGTCAGGCCTGTTTTTAAGCCTCTCGAGCACGGGTTCAAAATCGATTTTACCGTAATAATGGCTGTTGGGCAGCAACTCATTATTTTGTATGCCCAGCTCTTCTGCAAGCTGGTACACGGTTTTCATGGATTTCTCGCATTCCTCGGCAATCTGCCAGTCAGCGAGTTTTGAGGGATCGGGTGTCTGCACGTGTTTTCTCCTTCAAGTCATACAGAACAGGTATACGTTGCGAATTTCCGGTTATATTGCTTATTAATCAAGGAATTTTGCAGTATACATGATAAATTATTACCGGGTGATTTAAAGCCGCATGAGGTTAATGGGATGCGAATAGTTTTACCGGGTTTCGGGGGAACCCCCAGAGAAGTTTCCAACAAATTATACCATCGATGATCTCTAGTTGAATAATATAGTTTTTATAATGATAGTTATCGGTAATTTTGCTTTTTATTATATTTTTTAGATATCTTAAAACAGCCAATGCAAGAATCCGAGATATTGACATTTTCAAAAGCTTTCTCAAATCCAAAAAGTACTCATAATCATCCGGCCTTAATTGTAAATGAATCGTATGCCAGTATTCCCTGCTGGCCTTTTCCTGGTATTGGATTCTTTTTCCATTTTGTATATGCCCCTGCATATCATCCATCTGCTTTTTAATCAACATGATTATTATCTGATTTCTGGATTTTCCTGTTTTCAGGGCCGCACGATTAATTTGTTCTAAAAATATAGAATGAATGTTTATGGTCGTTTCAATCATCATATATTCGTTCCTCTTCTAATCGTAATTAATAGGAGGAACGAATCAGTACATATTATGATGAAAATATTTTTTCCAAGATGTTAATATTTTATGATGGTAATGCTGCTAAATACAATATAATTTATTGTTCATCAAAGAGTAATGAGTTTTTTTGTTTTTGAAATTCATTGATTATGCAGGATGTTCTGAATTTACAGTATCCTTTGGGGTCGCTGCAGGCAATACAATCATCGCAGAGGTATATCAAGTATTTTGAGCATAAATAGTTGCCTTGTTTGTCGGGATGTTTGATGCATTGTTGGCGCATGTGAACTTTGGAATAATAAATATTAATTATATAATATAATACTAAAATACTGACCATGCGTCAATCTATATTTTAATCTTTCAAGACTTCGTTAATAATATTCTCTTTCACAAGACACTTTTTGCATTTTTTAGAGAAGTCGGTTGATTTAATACAGACTTTTTAATATATACTATTTATAAATGCATTACTCATTATATTTAAAAAGGAGGGAGGGATCGATATGCTTTCAAAAAAGACCACGTCACAGCAATCAACGAATAAGACTGGAATTCCGAGGACCTCCAGGAAAAAAAAAGCTGAATCATCCTTTGACTTGCCGAGTTTCCAGGATGAGATCAGACTCCATGCCTATTATAACTACCTGGCGAGGATGAAGAATAATTTCCCTGGAGATGAGATGGGTGATTGGTTGGATGCCGAAAAAAATTTGAGCAGAAAAGCCATCACTCACTGAGAGTGCAGCTGAGGCATATTGCGGTTGCCAGGTTGATAAAGGGCAATTCAGTTGAATCAATGATTAAAAAATTATAGCAGTGTTTTCCCAGGAAGGGGAGAATGGGGATTTTCGGGCCGAATATTATTGGATTAAAAAAGAAAAATGACATTCCTGGCTTATTGAAGTGCCTGGATCATAAAAAAGCGCAGATCAGGTGCCGCGCGTTTTTAGTACTGGCTAATATCCCCGGGCTGAATGAGCAGGTAATCGGGAAACTCAGGTCAATGCTGAATGATCCTGATGATGCGGTCAGGACAGTTGCGACATTGAAGTTCGCCGAAATCGGAGCGCCGCTTGGTTCTCGGAACCTGATCGAGCTGATTGCAAAAGGCGCCTGGAAGGATAAGATAGAATTGCTCAAGATAATCGCCAGCCGCGGGCCGAATGTCGATGGCCCAATTATTGAGGTTATCGTTTTGGCCCTGGCTGACAAAAAGGACATTGTGCGCTACGAGGCGGTCCATGCCGCGGGGGCAACCCGGCGCGGACATCTCGTTCCCCATATAGCTGCATGCCTGCGTGAAAGGCACTCGATCATGCGCGTTCAGGTGGCACATGCTCTGTGCAATATCGGGGATGAGCAAAGCGTTGATTATCTGATTGGATTGCTGGCGGACAGCAATGAAGAGGTGAGGGAGACAGCACGCGCGTGCCTTCAGGGCATCAATTCTGATCTTGCCCGTCGTGTCCTTCATGATGCCCGCTTTGCCGAATTGCTCAGGGGGATGGGCGATCTTGAGCCGGTGCGTAAAGAAACAGCAATAAAAATTGGACATGAAATGATAAGGGAAGGCCTGCCGTTGCTCCATCGCGCGTGCAGTGACAGGTACAAGGAGGTCCGCCTCGCTGCCGCGCGCTCAATAGCCGCTTTTGCGTCCCCGTCGTCCGTTGAGTGCGTTTCCGTGCTTCTCAAGGACAGGTTCTATGATGTGCGTCTTGCGGCCGTCAGGGCACTTGGCGGGATACGCAGCAGGGATGCGGTGAAAGCGCTCAATACTGCGCTTGGTGATAAAAACGACAGGGTGCGCGATGAGGCTGAACGCGTGTTAAAGCAGCTCAGGGCGATGGGGTATCACTAAGGAGAGGGTCCTCCGACATGTCATGGACGTCTCCTTCCCAGAGGTATTTTTTGGTTTCCGCGATGATCACCCCGTTGAGCAGGATGAGCGCGGCCAGATTGGGGAGTGCCATGAGCATATTCATCATGTCCGCCAGGTCCCATACCAGCGGCAGTGAAACAACTGAGCCCACCATAACGGCAGCAACCCACAGAACGCGGTATGGAATAATCGATCTCTTGCCGAATATGTATTCTACCGACCTTTCTCCATAGTAGGACCAGCCAAGTATGGTCGAATAAACAAACGTGAGTAGCCCCACAGTCAGTATCATCGGTCCGACAACCGGAATTTCGGCGAAGGCGCGCTTGGTCATGAGTGCGCCGTTTATGGAGCCGAAGTCTGCCGGGAAGCGTATTATGGTGCTCACGAGTACCAGCCCCGTTATGGCGCAGACGACGACCGTGTCCCAGAAGGTGCCGGTGGCGGATACCAGTGCCTGCTTGACAGGGTTTTTCGTGATTGCTGCTGCCGCCACTATGGGAGCCGATCCGAGCCCCGCCTCATTTGAAAAAAGGCCCCGGGCGATGCCGAAGCGTGCAGCAGCCATCACGGATCCGCCGATGAATCCAGCGCCTGCGGCTTCCGGCGAGAATGCGGATTTAACAATCATGGTCAGGGCCGGCATGAGGGCTTCCCGGTTTATGACAAGAATTATCAGACAGCCGAGTATATAAAATCCCGCCATGAACGGGATCAGGAGCGTGCACACCCGCGCGATGGTTTTCACGCCGCCAAGGATTACAACCGCCGTGATGATGGTGACGAACAGGCCGGTAACCCAGAATGGTGCCCCTATCGTCTCCTTCGCCAGGGTCGATATTGAATTCGCCTGGACCATGTTGCCGATTCCGAAGGCGGCGATTGAGGTGAATACGCAGAAAAGTATGGCAAGCCACTTCTTGCCCAGCCCCCTCTCCAGCGCATACATTGGACCGCCCAGCATGGTCCCGTCAGAAGTCTTTACGCGATATTTTACCGCAAGAACGGCTTCACCGTATTTGGTGGCGAAACCGAACACGCCGGTGAGCCAGCACCAGAGGACCGCACCCGGCCCGCCCAGGGCCACAGCGGTAGCCACTCCCACGATGTTGCCGGTGCCTATAGTGGCGGCAAGGGCCGTTGCCAGTGCGCCGAAATGGTGGACATCACCGTGGCCGTCGGCATCACTGGTAACAGAGAGGCGCACAGCCAGGCCGACATAGCGCTGTATGAACCTGAGCCTGAATGTTAAAAACAGGTGGGTGCCGAAGAGGATAACCAGCATCGGGGGTCCCCAGAGATAGCCATTGAGCCATTTTATAAAACCATGAAAAAAATCCATCGGTATCTCGCTTTGGACAATGATGATACGTTAAACTCGTAGTTTTTGTGCCTTAATCCGTCGCTCTGTCAAATCATTTTTATCAGAGTGTGTTCCCGCGCCTGAATTCCTCTATCGTTTTTCCCCGTATGCACTCTGCAAGCTCCCACACGTAGTTATAGATGTGCAGACCCTTGGATGCGGCTATGATTTCCCCGTCCTCCACGCCAACTTCCGACGCGATATACTCTTTCATCATCTGCATCGCGGCCAGATTCGCGGGAAAACCGCCCCACAGGTCCCATGAGCGGAAATAGATTATGAAATTAAGCCTGCCATCCTGGATCCGCGTATCGATAAGCCGCAGGCAGGGAGGGTCCTGAAGGAGCATGTCGGTGGGGTGGGCCACCTGCAGGACCATCTGGTTGTTGCGGTGTCCTTTGTTCTTATAGGTCCAGATGCACAGCTCCATCTGGTTCAGGTATGTCTTGCCGTCTTCGACGATGACGATCTTCCTGTCTTCCCATGCTTCCCTGTCCTGTATGAGAATATGTTCGAAGTCCTTGCTGTTGTAGGTTTTCGCATCACCGAAAGGGAGCTCGTATTTGCATATACGCTGTCCGTACGTGTAAGATTCTCCCGGTTTTGCTTCTCCGGTCATCAGATAGGGGAGGTAGTCGGTCAGGTAGTCGTCCGCCACAGGGTTTGGCAGGTTATATTGTCCCGGTATCTGCGGCAGGAGCGGATGTTCTCCCGGTCTTTTTATATGCACGGTGATATAATCGAATTCAAGGCGTTTTTCGCCGGCGTATGAGCCGCGGTCAATAGTAAAATCCCTGCCAACTTCCAGACACCGGTACACGGCCTGGAACCAGGCATCGGGGAGTGTGGTTGCTTCAATATGAATGGGACGTAGCCCTTTCACTGGAGTATTCATGTTGGTAACCTGATTCGGATGGTATATTCTATTTGAAATATTATGTCGTCTCCAATCATTATCTGTCAAGAACTAACATGGCTTAAATATGGCATAAAAGTAAAAAATAATATCTTCTTGACTGGTTGTTTGATTTATTATTATAACCTGTTGATCGTGATTATCTACCGGTGTTGATCATGCCAGACATGCATTTAGTGAAACAATCTGATATTGTCATCGGTACCTCCGGCTGGCATTATGACGACTGGAGGGGGGTCTTCTATCCGGAGAAACTGGCCCGTAGCAAGTGGCTTTCCTTCTATAGCAATCATTTCCGGACTGTGGAAGTGAACGCCACCTTTTATCGCAGGTTCAAGGAAAGCACGTATGTGAAGTGGGGCGAACAGGTTCCTCCTGATTTCCGTTTTGTCTTCAAAGCGCCGAGGATCATAACGCATCGACGCTATCTGTCCGGCGCAGACAGGGAGATTGGTGAATTCTGCCAGCAGGCCTCATGCGCCGGGGAGAGATTCGGTCTTATTCTCCTGCAGCTTGCGCCAAACACGCCTGTTGAGGCGGAGCGCCTCGAATCCGCTCTGAGTGCATTCAAAGACTGCAGGGTGGCGGTTGAATTCCGTGACAGCAGGTGGCTTACCGGAGGAACCCAAGCCATTCTCGAAAGGATGAACGCTGTTTTCTGCGCCGTGGATTCTCCGAAAATGGGTATCACTGATTGGGTAACATCGGATACTGCGTATATTCGCCTGCATGGAAAGCGGGAATGGTATGATGACCTGTACAGTGATGATGAGCTTGAAGAAATTGCAGGCCATGTCGTGACGATGCAGTCCAGGGGGGCGAAGCGGGTTTATGTCTTCTTTAATAATGATGTATGCGGCTATGCAGTTAAAAATGCCCTTGCTCTTGATAAATTGCTTGCAGGATAATGATCTCAGAGCACAGATATGGGGTCCAGATATGGGGTCAGAGTAACTAACAGATTCAGGGCCGCGAAATTGACTTTTTATGAAGACATACCATCCGGAGTTGACTATAAATGAGCTACTATAACAGGGAAACCGCTGATAAAATGAGGCACTTTCTCGAGCAGGACATGCCCCGATATATGGATATTTTGTACGATATGGTGGGGATAAATTCTTATACCCTGAATCCCTCAGGTATTAATCATCTTGCTGACTATACCGCAGATATATTTCAAAGCCTTGGCTTTGACGATCAACGCGTACCATCAACTGATTGTTCGTATGGAAATCACCTGGTCCTTGGACGTAACGGGCAAAAACCGATAACTATCGGTTGTGTTTCCCACCTGGATACTGTATTCAGTCCTGAAGAAGAAGAGCGGAATAATTTTCACTGGCGTATTGAAGGTGACCGTATTTATGGTCCCGGAATGGAGGACATCAAGGGGGGCACTGTGGTTATGCTCATGACCCTTGAGGCGCTTCGCCACGCCGCGCCGGAGCTTTTTGCTGCTGTCTCGTGGACGCTCCTTCTTGACGCGTCGGAAGAGACCGATTCAGTAGATTTCGGCGAGCTATGCAAGCAGCGTCTTGGCGTGTCAGCGCTCGGCTGCCTGATATTTGAAGCCGGTATTATACGGGGAGCCGATTATTACGTGGTTACGTCACGGAAGGGGAGAGCGGAGATCAGGATTGCCACGGAAGGGAAGGGCGCTCATTCCGGAGTTTCCCATAAAAAAGGCGCCAGTGCCATCCTTCAGATGGCTGATATAATCAGGAAAATCGAATCAATTACGGATTATACTCAGGACCTCACGGTTAATATTGGCAGGATTTCCGGAGGTTCGCAGATTAACCGCGTGCCGCATTTTGCAGAGGCTCACGCTGAAATGCGGGCTTTCTCGCCGAGCATATTTGAAGATGCACTGAGTAAAATTCTTGCGTTGGACGGTTATAGCAGCGTTGCCAGCGCTGCGGGCGGATTTTCCTGCAGAACATCGGTCGAACTGGTGCGCAGAGTACCGGCATGGCCGGATAACCCCGGATCGAGGCGTCTTCATTCCTTCTGGGAATCCGCCGGCGAGCTGCTTGGACTTTCCGTGCATCTTGAAAAGCGTGGCGGGCTTTCAGACGGTAACTATTTTTGGGAATATATGCCGACCATCGATGGTCTTGGGCCATCAGGAGGCAACCCGCATTGCTCGGAGCATGCTGATGACGGCAGCAAGGAACAGGAGTTTGCTCTGCGTTCTTCTTTTGTGCCCAAATCTGTTCTAAATGCCATGGCAATAATAAAAATGATTGAGAGTGCCTCGCCGGCTCAGGAAGAGGGCTGAAATATCACTATTTTCAGGGGTCTTTTTTTATTGACGCATGTATGATTTTTTACCAGACTGCTAATATAAACCCTCTATCGGAGGCCAGCCAATGAATCTTCTGCTTATTCTGGGTATTTCCATTATTGCTCTGCTCATCGGCTATATCTTTTACGGGCGCTATATCGAAAAGAACTTTGATGTTGACGGTACCCATGTGGCTCCATCAGTCGAGTTTCAGGATGATGTCGATTATGTGCCGACGCACAAGATTGTAATCTTCGGCCATCACTTTGCGTCTATCGCCGGCGGCGGCCCGATTATAGGCCCATGCGTGGCCCTCGTTTTTGGTTTCGCTCCGGTGTGGCTCTGGATCGTCGTAGGGACCATATTCATAGGCGCGGTTCATGACTACTCGGTGCTCCTGGCGTCAATGCGTGAAAAGGGGAGATCAATCGCCGAGATAGCGGAAAGGACGCTCGGGCGTAACGGTTTCCTCCTGTTTATAGGATTTACCATTATTATGCTTCTTATGGTCACCTCGGTTTTCCTGACACTTACCACCACGGCACTTGCTTCAAAATATCCTGTAGAATTTTTTGGATCCGGAGATATCGGAATCCGGACGGTGGTCGAAAATGGCGTTACCTACGCCGTCATCGGTGGAATCGCTTCAACTTCGGTTATCGTGATTACCTGCTGTGCGCCGATCCTCGGTTATCTGTTGTATAAGAAAAAGGCCAATGTATGGCTCATGGCCCTGGTTGCGATAGCGGTCTGTATTATCTCTATCCGGATTGGGCTGCTTTTCCCGATAAAAATTGATTCTTTCCTCTGGATGATTATACTTTCGGTATACACCATTTTCGCAGCTGGCGTGCCGGTCTGGGTGGTGCTCCAGCCCCGCGACTTCACCAACTCGTTTCTGCTCTATGGCGGCATTATCGGCATGCTGATTGGCACTGTTATCCTCGGCTTGCAGGGAGCGGTGGTTGAAGCGCCGATGTTCAACCTGGAAGCAGGGACGCAGCATCTTGGATATGTATGGCCGGTTCTTTTTATTACGGTAGCCTGCGGCGCTATTAGCGGCTTCCATGCCCTGGTGGCGGGCGGCACGACCGCCAAGCAGGTCAATTATGAAAAGCCTGATTCAAGGATAGTAGGTTTCGGGGGGATGTCCCTTGAAGCAATCCTTGCGTTGATGGTCATCTTAACAATAGGGTGCGGTTTGAGCTATGATAAACTTTGCGGTATTGTGTTCCCGACAACAGTTGGAGTCAAGTCCAATCCGGTGCTTGCGTTCGCCCTTGGTGTAGGCGGCATGATGAATAAGTCCTTAGGGCTCCCGGTCGTCTATGGAACGATATTCGGCATCCTGATGGTGGAGGGATTTGTGGTAACCACTCTTGATACGGCGGTGCGCCTGAACAGATATCTCTTTGAAGAGTTGTGGCGTATGCTGTTCAAGAAAGTCCCAAAGATACTGGGGACATATATTTTTAATTCAGGTCTCTGTGTTGTTCTAATGTTCATTCTGGCGTATTTCAATGCGTTCAAACAGCTCTGGAATCTGTTTGGCGCTGCGAACCAGCTACTTGCCTCGCTCGCCTTGATCACGGTCAGCATCTGGCTTTTAAAGAAAGGCAAGAAGTATCTGTTTACCATGATCCCCGGGCTTTTTATGCTGGTGACAACTATTGCGGCGCTTATTGTGATTCTGGTTAAGGTATATATCCCGAAAGGCAACTGGATGCTTTCAACAGGTGATATTATTCTCCTCTGCCTGTCTGTGGGTGTTTGTGTGTTGAGCATTAAACAGTTTAATAAAAGCAGGAAGGCGGCGTAGTCCGCAGAGTTGCAGGGGTCAGAGTAAAACTGGTAGTTAATCGATAGTTATCGGTAACATGGTTGCTCTGACCCCCTCCTCAGCAGATAGTTACCAGTGCCAGTAAAAAAAATGTAATTATCAGATAGTTATCGGTAGGTAAAGAATATTCTGTCGTATTTAAATCTGACAGAAATAGATGTATAGTCAATTATTTGATGCCTTTATTACACAATAGTTATCATTTCAACTTGCTTACTCTGACCCCGGAGGCCGATAGTTATCGATAGGCATCTTGCTCTGACCCCGAAGGTCATAAAAAGGAATATATATACCATGAAGCAGCTTGCGAGCGGGCAAATCCATGACCGGATCCACGCGATCGCCAATCCGGCCTACCCTGCGTATCTTGTCAGGGGCACTACAAAGAGCCTTATGATCGAAGCTGGCATCAATATGATGGGGCCGCTCTACGTATCATCGCTCAGGGAGATTCTGGGAGATGCCTGCCGGCTTGACTATCTGTTTATCACCCATTCTCACTATGACCACCTGGGTGCTGCGCATTATTTAAGGAAAAATATTCCTGCACTGAAGATTGGTGCGCATGAGAGGGTCGCGCAGCTCTTAATAAAAGAATCGGTCCTTGAGATGATGAACCGGCTCAGCGAGATTCAGCGGGCCCTTTTCAGCGAAATCGCCGGAGACGAGGACCTGACGATACGACCGATGGATATCGACCTGACCCTGCGGGATGGGGATGAGATTGATCTTGGCGGGCTCACCTGCCGTGTGTACGGGACGCCAGGTCATACGCGGGACTCGCTTTCTTTTTACATTCCGGAGTTGAAGGCCCTGTTTTCTGGCGAAGCGGCCGGCGTGCCGCAGGGGACGGATGGCAACGAGCCCCAGGTTGAATTTCTCTCCTCATACGGTGATTACCTTGCCTCCATTGACCGGATGATCGCTCTGGAACCTGAGATCCTCTGCATTGGACACGGCTGGGTCTTTAGCGGAACTGACGCGATGGGTTTCCTGCTAAAATCACGTGAGGCTACATTTGCGTACCGTGAACTCATCGAGGACTTCATCCGGGAGGCGGGCGGCGATCTGGAAAGAGCGATTGAGATGATTGCGCGAAAGGAATATGATGAAAAGGGTACGATCTTCCAGGAGCGAAACGCCTATATTACGAACCTTACCGCCCAGGTGAAGCATATCGCCGGTCTCGAGAAAAATTAGTTCCGATTATTTGTTGCCGTTGACGCGCGAGAATTCACATACAATCGATTTCTGTGGTGATGTGAGCGTGACGATAAGCCGGTTTCTGTTGTCTGACAGGGCGTAGGTGTATCCGAACATCTCCTCTCCCTTTTTGCTCCTGAAGTCAAGCAGGTCTCCCCTGGATTTGCCCACAAGTTCCAGCACCGTTTTTTTGCCGTCAAGGAGTTCCCACGAGATCCGGTATTTGTTAAAGCGAATTTTTTGCATCTCGATGGATTTACCGCACCAGGGGTCACGGAATGTCGGTATCTTCCGGTATTTCCCGTTAAAATCAGAAATGAGGGCAAAGCCTCCGGTTGCGCAGAACACGGCAATGATGATGGTAATAATTCGTAGATTCATACTATCATATCCCGAGCCGCCTGTGTCATGATCCCGGCGGCATCCGTATGTTTTATCATGAATAACTTAACAACAGTCTGCCCGCATCCATTACGGTTGCGTACACCATAACGCCGATAACAAGGAGCCAGCCGAAAATCATTATCGGCAGGTAGGCGGCGCGAAGCCGCACACTGATCCGCTCCAGGAGGCAGAGTATTATTTTTCCTCCGTCAAGGACGGGCAGGGGGAGCATGTTGAATACGGCGAGGTTGGCGCTCAGCATGAGTGCCAGTTTGATCGCGTTTGTGCCATCCTCTCCTATGTATTTGCCTCCCTGATGAAGAATTCCGGCGATGCCCATGATGCTGCCGTTGCCGGTAAAAAGTTCTGACAGGGACAGCATGATCCTTCTGATAATGTCAGCCGTTTGCCTGAATGGTTCAACAAGGACGCCGGTCGATGTGAACCCTGAGTGGATGATGTTGAGTATGGCGAACAGAACCAGGGTTGCGATAAGATTGGCCGCCGGGCCGCCCAGCGCAAAGGCAATCCTCTTCCATATGGGTATGTGAAAATAATCGTCCTGATCGCGCACGGCCGGAAGAACATATCCCCCCAGCGGAATGAGTGAAATGCGATACTCGGTTGCGCCCATACTTTTTTTAATGAGCGCGGGACCGAACCCGATTGAAAATAGTTCCACGGGTATGCCTGCCGCACGCGCGGCCAGGAAATGTCCCAACTCGTGAATGAGTATGAGAGTACCCAGAATGAAAAGGACCCAGAGATAGTTCATCTGTCCCCCGCAATTGATATATGCTAAAATTGGGAAAATAATTCTCGCTTTTGTTACATAAGATTTTTTCAAAAAGCGATACCCCGGCTTGCCCCGGGGCATCACTTTCGCTTTCATGCTAATCGCTGTGGTCCTTGCCGGAGGTATCGGGCGCTTTTACGAACGCCTTAGCCTTCTCCATAATCTTTTCCTTCGTCCATTTCTTCGGGTCCTCTATGCGGCCCGCTTTCGGACCCAGGTCGTAGGATTTTGCCTTGAGTATCGCCTCGATGCCGAGCGGGGCCGTGTCTTTCGAGTTGAGCACGTTCACGAGCATGCCGTATACGAAGTCCTCAACCCGTTTCGCCATGCGTTCGCGGACATCCTGTGGCAGGGCGGTGAGCTTGTTCTCGAAGGGGAGGTTGAGCTTCTTGTAATCGCCCCCCTTGAGCTGCTTGTCTTTGGCGTACGTGACCATCTCTTCCCACATCTCCTCGGTAACGCCGGCGCCTTTCGTCTTCTTGAAGTTCTTGTTTTCGTCCATGATGGCGTTGCCGTAGTCGTTGACCTCGAGGCCCCAGGAGATCATCTGGAGAGCGGTGGCGACGTTCGCCTTCGTCGTCCTGGTCTTCTGCGCGATCTGGCGGAGGCGCTCCGAGCTGTTGCCCGATGTCCCGTGCTGTGCGCCGGAGACCTTGTATTTCTCGATCGCCCTGTGTATCTGCGCGGTGAGGTCAACCTGTATACCCGCGTCGCTCTCCTCGATCCCGTGCGTGGTGCCGTTGTTCAGCGCGATCCAGTCGGGAAAGATGTCGTGCGCGTTCAGGCCCTGTATGAGGAAGAGCGCTTCCTCCGGCGTGGACAGGCCCTCTTTTCCCTTGATTTCGCCCACCTCGGTTTCCAGCCCGGCCCATTTCGGCACGAGCGGGTTGAGCTCGATGCTCGCGAGAAGGTTCCTGTCGTCAGGGAGGTGCGATGCGTCGATCGCGATTGAGGTCATGCCGGCGTCAAACATAGAGGGAATTTCGATCTTTGCCGCGGCCAGGTCCTTGTCGTTCTGGATGCCGTAGTGGTCGGCATGGATGGCGACCGGCACCGTGATTTTGAGTTCGTTGCATACGGCGTCGATCATGGTGGCCATATTCCAGTAATTGACGGCGCAATAGGCCTTGGCGCCGCCTTCGGATTTCGCGATCTCGAGGATGATGCCGGCGTTCGCGCGTTGTGCCGCCATCAGGGCGCCGCGTATGACGAAGCTGTTCCGCACATTGGCGGCGATGGCAATGGCGTTGCCCTTTGCCATCATGGCCCGGTCGATCACCTTGCCGCTCACGAGGAGTGCTTTCGAGTTGGGAAACAGTTTTGTTATGTTCGGCGGCCTGCCGACCTCGAGCGCTTTGATAAAGTCCTTGTCATGGGTGGGCATGATGTTCCTCCTCTCTGTAGATTGTGATGTGAAATGAATAAATGAAAAAATATGGCCAACTAGTGTTGTGATATATCTGCAAATCTTGATAGAATTTGATTTTTTATCAAGCCAAAATTGTTATTAATGACGACTTTATGGGTTTTATTGACAAACGCAAAAACACTATATAAAATAACAGGTTTGTATAAAACAGGTATGGCGTCAGGATAAAAAATAATTGAGTTTTTATATCTGGTTGACTATTCTGGCATGAGTAAAATAAGAATTTCCACCTGCCTGACACTCATGATGGGGTTTCAATTATGCAGAAGTTTTTCTTTGCAGCATGTCTGGCCGCAATCATGGCTTTTCCTGCCCTTGCCGGGGAAAAAATGACGATGGCGATCATGGATTTCGAGGCCAGGGACGTGCCGCGGTCTGACGCGGTTAAGGTCTCGGAGCTCATCCGCACGGAGCTCATCAACACCGGCGAATACATTCTGGTCGAGCGGTCGCAGGTGGATAAAATACTCCGCGAGCAGGGCTTCCAGATGACCGGGTGCACCGATGTTGCCTGCGCTGTGCAGGTGGGAAAGCTGCTGAGCGCGCGCAAGATACTGGTGGGGAGCGTGATGAGAATCGGCGATACCATTACTATCGCCGGGAGGGTGGTTGACGTGCAGAAGGGGATCAACGAATTCGGCGAAAAGGTGGCGGTTGATTCACGAAACGAGCTGGTATACGGCGTGGAGCAGTTCTGTGAAAAGCTTTCCGAGCGCATTACCGGAAAACCTTCTAAGAAGAGAAAGGAAGAAAAGAAAAAAACAGCTGTCAAATATTATTCATATACCTATAGCTCCTATGATGCGGTGAGTGATCCAACGGGATGGATCGCTCTCGGGTCGTTTCTCGCCGGAGGCGTGATCTGCGCGGGAAACGCGATCGCCTATAAATTCAAGGTGTCCCCCCTCAACACCCAGATCGACGGCTCGATGTTCATGCTGGCGGGCTCCATCGGGTGGACCGATCCGATACTGCTCTACTACTTTTACAGCGATATACAGGGCAAGAAAAAGGAGATCCGCGACGCAGAACGTACCCGGAACACCGTTTATTACGTGGGTGCGGGGTTTGGCGGCTTTGCCGCGATCATGTTTATCACCTTCATCGGCCGGTATATCCATAACAGCGTGGCGGTGAACGAAATTCCAGAACCGGGCCAGGTCGCGTTCTGCATCCCGGTATCGGGCACAGCCGGTCAGGCATTGAACATGAATAACGAACTTAATTTCGGGCTCGGCCTGAGCGCGAGCTGGTGATTGACCTGCCGGACCGGGTGATGAGAACGAAGCTATACCTCATTATTGCACTGCTTGTTGTTGCGGCCGGCGTATCGGCGCGCTCCGCGCCCAGGCCGGCCCCCGGGTTCGCCCTGCAGAACAATCGGGGCGACATGGTGTTCAAGTCTTCTCTCAAGGGGAACCTGCTCATATCCTTTTTTGCCAGCTATTGCCGGCCCTGTGCGAAGGAGCTTCCCCTGCTGGCGGCCCTTGAAAAAAAATATGGGGCGCAGAAGAGTATGTCCATTGTCCTCATCTCCGCTGACGTGAACGATACGGACGGCGACGCAAAGCAGAAGGCGGACAGGTTTTTACGAAAGGCCGGCATCGAGCGTGACTATCTCCTGGATATGTACCATGTCGTTATAGAAAAATATAATCCGAAAAAGATGCTTCCCGCCGTATTTCTTGTGAATCGCGCCGGGTATATCGTGTTCAGCGAGATCGGCGCCAGAGAAGACACTCTGCAGAGGCTGGAAGAGGCCATCCGGAATTTACGGTAGAGAGAGATTTTGATGTAACTTTCTCGCCCAATTCCGCACTTACAAGTTTGTTATATCCCGATTGAAACAGGGGGGCCGGCGTGTTCAAGACGCCGGTTTTGTTAAAATATGCCGGATTTTTCTTGTGGACAAAAATCATAAATCGTAAAAGTACTGGCCTGTTATTTGCCACTTTTGTGTTTGGAGAAGTGTTATGGATTACGCCGAGATTGAAAAGCTCACTGAAAAGGTGAAGGCTGAAAATGACTTTGTGGGCATGATTAAATCCGAGATCGCGAAGGTCATCGTGGGCCAGGAGGCCCTTATCGACCGGATACTGATTGCCTTCATATCGGAAGGGCACATCCTGCTGGAAGGGCTGCCGGGCCTCGCCAAGACCCTCGCCATACGGGTCTTTGCCCGCGTCATAGACACCTCGTTCCAGCGCGTCCAGTTCACGCCTGACCTGCTCCCCGCCGACCTCATCGGCACCCGCATCTACAACCCGAAGGAGCTCGACTTTTTCACCCGCAAGGGGCCTATCTTTACGAACCTGCTCCTCGCGGACGAAATCAACCGTGCGCCGGCCAAGGTGCAGTCGGCCCTGCTCCAGTGCATGGAGGAGCGGCAGGTAACGATAGGCGAGGGCACGCACGCGCTTGGAAAACCCTTCATGGTGCTGGCCACGGAGAACCCGATAGAGCAGGAGGGCACCTATCCGTTGCCCGAGGCGCAGCTCGACCGGTTCTTCATGAAGGTACTGGTGGAGTATCCCTCGCACGAGCAGGAGAAGGAGATCCTGGGCCGCTTCAGCGACATCAGGGTTGATAACGTGAGCAGGGTGATCACGCCGGAAAAGATCGCTAAAAAGGCGGAAATAATTGAGAAGATATATATCGACGACAAGCTTATCGATTACATCGTCACCATCGTGGGCGAGACCAGGAGTCCCACGCGGAAGGAGCTGAAGAAGTACATCGAGTTCGGCGCGAGCCCGCGCGCGTCGATCGCTCTCATGAAGGCGTCGCGCTGCATCGCGTTTATCAGGGGGCGCGGCTTCGTCACGCCCGACGATATTAAGGAAATCGGCGCGGACGTGCTGCGGCATCGTATTATCCTCTCCTACGAGGCGGAGGCGGACGGGAAGAGCGCCGATGATGTGGTGAAGATGTTGTTCGATTCGGTGGAGGTCCCGTAAGTGGAATCGGGTGAACTCGGGCTCATTAAAAAGATACGGCTCCAGCCCGGCAAGAAGATCAATACCCTGTTCATGGGCGAGTATCACTCCGCCTTCAAGGGACACGGGCTTTCCTTTGACGCGGTGCGCGAGTACCAGTACGGCGACGACGTGCGCAGCATCGACTGGAACGTGTCCGCGCGGATGCGGAACCTGTACGTGAAGGAGTACATCGAAGAGCGCGAGCTGTCGGTAGTCCTCATGATCGACCTGTCCGGCTCTACCGAGTTCGGCAGCGGCCGGCGTAAGCGGGACCTCGTCCTGGAGGTGGCCGCGCTCTTCCTGAACTTGGCCCAGATCAACAACGACCGCGTGAGCGCCTGCATCTTCACCGACCGGGTGGAGCGGTTTATCCGCGCCAAGAAGGGGCGGAAGTTCGTCCTGAAAGTGCTCGATGAGATCGTAAAGTTCACGCCGTCGGGAAGGGAGACGCACATTGCCGCGGCAATCGACTTTATCCAGCGCGTCATGAAGAAGCGGAGCATTATCTTCATCATCTCCGACTTTCTCGACCCTGACGACGGCTTCATTCTGAAAATGAAGCTCCTTGCCCGGAAGCACGATATAATCCCGATACAGGTGTCCGACCCGCTCGAAAAAGAGGTCCGCTTTTTCGGGCTCACGGAATTCGTTGACCTCGAAACCGGGAAGGTCTTTCTTTCGGATGCGATACCTGAAAAGGGCAACTTCCCTGTCCTCACCGAGTTTAACGCCATCTCCCTGAGCACCGCAGAGCCGATAGATATCCCGATACTGAAATATTTCGAGAAGCGCAACCGCACCAGGATTACGAGGTCCTGACCGCATGAAATTGAGAATAGTGACAACCGCGGCAGCCCTTTTGATGATGGGGGTCGCGACGGCTGAAACGGACGCGCCTCTGATCAAGGCCACGGTCAATCCGCAGAAGGCCACCGTCGGGGCGGTCCTGGACTACCGCGTCAACGTGGCGGCAAAGGGCGCCCTTTCCCTGAAGATCAACCCGCCCGAGAAGCGGGAATTCTACCTGAAAAAAAAGAAGGACGCGCCGCAGAAGAAAAAAAATGAGGCAGACGCGGCCGAAGAAGACCCCGCGCAGTATGTCCCCGTGTATGTTATCCATTCAATCAAGAAGGACGATCGGTCCGACGCGGCCATGACCGATATCACCGTGATCATGCAGCTTTCATTGTACCATCCCGGCACCTGGGCCCTGCCCGAAATCGAGATAACGGGCGCAGACGGAATCGCGATCGGCTATCAGGTGCCCTCGGTTGAGATCGCCGCGGTGAACGAGAAGGGCGAGTTTCAGGAGATCGAGCCGCCCCTGGCCCTGGGCGGAAACTACTGGAGGCTCGCCTTCCTTGTGCTTGGCCTGGTGGCGGCCGGGATTGCGGCGTTCTTCGGCGTGCGCTATTTCATGAAATGGCGCGTGGAGCGCCGCGCTGCTCCGGTCATCATCCCCCCGATCCGGATTTTTCTGAAAGAGATCGAGGCCTTTGCAGGAGAGACGCTCATCGCGGACGGGAAGATCGAGGAGTTCGTGTTCGGGATCTCCATGATCTTCCGGAAGTTCCTCTCTTTACAGTTCGGGTTCGACGCGACCGACATGACCACCCGCGAGATAGAAAAGAAAATCAGGAAGATTTTCCCCGCCGCGCTCCACGACGCGCATTATGACGAGATCATGGGCGTCTTCAACCTGTGGGACCTGTCGAAGTTTGCCGAGTTCACGCCGTCGGCCGAGCTGCTGCGCAGCAGCCTCGACCGGACCGTGGCCCTGGCCAGAAAATTATCGGGAGGGGAGGGCGATGGAACAGCTTGAGTTTAAAATGCCGCTGATGCTGCTCCTCCTTGTCCCGTGGGCGGCGATGCTCTTCTGGTTCCTGTTCCGGAGGATATACGACCGCGAGGCAGCGGTGGCGGTCTCTTCCGAGCGTGTATTTCGCGCCAGGGGCTCCCTGCGCGCTCGCACGTACCGGTTTCTCCCGGCACTGCGCTTTATTGCGCTCTTCCTCCTGATCATCTCCCTGTCCCGCCCGGGAAAGGGCATCCATTACTCGAGCGTCAAAAACCTCGGGGTTGACATTATTATTTCGATGGATGTCTCCCTCTCAATGCTCGCGGAGGACTTTCAGCCGAAGAACCGTCTCGCCGTGTCAAAGCAGGTGATCGAGGATTTCGTGGGCCGCAGGGCGAACGATCGCGTCGGCATGGTGGTGTTTGCCGGTGAAGCGTATCTCCAGTGTCCACTCACCATCGAACACGGGATGATAAGGGACATTGTGAAGGAAGTCGATTTCGAGTCGGTGCATGTTGACGGCACGGCCATCGGCGACGCGATCGCGCTGGCAACGGCGCGCATGATGGAGAGCAAGGCGAAGAGCAGAGTCATCCTGCTTGTGACGGACGGCGTGAACAATCGCGGGAGTATAGACCCTGAAACCGCGGCGCGGGCGGCCGCGGAGATGGGAATCAGAATTTATACCGTTGGCATCGGTAAAAAGGGAGAGCCGGTGCCGTATCCCACCGGCTTCATGGGCATAACCCGGAATGTCATAATGGACATGGACGAAGACACGCTTAAAAAAATAGCCGGGATCACCGGCGGCAAGTATTACAACGCGACCTCGGCCGGAGTCCTCTGGCAGAATATCAAGGATATCGACCGCCTTGAAAAGAGCCAGGTTGAGCTGAAGCAGTACCACGAGTTCTACGACCGCTTCCAGTGGTTTCTTGCCGCAGCGGCAGCGCTCTTTTTTCTGGAGATACTGCTCCGGTCGGTCGTGTACCGGAAGGTGCCGTGATGTTTCAGTTCGGTAATTATCAATATCTGGCCTATATCGTTTCCGCCGCGGCGGTGGCCCTGGGCCTCTTCATCTTTTACCTGGCATGGAAGCGGCGCGCCATCGCTCTTCTTCTTCGCCGTGGTGTTTCGCGGAGCTATCTCATCAGGGGGTCCGGCACGGTCGCGCGAATAAAACAGGCCCTCGTTATCGCATCGATCATTCTCTGCGCCCTGGCGCTCCTGCGGCCGCAGTGGGGGGAACAGGTGCGGGAAGTCAATAACGAGGGCTCGGACGTGCTCATCGCCCTGGATGTGAGCCCCAGCATGCTGGCGCAGGACGTGAAGCCGAGCAGGCTCGAGCGCGCCAAGGACGCGGTGCGGTGGATTGTCGAGTCGCTTCAGGGTGACCGCGTGGGCCTTGTCCTTTTTTCGGGTGACGCCTTCCTCCAGTGCCCCCTGACCAACGACTACAGCGCTTTCATGATGTTCCTCGACGCGGCCTCCCCCGATTCCATCAACCTGAAAGGCACGGACATCGGCATGGCGCTGCGGCAGGCGGCCCGCGTGTTCAGGGAGAAGCGGCTCACTTCGCGGATACTCGTGATCATTACGGACGGCGAGGACCATGAGGGGAGTGCCGAGGACGCGGCGAAGATCTTCCGCGAAATGGATGTCGCCATCTATACCGTCGGCATCGGGCGGACCGGCGGTGAGGTGATCCCGGCCGCGGGAGACGCCGCGTCGCCGGACAGCTATTATCGCGATTCTGGCGGCAAGCTGGTGAAGACCTCAAAGGATGCGTCGTTTCTGAAACGCATCGCCGGTCTCACGCGCGGCTCCTACATCGACATATCGGACGGATTTTCTGGCCTCCGGTTCATACTTGAAATTATCTCTGGGCAGAACAGGAACAGGTACGGATCGCGAATCATCAAGGAGCCGCGGGAACAGTACCAGATTTTTGCAGCCGTCCTGATCGTCCTGCTTTCTGTTGAATTAATGCTTCCGGAGCGAAAAAGGCACAGGAGACAGGAAGCGGATTATGCCCTGTCAATCGGGCGGCGCTGGCGGGACTACGTTGCCGGGATTGCGTCCCGGATGAGGCACGTCATACAGAGGAGGAAGGCCGCAAAATGAGTGGAAACCACACGGCAGTGATACCGGCAATGATCGTCTGCGCGCTGTTGTCGATTTCGTGGCTTGACCCCTACCGGGACGCGGTATCGAGCGGCAACGAGGAATTCAATCAAAAGAAATACAACAATGCCAAACGGTATTACGAGAAAGCGGAAAAATACGCGCCGGGCGAGGACGAGAAAAAAAAGCTCGCCTTCAATAAGGCGGATGCGGATTACATGCTCGAGGATGCCGATAATGCCCTGACCGGGTACCAGCGTGCGGTGCAATCAGATAATCGCGACGTGCAGAAGAAGGCCTTTTTCAACGCGGGTAACGTTTATCTGAAGCAGAAGAATTACCGCGAGGCAATAAACGCCTACATGAACGCGTTAAAAATTGATCCGGGATATGAACGCGCAAAGAAAAACATCGAGTATGTGCTGAAGCATATGAACCAGGATAAAAAAGATAATAAAAACAACAAGGATAAGAAGGATAATGGAAAGGATAGGAATAAATCCGGCCAGGACGAAAAGAATCAGGACCAGAAACAGGAGAACCGGCAGCGTGATAAAAATAATCGCGGGGAAAACAGCATGAGCAGGGAGCAGGTGAAGAACATCCTCAGGTCCCTGCAGCAGAGCCCGGTGCGACGTCAGAAAGGGAGCGGTGATGAAAAGAGAAAGCTTGAAAAATACTGGTAGAATATTGCTCTGTGCGGTCATTGCGCTCATCATTACAGGCGCGAACGGCGCAACCCAACTGGAAACTGAAATCGATGAGACATCCATTGAGGTCGGGTACTCGACCACGCTCCGCGTCAGGCTTTCCGGCGACGCCGAAGGCATTAAGCCGGTCCGGTTTCCGTCCATTCCGGGATTGAAGATCGAATACAGCGGCATGCAGCAGAGCTACGAGTATATCAACGGCAGATCATGGTCGGGCGTGAAGCTCCTTTTCTCAGTGACCGCTCTGAAAAAAGGCCGTTACCGCATACCGCCTCTCGTGCTGCAGCGCGGCAGTGAAAAGTTTGTCTCTCGCGAAGTTGCCCTGACGGTAACCGCGGGCTCGTCAGGAAACGGTGGCGAATCCGCCATTGCGGACATCAAGTCTTCGGTTGAACTTTCCTCCGGCACCTCCTATGTGGGCCAGCCTGTTATCATGAGATATTATCTGCTTGCCGCCGGGCTGCGGGCCGAGGCCAAGCGCTTTAATGAGTTCCCCGACACCAAGGGATTTGCGATTAAAATGATCGATGATCCATCTGCACCGGGAGATGGGCAGGAGGGAGAGTATAACAAGAATCATATCGCCACCTTCGCGCTGATTCCCGCGGGCACGGGGAGCTATCGTGTCGGCGGGGGGTCCGCGCTCCTGTCGGTTGAGATGCCGTCACGTGGCCGCATGGACGAGTTTTTCGGGATGAATTTCCCCGGGTTTACCAGAACGCAACTGCTCACATTTGATGTCAGACCCGTGACAATTCTGCCGCTTCCCGGGCGGGGCAGGCCCGATGCATTTCAGGGCGACATCGGAAACTTTACGATCCGTGCCGACATTCCCGGTGGTGATGTCGAAGTATACGATGAGAAAAAGATAGTTGTTACCGTGGAGGGCGCGGGCAACCTGGTTACCATGAACAAGCCGGCGCTCTCCCGTGAAGTGCCGGGCCTCAAGGTGATATCTGAGGAGGGAGAAAGTTCAATAACAATCGATGGTGGAACATTGCGGGGCTCCAGGACATTCATTTATACACTGGTGCCCGAAAAACCCGGCCGGATAAATCCCGGCCGGTTCATGCTTTCATTCTTCAACCCGGAGGGCGGATCATATAAAACAGTCCAGACCGATGAAATTTCCTTTGTCGCCAAAGGCAATGGCGCCCAGCAGGAGGGGCGCTATGATGAGGAGAAGGATAAACACGTGGATTTCAATCCTCTCTATGCAGTTCTTATCGTTTTTACCCTTGCCGCCATTATCGTGTTTGTGGTGATATGGGAACGGCAGCGGTATCGCCTGGTCGCGCATGGAGAAAAGCTTGAGCATGAGAGCGAAGATCTTCATCCCGTGCGGCCCGAGCAGGATTATCACGCGGAGGCAGCCCGCTGCATCGACCGTGGCGACGGGGAGGGATTTCTCAAAGCGGCGGAGAAGTCGCTTGAACTGGCTCAAAAAGGCGTGACCGGCGGAAGTCTTGACAAAATGCGGGATGATGTCACGCGGATCAAAGAAGAAATCTACGCATACAAGTTCGGACGCGGAACCATATCAGCCGATGACATGAAAAGGATTCTCCGGGAGATTGAGGACGTGAAAGGCCTGAAGTGAATCCGCGGTCGCGGGCACGCGCTTGTCTCACGCCTTGATTTTTGCTTCCTGCCAGAGACCCTCCATCTCGTCGATGTCCATCTCCTCCAGGCTTTTATTCATCTCTGTCGCGCGCTTTTCGATGTACCTGAAGCGCGCCATGAACTTGTTGATGGTCCTGGTCAGCGCATCCTCCGGGTTAATGCGTATAAAGCGTAGCAGGTTCGCGATGCTGAACAGAATGTCGCCGGCCTCGTCGGCGATTTTCTCGGTGTCAGGCGAATTAAGCGCTTCCTTGAGTTCCCTCACCTCTTCGTCAAGTTTGGCCGCCACATCTTCCACCCGTTCCCAGTCGAAGCCGACGCGAGAGACCTTCTGCTGTATACGGTATGCCTTCAGGAGGGCCGGCAGGTGCCTGGGAACGCCGTCGAGCATCGATTCCCGGTTTGGCTTTTCCTGCTTTTTAATCTGTTCCCACCGGTCAGCCACCTGGTCCGCGTCCCTGACGCTGTCTTCGCCGAATACATGGGGATGGCGGAGTATTATCTTGTCGATGATGGTCTGCGCCACGTCATCTATGGTGAATTCGCCCTTCTCCCTGGCGATTTCCGCATGCAGGTAAATCTGAAGCAGTATATCTCCGAGCTCTTCCCGTATATGAGCCGGGTCCCCGCTTTCGATTGCGTCAATCGCTTCATATGTTTCTTCAATGAGATAGGGTCGAAGCGTCATGTGGGTTTGCTTTTTGTCCCACGGGCATCCGTTTTCTCCCCGCAGGATCGAGATGACCTCTTCAAACAGGTAGAGGGGGCGCTTTTCCTTGAATTCCATGAGGTGTATTCCGGTCCTTTATATTATTAATCTAGGGTGGGTTGTTTATTCTAAATGAGTCAATGTTTTTTCATGAATGAGGCCGCACAATTACTCTTTTCCCGTGAATGGGCGGGTGTCAGAGTAAAATTGATGGTGTCAGAGTAAAATCAGGGGGTCAGAGTAAAGCATATTCATGTTGGACTCACAGCATGCGAAGAGTGTATGATGCGGTAAAATCTTGACAGAATAATGCTGATTGGCTAGCCTACCATATCAGGCTTATCCTCCGGCTTGAGCCATATTACGGAGCTTGCGATGCAGAGAGAGATAATTTATGACACCCTTGATTCGTTCCTGGAGAGTCTGAGAAACCATTCAATCCGGAAAATATCGTTCAGCGAGACAAGTGAAAAGCGGGCGGAACAGGTGGAACCCGGCAAACTTCAGGTTGTTCATGTTGAGCGCGTTGATCTGATCGGGTACAAGGATTCAGTATTGTATAAATGTCAGTTGAAGAACGTTGACCTTAATTCGCTCTATGACCAGCTTTCCGCCGAAGGGTTCGATGTCACGCGGCGGAGCAGGAATATCACGTGAGGATGTGTCATGCAGCCAATTCTTGAAGTGAAAAACCTCAATGTGCGTTTCCCGCATTCAGGGGGGGATCTCCTGGCGGTTCGTAATGTATCCTTTTCCCTCAAGAACGGCCGTACCCTGGGATTTGTGGGAGAATCCGGGTGCGGGAAGTCGGTCACGGCCTATTCCCTGCTGAGACTCGTTCCTTCGCCGGGACGGATTGATTCCGGCAGCATCCTGTACCGGGGGAGGGATATTGTCCGGATGGACGAGGATGAAGTCAGGAAGATACGCGGTAAAGAGATCGCCATGATCTTCCAGGAGCCGATGACCTCGTTGAATCCCGTGTTCACCATCGGCTATCAGATCATGGAGAGCATCACCCTCCATCTGGGCAAGGCCGGGCGTGAGGCGAGTAATTATGCAGCGGATTTGCTCAATAGCGTGGGGATACCCGATCCGTCTAAGCGGCTCGATTCATATCCCCATGAGCTTTCCGGCGGGATGCGCCAGCGCGCAATGATAGCCATGGCCCTGTCGACATCGCCGTCGATTTTGATCGCGGATGAACCCACCACTGCCCTGGATGTGACCATCCAGGCCCAGATTCTTGACCTGCTGATAAAGCTCCAGGATGAGCGGAAGATGTCCCTCCTGCTCATCACCCATGACCTGGGAATCGTAGCGAATATCGCTGAAGAAGTCGCCATCATGTACGCGGGCGAGATCGTGGAACAGGGAAAGACCGCGGATATATTCAGAAAGCCGGGGCATCCCTATACACAGGGGCTTTTCAGCGCCATCCCCCGGATCGGGGAAAACAGAAAGACGCTCAGGACCATTCCGGGCATGGTTCCTTCATTATACACCCGTCCGAAGGAATGTGTTTTTTTTCCACGGTGCGATATCGGAATTGATCGATGCACGCAAGGTCCGGTTGATCTGATTACAAAGAAAAACCGTGCGGTCCGGTGTGTGCGCTATACGGCCGGGTGATCGCTTCTAGAGGGACCGGGGTGGCCGCCTGACGCCATGTCAGGATTTTAGTCCAGTTTCGCCAGCCGGCTGGTATAGTGCGCCAGATTCATCTTCTGGTCGTTTTTCATCATGACATATATCTCTTCAGCGATTATTGAAGCGATCATCTCTTTTGCCGTGCCTTCGTCATGTCCGTTTTTTACAAGACGTTCAAATGCCTCTCGTGCCGCTGGCGGATCGTTATCGCTGATCTGCTTTTCAACAGTCTGCAACATGATTTTGTGTAAGTTAAGGTCTTCATCAATTGCCATGTTGTATTTCCTCCCGTATCCTTGGTTGGACAATGACGCCCGGTTAAGCAGCGCTTATGCCCGTCTATCATCCCTCCTGCTCAGTGTGCCATTGCGACGTTTACCTGATTGCCTTATAGCAATTGTGTATTATGAATCGCCCCCGGGATGATATTGTGTGGATATCGATTGTCGAAATCCAGCTATTATATCACCATGCATGAAATATTACAAGAATAATTCGTGCGAGTGAATCGATAGAGGATGGCGGTGTGTGATTCTCCGCCGGTTATTTATGCTTGATGAATGTCCCGTTTTGGTATTCTTGAAAAGCGATACGCAGCTCATCCGGTGTATTCATGACGATCGGTCCTCTCCATGCAACCGGCTCGCGGATCGGCCTGCCTGAGATGAGCAGGAACCGGGCAGGGCCGTTCTCAGCGGTTGCCTCTATCTGGTCTCCATCGCCGAAATAAACCAGGGTTCCATTCGATGAGTAAGGTGTGCGTTCATAATCGAAATAGTTAGCTCCTTCCTCTTCATACAAGCAGGGTGTATTCTGGTTGCAGAAGCTGCAGCTCCCCTCGATCATATATGCAAATACGGTGTATCCTTTTCGCGTCGGGTGGTTATATCGGGACGATGCAGGAAGCATAATGTCCAGATATTCAGGGTCTGTGACTATACCGCGGACCGGACCCTGCGTGCCGGTCACGGTGCCTGATATTATCTTAATGGTAACGCCGCCATCAAATGTTATAACGGGTATCTCCGTACTTTTTACCTCGCGATAGCGCGGGTTCATCATCTTGTGAGACGCGGGCAGGTTGGCCCAGAGCTGGAACCCGTGCATTACGCCGTCGGCATCGCCCCGCGGCATTTCCTGGTGGATGATGCCGCTTCCTGCCGTCATCCACTGGACGTCGCCCGGTGATATTACCCCGCGGTTTTTCATACTGTCGCCGTGTTCTATATCGCCGCGAAGCACATAGGTGATCGTTTCAATCCCGCGGTGCGGGTGCCAGGGGAAGCCGTTGATATAATCAGCGGGATTTCCAGATCGAAAATCATCAAACAGAAGGAACGGGTCGAAAAGGGGCTTCGATTCGAAACCGATAGCTCTCTTGAGGCGTACGCCGGCGCCTTCCATCACAGGCTTGCTTTTGTAGACCTTCTGTATTTTTCTTGTTTCCATCAGGATCGGATCTCTTTCGATACAGTAAAATAAATATACAATAATCATCGCAAATAATCAAACAGAAGTGGACATCACTCATCACATTATAATCGCTTTTTCACTCCTGGATGATGGCGCCGCACCCGATCCCGCTGCAGTGCGGGATTGATGATCAAACATCATAATTTCTGTGCAAGTTCTTGTACGAAAGAGCTTCCAGAATATGGCTTTTTTCGATTTTATCAGCATATCCAAGGTCAGCAATTGTGCGACCGGTCTTGAGTATCTTAAAAAAGGAGCGCGCTGTGATGTTGGTCCGCTTCACGGCGAGTCCTAGCACCTCCTCCGCGTCGGGCGTACACCGGCAGTGGACTTTGATTTCCTGCTGCGTCATGCGCGAATTGTACCTGGTGGGGCTCATCCGGAAACGCCGATCCTGTATGTCACGTGCCATCATGACCCGTTCCTTGATGCTTGCGGAACCCTCATGCGATCCGCTCGAGAGCAGGTCGTGGTATGGCACGCGACCGACCAGAACCTCGATGTCTATCCGATCGAGTATCGGCCCCGCTATCTTCTGGAAATAGCTTTTCACCTGGTGCGGGGGACATACGCAGGAGATGTCATTGTCGAAGAGGTAGCCGCACCGGCAGGGATTGCTAGCGGCGACGAGCATGAAGTCGGCGGGAAAGCGAAATGTACCGAAGGCCCTGGCCACCGTGATTTCGTAGTCTTCAAGTGGCTGTCTGAGGGCCTGTATAACATTATTCTTAAATTCGACAAATTCGTCCATGAAAAGGACTCCGTTGTGTGCGAGTGAAACTTCACCTACTGACGGGATTGTGCCGCCTCCGGTCAGGGCTACGTCGGAAGAGGTGTGGTGTGGTGATCGGAATGGAGGTAGGGTTTTAAGTCCATCGTTGCTTTTAAGCTCGCCTCCAACACTGTGAATCATTGTGGTCTCGATGGCCTGTTCTTTGCTCAGTTGTGGCAGTACCGATGGAATCCGTTTGGCCAGCATGGTCTTTCCTGAGCCGGGTGCGCCATACAGGAGAATATTGTGATGACCTGCTGCGGCGATCTCAATCGCACGCTTTGCCGTTTCCTGTCCCCTGACATCAGAAAAATCCGGTCCTTCGATGCATCGGCCCGTGGACGCGCAGCCTTTGAATGATTGGCCCCTGCCATTCAGGACTTCAATTGTCTCGGCTATTGTCTTAACCGGAAAAACATCCACCTCGGGGATTGCAGCTGCTTCATGCCGGTTTTCAAAGGGGACTATCATTGATCGATATCCGCCACGATAAATGGCGATGGTCATTGATATGATGCCGCGAACCGGTTTGACTTTGCCATCCAGGGAAAGCTCTCCGACCATTGGTATTGCCGCCGGATCAACATCGGTCTGCCCGGATGCCCGTAGAATCGAGAGTGCAATGGGAAGATCGAAGGTCGCTCCCTGCTTCTTGAATCCTGCAGGCGCCAGGTTGACAACGAAGCTTTTTGGCGGGAAGTCAAATCCCGAGTTTTCGATGGCTGAGCGGATTCGCTCGCGTGACTCGCGTATCGTGGAATCGGGAAGACCAACAATGATGAAATTAGGCAGGCCGCGTATGATGTCTACCTCGACTTCGATTAACCGTGCATCGATGCCATGTATCCCAAACGATATGGATTTTGCCAGCATGGGATTCTCCTCCTGGGTTCTCTGGTCGGTTGCAGTATAAACGAATGAGGGAGGTGAGCGATTAAAAAATTATTGCGGTTTCGTGGGGTTTTCTGGAGTATTTACGATGGTTTTATGCTAAATTGTTATAATAATTTACTCTGACCCCGTAATTTATTGTCAATAATTTATTTGCTTGATTTTTACCATGAAGACTTCCCCCTATTATTCAGGTATTGTTTTAAAAAATGCTAGAGCAGATGAATATGATCAATTAAATGTTTGTTAAAAAATTATGATATATCTTGGTAAAATTAAAGTGGCTGGCAGGTTGATGCTTGCACCCATAGCGGGTTATACTGACTCTCCATATCGTAGAATAGCTAGACGTTATGGTGCTGGATTGGTTGTTACTGAATTAATCTCAGCTGAAGGTGTTGTGCGTAATAACCAGAAGACATTGGACCTGGCTGTTTTTCATGAAGAAGAACGGCCAGTTGCTGTGCAAATATTTGGTAATAATCCTATTATTATGGCGGAAGCTGCTGTAATAATTGAAAGTCTTGGTCCGGATATAATTGATATTAATATGGGGTGCCCAGCTCGCCGTATCTGTGCGTCGGGATCAGGTGCTGCTCTTTTATTGAACCCAAAGAAAATATATAATATTGCTGAAAGTATTGTTAAACGTGTACGGCTCCCTGTTTCTGCGAAGATAAGAATTGGTTGGGATCATTCATCGTTGAATTACTCTGACACTATTAAAGCCCTTGAAGATGGAGGTGTATCTGCAGTGTTTGTACATGGCAGGACACGCGCCCAGCAATACGGGGGGAGTGCTGATTGGGATATAATACGAGATATTGTGCTGAGGTCGCATGGACCTATAGTTGGTAATGGAGACATATCTACATATGATGAAGCGTGTAAACGTATGGAATATTCAGGTTGTCAAGCAGTAATGATTGGGCGTGCAGCGCTTGGTAATCCATGGATTTTCTCTGGCGCCAAGCCATCAATGGAAGATGTGGTTAAACAAATTAAACAACATCTTGATCTTATGTTGGATTTTTATGGTGAACGTGGAATTATGCTTATGCGAAAGCACTTTGTTCGATATATCCATGCATTCAAGGGAGCTAAGCATATTCGTAAAGATTTGGTAATGGCGATTGACCGGGACAAAATCCATGGAATACTTGACCAATTGATGGATTCAGATTCAAATTAGAATAAGATCCTTCGATGTATAAGGAGGGTCAGAGTAAAATAAGCATAATATGTATCTAGTATTCTATTGTATTTAATTTTTAAAAATGCTTTCTGATAATTTATTTTTATCAGAAAATGTGAAAAGATGTTTTGAGATATGTTGATTAGTACATAAGGATTGTATTCTCTCGATATTGTATGTCGAGAGATATAATCCAGTATTATGCGAGCACCCCATCTGGGAATATCCGTTTTCTGTATCTGGCTTCAATTTCCAGAAATTTCTCGACCCGTTCCTCAAAAGTAGCGCCCA
>JAFGJX010000039.1 GCA_016928865.1 Spirochaetota bacterium
CATCGCCGAGGGCACGCCGGCCGAGGTGCGGCGCGACCCGGCGGTGATCCGCGCCTACCTGGGCGAGGAGACCCATGATGCTTGAACTGCGCGGGGTCAACGTGTTCTACGGCGCGGTCCAGGCCCTGCGCGAGGTCAGCCTGCGGGTGGACGAGGGCGAGATCGTCACCCTGATCGGCGCCAACGGCGCCGGAAAGTCGACCACGCTCATGGCCATCAGCGGCATCGTGCCGCCTCGGCGCGGCGAGATCCTGTTCGAGGGCCGGCCCATCCACGGTCTCGCCCCGGACCGGATCGTGCGCCTGGGCCTCTGCCAGGTGCCCGAAGGCCGCCGCATCTTCCCGGAGCTGACCGTGGCCGAGAACCTGGACATGGGTGCCTTTCTCCGCCGCGACCGGCAGGGAATCGAGCGGGACCGGGAGGAACTCTACGAGTTGTTCCCGATCCTGCACCAGCGGCGCCACCAGCCGGGCGGCAACCTCTCCGGCGGCGAACAGCAGATGCTGGCCATCTCGAGGGCGCTCATGGCCCGGCCGCGGCTCATCATGCTGGACGAGCCCTCCATGGGGCTGGCGCCGATCATCGTCAAGGGCATTTTCGAGGAGATACGGAAGCTCAGGGACGCGGGGAACACGATACTGCTGGTCGAGCAGAACGCCCGCGCAGCCCTGCGGATAGCGGACCGGGGCTATGTCATTGAAACGGGTCAGATGGTGCTCGAGGGGACGTCGGAAGAGCTGCTGAACAACAACGACGTGCAGCGGGCCTATCTGGGCAAGGATTACAAGAGCATCAGCGACTAGACCCCTCTGTCCCCCGGAGGGGGCAGGTATACAAGGGTCCATAATACTGTATATGAGATTTTGCTGACATATTGAGTCTGGTATCATTGAGGAAGCGTCCAGGACGATATTACTAAACCGCCTCATGCCCCCTTCGGGGGACAGGGGGGGATGGGGGGAGGCCTATGATCTACAACGCCAAATTAGAGCAGATGCCGCGCGAGGAGCTGACGCAGCTCCAGATCGAACGGCTCCAGAGCACCCTGAACAGGGTATACCGGAACGTGGCCTTTTACAAGGATTCGTTCGACGAAAACAGGATAGATATCAGCACGATCCGGAGCGTCGAAGACATGCGACAGCTCCCCTTCACCACCAAGGAAGACCTGAGGAAAAGCTATCCCTACAACATGTTCGCCGTGCCCCTTCGCGATATCGTGCGCATCCATTCCACCACCGGAAGGACTGGCAGACCCATCGCCATCGGCTATACCAGGAATGATATCAGCCACTGGTCGGAGATGGTGGCGCGCGTGCTCGCCGGTACCGGTGTGACCGAAAACGATTTCGTGCAGCTGGCGTTCGATTACAACATGTTTACCGGTGGCCTTGGGCTCCATTACGGAGCGGAGAAGATCGGGGCTTCCGTGATACCCTCTTCGCAGTCCGGAAACGTGCAGCGGCAGATTCACATCATGAAGGACTACAAGACCACGGTCCTCCTGTCCACGCCGAGCTACGCCCTGCGCATCGCGGGCAATCTGAAGGAGATGGGGATCCATCCGGATGAGCTGAACCTGAGGCTCGGCATTTTCGGCGCGGAGCCCTGGAGCGAGTCGACCAGAACGCGAATAGAGGAGCGGCTCCACCTGCAGGCCTTCAATATCTACGGCATCAACGAAATGATGGGGCC
This sequence comes from Spirochaetota bacterium, assembly GCA_016928865.1. Lineage (GTDB taxonomy): Bacteria > Spirochaetota > UBA4802 > UBA4802 > UBA5550 > RBG-16-49-21. The sequence goes on from JAFGJX010000039.1 coordinate 1,696, forward strand.
CGGCGTGTCGGGCGAATGCAGCGAGCGGAACGGCCTGCACATCAACGAGGACCACTACATCGTGGAGATCATCGACCCGCTCACCTGGGAGCCCCTTCCGCACGGCACAGAGGGCGAGCTGGTGATTACCACCATAACAAGGGAAGGCTTTCCCCTGATCCGCTACCGTACCGGGGACCTCTCGATGATCCTGGACGAGCCGTGTCCCTGCGGCCGCACAACCCTGCGAATGAGCCGGGTTGCGGCCCGGTCCGACGACATGGTGGTCATCAACGGGATCAACGTGTTCCCGGCGCAGGTGGGGGAGACGCTGAAAAAGACGACCGGGTACGATCCGCGCTTCCAGATCATCATCGACGAGGTGGCTGGAGAGGACGTGATGGAGATACAGGTCGAGGTGCTGGAGAAGATGTTCGATGACGAAATTAAGAAACTCCTGGCCCTGAAGGGCGCCATCACTACCGGGCTTGAGCGCGAGCTTGGCGTCACCGCCCGGGTGACCTTCGTGGAGCAGATGACCCTCTTCCGCACGGCCGAGGGCCGGGGCAGGGTAAGACGGGTGATTGACAACCGCTAGGGAAGCGTGACAATATTTTTTATGGAGGCGGCGCGGATGAATAAGGTCGGGCTCATCATCAACCCCCATGCCCGCGGGGTCAAAAAAATGAACATCAACCCGAACGAGTTCTTTTTGAAGATTTCGAACGGCTATGCGGACGTGCGGGTCACCAACAGCGTTGCGGAGATCGATCCGGTGATCAGGGAATTCAAGAAGCTCGGCATCCCGTACGTCGCGGTCTGCGGCGGCGACGGCTCCCATCACCACATACTTTCGCGGATGATCAATATCTATAAAAAAGAGCCGGTGCCGCCGATCCTGCACCTCAGGGCCGGCACCATGAACACCCAGCCGCGCACCATCAACCTGAAGGGGAAGCCGGACCAGATACTGAAGAGGCTTGTCGCCATTTTAAAGGAGAACGGCGAGCCGCAGACCTTCATCCGGGATACCATCAGGGTCGAAGACCGGTATTGCTTTCTTTTCGGCGTCGGTATGACCGCAAATTTTTTAAACGAATACTACAAGGGCGAGGGTACCGGGCCGAAGAAGGCGCTGAAGACCATCTGGATGGCGGTCAGGGGCGCCGCGTTCGGAGCCGACGTGGGCACGCTCTTCGACCGTCTCGACTGCAAGGTCGTCATTGACGGGAAGACGGTGCCGCATAATGATTTTATCGCGGTTCTCGTCGGCACGGTTGATGATATCGGGATCGGTTTCAAGCCCCTGTATCGGGCCTATGAGAAGGAGGGCACCTTTCATGTGCTTTCGGTCGGGTGCCAGCCCTCAGATGTCGTGAAATACATTCCGAGCATCAAGAGCGGAAAGCCGATACAGCACCCCTACCTTTTTGACGACATCGGAAAGAAGATTACCATTACCTCGGATAAGAAGATGCTCTACACCATGGACGGAGACATGTACGAGGCCGACCGCGTTCTCGAAGCTGAGGCCGGTCCCCGGGTGCGCCTGGTGTATGTGTAGATAACGTCCGGTGTCCGACGTTCCCCTCCCCTGATGGGAGAGGATGTTCGATTCAATTTCCCGCCTGCTCCTCCGCGCTCCGGTAGGAGGCCTGCAGTACATCGTTAATCGGCCGGGAAACGACCGCCTGATCCCGTATTGAATCGTGCTCCTGCATCGGAACACGCTCCGGGTATCGCTCGATTCGCGAATGCGGCTGATGCACCACACCCTCGCGTCCTATGATGCTGCTCAGAAGTATGCGGACCTTTTCAACCGCACCGGTGACGACAAGAACCGCTGAGATCATCCTCTGCTTGAAGTCTGACGGTCCCAGCACCTCCCGGTACATCGTCATGGCCAGGCGCGCTTTCAGCCGCTGCCTGCGATTCGGAGCGAAGACCCATGCCGGGACGAGCATGGGCCGGGCGTTTTCCGCGATGCGCTTCATCATCTTTAAGCGCAGTTCCATGAACCGGTCCGACGCCGGCGTGGCGCTTTTTACGTAGCGCAACGCTTCCTGGTCCCATGTCATGCCCTCAGCCTGGCGCTTCCGGTGTCCTTCGAGGGCGCTCTGGTATCCGCGGATGGCGGTGATGCCCAGGTTGAGCACCCCGGGGCCGTCCTTGAGGTATTTTTTCCTGAAGGCGTTGCGGAGATAGCGGACATGGTCCCTGCGGTCGTTGATATGGGGGTGCGTGAAAAAGAGCTCTCCCGCGCCGTGCTGGTGCCGGTAGGGAATATCTTTCAGGCGGTTTTCAGCATCGAGCTCCCGGTAGAGCTGCGTGCCGGCGAGCGGGGTGTAATTCATGAACTGTATGAAGTCCGACCCGAGGCCTATCACATAATCAATGTCCTCGAGTATCGTTTTTCTGTCGTGGTGGTCGTGGAACAGGATGGTGGAGGCGTTCACTGATATGCCCTTTGACTGGAGCTCGGCAAAAAGCTTTTTAAGGTCGATCCCCCTGGTCTTGTCGTGATCGTTGTGCTTCGATTCGACGCCCACCCATATCATGCGTACGCCGAGCCGCACCAGGAAATCGGCGCCGAATTTTTTAATTACCTCTGCGGAGGAGAAGATGTCGAACACATAGGGCTTTCCCCGCTCGGTCATGACAGCCAGCAGGTCCTGCGCGCGCCGCGACTGCTTCAGGAAATTCTCATCCAGTATCGTGAACCCGCGCTCGTTAAGTTCGGACTCGATTTTCACGCAGGCGTTGAACATGTCTTCGCCGGTCGGCAGGAGCGAATGATACTGCTTGTTGAACTGGTGAGAGGTTATACAGAACTTGCACCCGTTTTCACAGCCGACGCCGGGCATGAGGATCGCGCCGCTCGGCCTGCCCTTCGCGCCGTACAGGTAGGCATAGGCGGGACTGCGCAGCGCGGGGTGCTTCACCGGCGCTTCCGTGTCCTCGCCGAAGTAGGCGCGCAGCCATCGCACTCCTTCGCCCTTGCACAGCGCGTCATGGGGCACGTAGTCCTGAAGGTCTGGGATGATGGTTCCGTACCCGCCGAGAATGATCTTTGTGTCGGGATAATGCGCGCGGACATACTCGGCCATGCGCTTTGCCTTCAGTACGTTCGGCACGATAAAGTTGATCCCGACGTGGGTGTATCCCCGCGCGAGCTCCTTTTTGAAGTCGCGCCAAGACGGGAAATCGAGTACCGTTGTTTCCACCGAAATATTTTCAGCGAGCAGATAGAGTGGGAAGGTCCAGTAGGCCTGACGCGGGGAGTGCACTCCCTGCATCCGGGTGATCTGGTTGTTCAGAAGCTCCATCTGCATGCCCAGAGATTCAGCATACCTGTTTTTAATCCCGTACGGTCCGAAGACCGCTGTTAATAATAGCCTGTTGCGACGCACAATATCCCTCCATGATCCGATAACAGGTTACTGCGTTTTTATCAGCAACTGCGTGTTAAAAAATTTTTACGACGGACAATTAAAAAGTAAGGACAGGGTTACAGTAACTGGGGTTGCAAAAAATTAATTTTTGTTTCTGAAGTTTGTATACAATGTTTAGCCGATGAGGATGCGGTGAGTGGGGAGCAATTGATTGGTTATGTTCATCTGAGTACGTTATCCCGAGTGCGGTATAAAAAAATTTACATGCAGATGCAATTGAAAGAAATACCCAGAATTTTCAACAAGTCCTCCGTGTCCTCCGTGGTGAATGATTCAAAAGACTTGCTGAAAGTCATTCATCTAATTCACCACAGAGGTTGCCTGACTGTTATTTATGACCGCCTTTCTTTCCGCCGTTTCCGGGAGTGCCTTTCTTCCCGTTCGATGCGGGGCCTGATTTAAATTCCCTGCTTCCCCGCGAGCCGGCGTCTTTCGATAAGTCCCTGTTTTTCGCAGGCCCGGGATTTCTTTTATATTCACGATCGCTTCTATTGTTTTGAATATCCTTCCGCTGCCTGCTGTTTTTATGGTCGTCGAATTTCTTGTCCGGATTCGGGTTGGGGCCGCCCTTGTATTCCCGGTCGCTCCGGTAGTCAATGATTCCCCTGCGCCTGGTGTCGCTCCTGTTGACGCGGTCGGCCGGCCGGTCTCCACCGCCGCGTTTTGTGTAGCGCGTGTCGTCCGTTCCCGGTTTTTTCCCGGTGTATTTCGTGCGATGCGCGTCTTGCCTGCCCTGGCGGTAGCGGTCCGGGCTGCTTTTCCAGCGATCGTGCATCTTCACCATGTGCGGCCTGTTGATAATTCGCTGTTTGATGGCGTCACGGCGATACCGGTATACGTTCTTCAGATGGTCAGGATGCCGTTCAAACAGGGGGCGGTTCCCGTATGCGATCTTCACTATCGCGGGGTGGCGGTGCATCCACTCTTGGTGACGGTAATAGCGATTGTACAGTTCAGGGTACCTGACAAAGATCGTATAGTTACGGTAAATTTCACGGGCTATGAACGGGTGGCCGATGAACCAGTCGTCGTAGTAATATATTCTCATGGTTATCCGCGGATACCTGACGAGAAACGGCCTGTTAAGCACTATGATGTACGCGATTTCCGGGTACAGGTGCCAGAACCCAAAGTTGAGATAGATGCGGGCCGCAAAGTGCGGGTGCGCCTCTATCCAGGCGAAATCCGAACAGACAGACCATATCACCCGCGGGTGCGCGTTGAGCCACTCCAGCTCCTTGACACGCTCCGCGTATTTTTCAGGATTGCGCCTGATGTCATCTGCCAGGGCCCTGTCCTCGGCGGAGAGCTCCGGCTTTTTCTCCACGTCACTCCCCTCGGTGTCGGCTGAATCGTCGATCTGCTGGATATCGTCCAGCATTTCGTCGATCTGCTCGTCAGTGTAATTCTCCGGCATTGTCTCCGGGATCCTCTCAAGCATGTCGTTGAAATTGGTCGAATCCTGTGCATATGCCGTGCCGGAGGAAGTCATGCCGCCCGGGACAAACATGGACAGCAGAAGCGCCAGAGCTAGCGCCGGGATTAATCTCATTGATACATGCCATTCTGTTCTTTTCATTGTTTTCTCCATGGTTCCGGTTTTTGGGAAACCTGAGTTCATTGCGTCATATGGCTTACGTGTTCTGTAAAACCAGATATTTGACCGGGTGTGGGTTCGGAAAGTTCCATATTTATTTTTTTATTTTAAGACACCGCGCCACTTTTATGAGATTTCACATGTTAGAGTATGCTTTTTGCCATGAGGCCCCCTCTGGGAATTCAGCCCCCGGACTGCACAAGTTTGTATCATCCGACGACAGATGCAGTTACTGTTTGACAAAAAACATTGATTCACATACACCAGACGGATGACAATCACTAGTAACTCGCGTGCAGGAGAGCTGTGTCATGAACATGGAGAAGAATAATCCCCGGGAGGATGTGAATGGAAAACTCGACCGGAACGTTATCCTGACCGGGCTCACGTCGTTTTTCACCGACATATCCTCCGAGATGATTTATCCTCTCATCCAGGCGTTCGTGGCCATGATCATGACGGCACAGAAAGCGCTCCTGGGGCCGGTGCTCGGGATCATTGAGGGGATCGCTGAATCGACGGCGAGCCTGCTAAAGGTATTTGCCGGGTACTACTCGGACCGCATTGAGAAGCGGAAGGCGCCGGCAATCGCGGGCTACGCCCTGTCAGCAGTGTCAAAAGCGCTCCTCTTTGCCGCGACCCTGGGATGGGCATTCGTGCTTCTCTCGCGTTTCTTTGACCGGGTGGGCAAGGGGATTCGGACCGCGCCCCGCGACGCCCTGATCTCCGAATCCACGCCCAGGGGGATGCAGGGAAGGGCGTTCGGCTTCCAGCGCGGCATGGACTTCGCCGGCGCGTTCCTCGGCGCCGCCATTTGCTATTTCGTGGTGATCGAGTTCCTGGACCCGGTGACGAAGACGCTCAGGGACATCAACGCGTTTTATCTGCTTTTCCTGGTATCACTGGTCCCGGCCTTCATCGGCGTCGTGTTCCTGTTCTTCATCAGAGAGAGAAAAGCGCCGGCGTCCTCCGGCGGGGAAAAGCCGCGGCCGAACCTCGACGTGAGGAAGTACGGCCGGAACCTCCGGGTATTCTTCCTGGCGCAGTTTCTGTTCACGCTGGGAAATTCATCCAACCAGTTCCTGCTGCTCCGGAGCATGGATCTCGGCTACCTGCTGTCAACGGTGATCCTCATGTACATCCTGTTCAACCTGACCACGACGCTGCTCTCGCCCCTGTTCGGATCGCTCTCCGACAGGATCGGGAGAAAGCGGGTCCTGCTGTGGGGCTATGCCCTCTATGCAGTCGTGTATGCCGCGTTCGGCTTCATATCCGCGTCTTCGGCGCGGCTGCTCTGGGTATTCTGGCCTCTCTACGGGGTCTACTACGCCATGACCGAAGGAGTGGAAAAGGCCTTTGTCGCTGATCTGGCGCCGGTTGAGTCAAAGGCAACGGCGCTCGGGTTCTACCATACCATTGTGGGCATCGGCCTGCTCCCCGCGAGCGTGATAGCGGGACTCCTCTTTACGGTGAATCCGGGGCTGCCCTTTTTGTTCGGCGGCGGCCTGGCGGTGCTTACGGTGCTCCTGCTCGGGTTCGGGGTGAAGGAGGAAAAACCATGACCGATTACAAAAACATGACCGCGCCATGCGGTCTCGACTGCTTCAACTGTCCAATGTACCGGGCTCTTTCTGATGAAGGCCTCCGCGGGAAGATCGCGGCGTCTATGAAGATCGATCCGGAAAAGGCGGCCTGCCGCGGCTGCAGGAACGAAAGCGGCACCATTCCCTTCCTGGGGATGACCGAGCCCTGCAGCGTGTACCGGTGCATAGCGGGGAAGGGCCTTGACTTCTGCAGCGAGTGCGGCGATTTTCCGTGCGACCATCTCCATCCATACGCGGACATGGCGGCGGCGGTGCCGCACAACACAAAGGTTTTCAACCTCTGCCTGATCAAGAGGATGGGCGTTGAAGAGTGGGCGAAGGAAAAGGCGCGGAAGGTGAAAAAGACCTATTTTACAGGGAAATTCAAGCTCTGAGCTGCTTTATATGAACATGAGAGAGCTGCCAAAATAAATTTCTCAACGTTCAACATGACCCTGCCGATAGTGAAAGAAACGGGTACATCCGCGTATTCCACAACCTGGTAATGTAATGAAAAAATCATGTTTTACAGCCATTGCCCTCATGCTCGCGGCATGCACTGCCGCGAGCGCCGACGTGCTGTCCTGGGATATCCGGAAAAATGACCGGCTTGAGATAACGCGCACCGCGACCGTGAAGTTCCTGATCAACGACCGGCTGAACAGGGTGTACCAGGAGCGGAATATCATCGATCTGACCTGTCATGAGCGTAAGGCCGCTTCAAGCGCGGTGAAGGGGCTTTTTTCCGTATACGCGCGCGCCAGGGCGAAAGATGTGTTCAATCTGCGCGACCAGTATCCATCGGAATTCGAAATTGACCGGCAGGGGCGCTTTACCGTGCCGAAACAGTACTTCATGCCCAATGTGCGGAACCTTCCCGTCTTCCCTGAAAAGGATGTAGGGAAGGGAGACACGTGGACTGAGCCGGCGGAGCTCGTGCTCGATACCTTTTCGACGCCCTTCAAGCTCACCTTCCCGGTCGAGTACCGGCTGATGGAGATCATTAAAAAGGACGGGACCGAGAGCGCGGTGATCGGCTATAGCTTTACCATAGACTATGACCTGTCCGGCGGGAAGTACCCGGCCGATTTTCCCGTCAAGATCCTGGGGAAAGACGAGGGCAGGATCACCTGGGACGTGCGCAACGGCAGGCCGCTGAACATGAAGGAGAAGTACCGGATCATCTTTTTCTTCGCATCCGGAAAGAAGGAGCCTGACGCCAGGGAGTTCCAGATGATCATCAATACGGAGATGAAAACCTATCGGCCCGTGACACGTGAGGAGAAGGAAAAGGCGAAGCGTGAACTGAAAAAAGAAGTGCCGGATGGCATTGATGTCGATACCGAGAGCCGCGGCCTGGTGATGCGTCTGGGTGACGTCCTCTTTGATTTTGATTCGGCCGGGCTGCGCCGCGACAGCAGGGAGAAGCTCGACCGGGTATCGGAGATCATCCGGAGCAGGTACCCTGACCGGGAGATCATCGTTGAAGGGCACACTGACAATGTGGGCGGCGCCAGCTACAACATCCGTCTCTCGCGGGACCGGGCCGAAAGCGTGGCGGCCTATCTCAAGAAAAAGGCCGGCACGGACAAACTCTCCTACCGCGGCCTCGGTGCGGACGATCCCATCGCGGAGAACGGCACCAAGGAAGGACGGCAGAAGAACCGGCGGGTGGAGATCATTATCAAGCTGGAATAACAGGAGGCATCCGATGAAACTGCTGGTAATTACCGGTTCTTTGCTTGTTATGCTTTCAATTGCAACAGGCTGGCTCCTCGTGGTGCGGCGCTATCTGGCCCTGTCCCCGGTGGTCAAACTAATAAAGGATGACGGCAGGCTGCTGAAGGGCCATCTGGAATATCCCATAATGGCACTGCTCCTGTTCTCGTTCTATGCAATGAATTTCGACCTTCCATTGTATTTTGTCCTGCCCGCGTGTGTCGGCGCCTGCACCAACCCGTCCCTGCACTGTGTGCTCGCAATTATGCCCGGCGTCAACAGGAATGCGACATCCCCGTTCGGCGTTTTCAGCACGCTGAGTTTTCTCCTCACGACGATCGGCCTCGGCGGCATGGCCGGAGCAGTACTATATGAAGTCCTGAGATAGAATGGCGCCGGACGGGCGATCAATCCTTCTGCTTGTTTGCGGGGGGCGTTTTTTTCTTGCGCCCTTGCATGGATTCATCTACTATGATAAAAGGACTAGGCGATTGGCCGCCTTGCTCTATTAACGGGAGTGACAATACATGGACCCTATCGAAACCCTCCGCAAAGACATTAAAAACTTCACAAAGGTATTCATTCTTTCGACCGAAACCGTCAGTTATGCCGTTATCGTGCCCGCGCTGGTGCTCTACGTGTGGACCAACTTCAACCTGAGCGGGGAGCAGCTCGCGCTTTTTTTCAAATGCGTCGGCATAGCGGTCTTCATCTCCCTGGTCGCGACCAATGTTGCTGACCGGCTGATTGTCGTGCCGATAACCAGGTACTTCGCGCTGCTGCTTCGGGGCGAGGATGTCCCGGAGGAGGTGTATTACCGGGCGCAAAAGAGGTTTTTCACCCTTCCCTACGTGCATGGGTGCAATTCATTTCTTCAATGGGTGTTCGGGCTCGCCATCGCCATTGTCCCTTTTTCCCTGATCGCAGACCTGACCCCCATGCAGCTGCTCAATATCTATTTTATCATGGTAGTCATACCGCCGCTGGGCGGGATGCTCTTTTTCCTTCTCACCGAAACATATCTTCAGAAGCTGCTCAACAAAGGGCTGTTCAACCGGATCGTGATAAAATCATTCAACCTCCGGATGAACCTGATGCCGAGGATCCTGATATCGATCGTGCTGATCCTTGTCATCCCCGCGGTCGGGTTCAACGGCTATTATTCGGTCGTGCTTGAGACGGCGAAAGGAGCGTCGTCCGTATCCTACCTGAAGCTGGGCGGCATCATCCTCTTCGGTGTCATCGTCGCGGTAAGCATCGTGGCCGCGCTCTGGCGCTCCATCAGCGTCAAGATCGGTCTGATCTCGGAATTCCTGCGCAGCATCGGGAGGGGCGAGCTGGCGGCCCAGAAAAGCATCTTTGTCGTCATTGACGAGCTGACGGACATCAACCAGACGGTCTATATCATGAAGAAGAACATCTCGTCGATGATGGCGGACATCAACACGATTTCAACGAAGCTCGACGCGTCCAGCCGGGAGACGTCGTCGATCACCAATTCCTTCACCGGGGTGACGCAGAACCAGGCCGCGACGGTCGAGGAGGTGACCGCGACGATCGAGGAGATCTCGGCGGGCATGGACCAGATAGCGACCGGCGCGCAGGGGCAGATGCGGAGCCTGATGTCGCTCATCGAGCGGATGGGCGAGCTCTCCGGCATCATCGGCGAGCTGTCGGAGAACATATCGAGCGCCTCCGCCCTTGCCGGCGGGATTACGGAGGAGGCAAAACGGGGCGAGGACTCCCTGCGGCAGATGAACCAGAGCATGCTCACCATCAACACCGGCTCGCAGCAGATGACAAACATCGTGAACATCATCCAGGACATTTCCGACAAGATTAACCTCCTCTCCCTGAACGCCTCTATCGAGGCCGCGCGGGCGGGAGAGGCGGGACGCGGCTTCGCGGTCGTGGCGGACGAGATATCGAAGCTCGCGGAAAATACCGCCACGAGCGTGAAGGACATAGACTCGCTGATCAAGACGACGGACAGCGAGATCCGCAAGGGCCGTTCGGGCGTCACCGACGTGGTGGAGCGGATCGGCAGGATAAGCGCCGGCATCGGCGAGATGAACGGAATGGTGCAGAAGATAGCCGGCATCATGGAAAAACAGGTTGATATGAACGCCATGGTCGATCGCGAGGCGACCGAGGTGAGAAAGCAATCCCAGCAGATCGAGTCCGCCACGATGGAGCAGAAGACCGCGATCAACGAGGTGGTACAGTCGGTAACGAGGATCAACGAGCTGACGCAGACCATAAGCGCCGGTTCCGAGGAGATCACCGCGAACACGGAGGAGAACGCGAAGATCGCCGAGATACTCAAGAGTAAAATGGACAAGTTCAGGATCGCGTAGCATGGCGGGCACGCCGGGCCGGTCCGCCCGGTCCGGGCCTAGGGCTTCATTCCGCCGGTTAACGGTGGATCGTCCCTGTTCGGCACGATTATTCCGCCACCCTGCCTCAGGTTCCTTATCCGCAGCCCCCGCTCTTTGCAACCTTGAGCTGCAGCTTAACCTTTTTAACATACTTGATGTCAGGCTGTTCTCCGTGGTCCCCGATAGGGTTGGAAAGGGGCAGGGTTGATCCGTATGCCCGGGTGAAGGTGTAGGCCATGCTGTCGCTACCCGGGACGACGGCATCTTTCTTTACCGCGACCGTTTTATCAGCTCCGAAAACACCAATCCAGTTGTTAATGCCGCCTTCAAGCATATAGAGGTTCTGCACGCCGTTGACCTTGAGGAGTCGGTAGGTTTCCGTTGCCGCCTTCTCGTCATTGGAAACGAGCACGATCACGGTATTGGGCGCCTCCTTTCTGAGGCTGTCGATCAGGTCATGGCGGTTGATGGTCTCCGCCGGCTCGTTCACCGAGCTGAGTATATTGAAGGTGTTGAAGTCGGACTGGCCGCGAAGGTCGAGTATGCGCGCCTTGAGCTGAAAGTTATTCATCACGGCGAGGAGCTCGGCGGGATGTATGTATACGTCGCGGTTCTCGATCTTCTGACGCTCGGCCGCGGGCAGCATGTTCCACCGGTCTTGCAGCGAGGGTTCGCCCTTGACAAGTATGACGAGCGCGAGAAGAATGAGGACGCCGGCAAACGCGGGATGGATATGCTTCAGCGGGTTAAGGGAGATGTCCTTCCAGGGGATCTTTTCCCCGAAGTACTTTTCGCATATCCCCGCGCCGTAGAACATGAAGAGGGCCATGAATATTACCAGGACCACAACGGGGCCGGCGCCCAGGCCGAACAGCGTCGGAAGGGTCAGCCTGCCGTAGTCGCCCGCGTTGTAAAACATATTCATGGCGGGGATCGATAAGGTTTCGCCGAGGAGATACACGCCGAACAGAACGCCGAGCACGAAGAAGATGCCGTCGATCTTGAGCGTGGAAGCGGCCACGAGCGAAGTGCCCGGACAGAACCCGCCGATGATGAACCCGACCCCGAGCAGCAGGCCTCCGACGATCTGCGGCCAGATGATCGTGTGGTTCACCCAGACATTGTCAAAGTTGAGCCAGCCGAACGACCAGAATACAAAGATGAGGAGCATGGCCACGATAATCGCGGTGAACATGACCTTTAGCACGCGCATATCGGTAAGATAGAACTGCGCCGCGAGCCTGCGCGAGTCGCCGAATCCCGACATCTCAAGCGCCATGCCGAACCCTATCCCGATGGCCAGATATATCGCGTATCCCGCCAGTTTTCCGTAAATCATTGCATCATATGGTGCCATGGGTTCCTCCTATTGCCAGAGCCTTCGCACGAACCATGCGAGCATGTATCCACCGGCGAAGACGCAGAGCATGAAAGCCCAGCTCCCCGCCGAGAGCACGGCGCCTCCCGACAGCGCCTGGCCCGACGTGCAGCCGCGGGCGAGACGCGCCGCGTACCCCATGATGGCGCCGCCGATGAAGGCGAAGATCCACCGCTGCCTGTCGGTGATCTGCGGCCCGCGCCGCGTCTCGAGCCGGAAACGCCTGTTGATCAGGCCGGAGATCATCCCTCCCAGGAAGGTCCCGGCCAGCATGAGGACCGAGCTGTTGTCTATGGCGATGAGCGGTCCGCCCCCCTTCTCCGCGAAGTAGGCGACCCGGTCGACATGCGAGGATGCGAACAGGTCCAGTATGAATATCTGGAGCCTGCTCAGCGCCCCGGACGCCCCCAGTCCGTTTCCCGTCAAGTAGTAGGCTGCGAAAAGGACTATTCCCAGGAATATCCCGCCGATATAGGGGTTTATATACGGTTTTGCGCTGCTTTCTGTTTTCATTCTTTACCTCGTATTGCCTTTAACGCAATCTTCCTGATATTTTCTATGATATCCGGGAGTTTGACCCCGGAGAGGGAGTCGCGGGCGATCCGTGCGGATTCGCCTTCCTCCATCTCCTCCGTCCCGGTGATCATGGCTATAAGGTTGCTGAATACCGTGTGCCCGGTTGTAATGAGGTATAGGTGCACGGCAAGGAAGGTGATGAAGAGCCACGCGAAGAAGTTATGTACGGGCGCTATCACGGTGAGACCCCCGATCGCGGAAGAGAATTCGGGCCAGATTGACACCAGCCACATCATGATGCCGGTCATTATCTGGACCGGGAAGAGCACGTTCAGCAGCGCAAAATAGGTCAGCTGCTGCAGCGGGTTGAGCTTCCGCTCCTGTGTCTTCTCGAAGGGGTGTCCCGTGCCCCTGAAAATGCCGTACAGGTAGTAGGCCGCCTGAACGATTACCTCGCCGCGGAAGCCCTTCCGTACCCGGATGTACTGCATGATCTCGCCGGTTGCCAGGTGGTAGAAAAGAGAGAGTCCCGCGTTCAGGGTGACCAGCGCGGCGAAGAAATTATGCACGTCCACCACGATTTCGAAGCCCATGAGGGTGAAGCTCCCCGCGTAATGAATTTCAAGTCCGGTAATGATCAGGACGATGACCGAGAGGGCCATGCCCCAGTGCCAGATCCTCTCATACAGGGCATACACCTTTACGCGCACCAGATTCGTGTGTTTCGGCTCGACACCCCGCTGCGCCAGGTACCGCAGCGCGCCGTGGCCGGCGGCTCCCGCAATCGACATCAGCAGGATAAGCGCCCCCAGCACGTTGAGCCAGGTGATGCTGCTGTACCCGAAAACATATCTGCCGGTAACGCTTCCGTCCTTCACCAGCCGCATCTTCGAGTTTTCTGTTTTGATTGTGCCATCGAGGTGGAAGAGCAGGCCGCTCATGGCCGCTGATCCGCTTTGGTTCATTTCCGCGCCCGCCGGTCTGAAGGACGCGAGCTCAACGCCTGCCCCGAACCGGGATTCGCCCGAATGGCAGGCCAGGCAGTCCGGAGCGATGCTTTTTTCGTGGGCGATGTCGTGGTTGATACGGTACGGTTCCACGGACCCCGTGATCAGGGGGACCTTTACTCCTGCCGCGGCGAGGCGCTTCCTGATGAAATCGATCTTCTCCTTCGTGTCGAGCCTGAGTTCATGGGGCTCTATGCCGCCGCTTTTATCAGCGTCGAAGGCATTGATGATGTCGGCCCGGTACTTCTTTCCGTCCAGGTACACGCCCTTGACAAGCTCGAAGGGAACGGCCTTGCCGCTGCCGTCCGTCCAGTGCCAGCGGATCATGAGATTGACGGGAGAAATGCCGTCCTTCACGCCGGTGATCTCTTCCGCACCGGGCTTCTCCTCGTTGTGGGAGAGAAGGAACGGCTGAAATCCTTCGGTGTATGCGGTGTTGAGGTTTTTGCCGTTCGCCGTGTTCCGCGCCCTGAATTCATAGCGTGGCCCGCCTCCGGCCGTGATAACGGTCTCGTCGACCGACTTCAATGCGGGACCGTAAAGCCTCGGCACGTGGCAGGATTGACACGACAGGATTTCAAAGTGTCGGTCCTTGTATGTCAGAAAATCGTGTTTCTTCTCGGGCGTATGGCACGTTCTGCAATCCGCATGGAGGAGCCGGTGGTCAGGTATGTACAGATATTTGCCTATGGAATAGGACTTGCGCGGGTCATTGGCCAGGTGCTCCTGGTCGGACACGCGCGTCTCTGCCCGGCGGGGGTCGTTGCGCGTGAAGTGGCACGAGACGCACATTACTTCGCGCTGAAGGTGCACGTCCCATGGAAATGCAAGGGTGTCACGGTCCTTGATGTTCATCAGCGAGTCCGAGATGTTTTCCGGCGAAAGGATCTCGCCCGTTTTGCAGGTCACCCGGAAGCATTTGCCCCCTTCATAATTAATGAGGGCGCCGGGGAAATCGTCGGGGATGAACACCTCTTTCCCCTTTACCGATCCCACCCCGTGGCATGCGAGGCAGTTTGCGTTTGAGGGCACCCGTATCTTGAGCGCGTCCCGGTTTATCGTACCGTTGGGATTCATGGTTCCGGGCGCGAGCGTGATTTTTCCTCCATCGGCGTGGCATGCCGAGCATTCAATTTTAACGGCATCGGTGTAGTGGCTGTTGTGCTGATTGATGAAATCGGCGTTGTGGCATTCCCCGC
>JAFGJX010000040.1 GCA_016928865.1 Spirochaetota bacterium
GACCGGCAACCAGGCTGCCTGCTGAATTGTATATCACGAATGTCCCATAATGGGAGTTAGAATAATCCTGATATGCGATCAGGGCATCGCCGTTGTTCAGGGCCGTTGCCGAAATATATTCAATAGTATCGCTCATAAAAACAGTCGGACCGGCAACCGGGTTACCCGAGGAATCATATATCACAAATTCACCACCCCCGCTACCCTCATAAGCGATCAAGATATTTCCGTCAATCATGGTTGTTGCTGAATTATAATTAGCCATTCCACTCGCGAAAACCGTCGCGCCTGTCCTTTCAGCCATAACGCTTCCGAAGTAGTCCTGATAATCAGTATAATCATAGATAAAGCCGTCTTTGATAAACTGCCCCGTAAAGGTCAGGTCGTTCCGGTCCAGGTTGTGCGCCAGCGCCAGGTATTCTCCCGGAGCTATGGTCCCGCTCACGTTGTCAATGCCCGAGTCCATGTTGTATGGGACAATAAGTGTCTCGCCCGCTTCATTATCACAGGAAGTTAAACTGACGATAACAGATGAGATAATCAGAATGATAGATAGCTGAAACAGTTTTCTCATAACTATTCTCCTTGAATATCAGCGGCGCGCTATTTCACGAACGTCTGCCCGCCCCGGATGTTGATCACGCCGTCGTCGTCAAGCTTCCTCATGATCGCGATGATCTTCGCGCGGCAATCCTCGACCTCGGTACGCCTGACCACGCCCATCGCGTTGATGTCGGTCAGGATGTCCGTGGCCCTGTTCTGGCTCATATTGCGAAGGAACTTGAAGCGTATCTCATCCGAAGCGCCCTTGAGGGATTTGGCGATCAGGTGGTCGTCATTGATCTCGTCGATGAGGATGCGGACCTCCTGGTTGCTCAGGTTCTCGACATGCTCGAAGGTGAAAATCCTTTCGTTGATCTGCTCTGATACGGCCGGCATGGCGATCTCGAGGTCCTTCATGATCTTCCGCTCTTCGTCGGCCGGCATGTGCTGGAGGATGCCTATGAGCGCGTCCAGGCCGCCGGCCGACAGACCCTGGTTTTTGCTCCGGTATTCCTGATATTTCTTCCTGATGGTCCTGGCAATGCCCGCCACCGCTTCCGGCATGACCCGGTCCATCCTGGCCAGGCGCAGCGCGACGTCCTTTGCTTTATCCTGTTTGAGCGACTTCATGATTGCCGCTGACTTCCCGGGCGCCAGGAACGACATGAGCACCGCAATGGTCTGCGGGTGCTCGTCCCTGAGAAATGAAATCAGGGCTTCGTCCTCGATCTCGTTCAGGGATTCGAACTCCCTGTCCACGTCGACCGTGTTGAGCTTCGACAGTATCTCTTCAGCTTTTTCATCGCCGTAGGTCTTCGAGAGGATCTGGCGGGCCGTGCCCGCGCCGCCCCTGAGCCGCTTCTTTTCCTTCCGGAGATCGATAAGGAACTGGCCGATCAGCTCCTCGCGCTCGCCCGGGGTGAGCCTGTCGATCTTCGCGATCTCCCGCGTCAGGAGGTCGATGCTCTCCTCGTCAAGGTGCCTCATGATGTCCGCCGCGACCCGGGGACCGAGCGAAACCAGCAGAGCAGCGGCGCGCTCGACGCCGTTCATGTCAAATACGTCTTTCATGGCTTTTCCTGCCTGATTGGATCCGCCGCGCCGGCGCTCTTTCGCGCCGATGCCGCGAATTTTTTCGAGCGCGACAGGGGATTGATGACCGGCACCGGGCACACCTCCACGCACCGGTAGCACTGGACGCACAGATCATAGTTGATCCGGGCAAGGAAATTGTCCACCCGTATCGCGGGCTCGATGCTTGCCGGGTCTCTGCCGGGTTCCCGCCCGGCAAACATTTCACGGCACGCCTTTTCGCAGAGTTTGCAGGCGATACAGCCGACGCCGCACCCCTGCTTCATCACCCGGGCTGGCTCCTGGTTGCAGCACATCACGTAAATGTCGTTCGGCTCCGGCGAAAGGATAATGATGCCGCGGGGGCATGCCTTCACGCAAAGGCCGCACCCGGTGCAGAGCGCCGTATCCACTTCCGGAAGGCCGTTATCGTTCATGGTGATGGCGCCGAAGGGACAGGCCCGCTCGCAATCGCCGAACCCGAGACACCCGTATCCGCAGGTCTTGTATCCTCCCATGATTCCGTCCGCGGCCGCGCAGTCGCGCGGTCCCTCGTAGAAGAAGCGCGACGTCGTCTCCGCGATCCCGCCGCGGCACCGCACGCGCGCCCTGACGGCAGCCATGGCGCCGGCGCCCTCGATCCCCATGATCGCGGCAATCTTCGCCGCGGTCTCGCTCCCTCCCACCGGGCACAGGTCGATGTCGTACTTCTCCTCCACGATCCGGGTCGCGTAGGCGGAACAGCCGGGCATGCCGCAGGCGGCGCAGTTGGCGCCGGGCAGCGCCTCGAGCACCTTTTCCACGCGCGGGTCCTGCCTGACCCGCAGCTTTATAAAGGCGATGGAGAGTATAAGACCGAACGCGACGGCGAGCGCGGTTATGATGACAATGGACGGTATTGATGGGATAATTGTTTCTATCATGGTTTTTCTTGCAATTGCGGCACGCCGGCCGGGATAAGGATAATTAATGCTTGAAAAAAATCAATAATTTATTTCAAACTGTACTGTAAACGGCGTCTCGTGCCGATGGTTAAGATTGAGCGAGTCGCGCGCGGAGACAGCGGAGAATGCTGAACAAAGACATCAACAGGACCTATCAGACCGAGATCCTTACCGCATTAAAAAACCGGAGCGATCTCGTTTTCATCTCCTATTCGGGCCTGGAGGCCACCGAGGAAAAGATCAAGTTCGCCCTCGCGAAGATCCTCGAGCGCTTCAGGAAAGAAGAGCTGTTCACCCCCATCGTTTCCTGCATCAAGGAGCTGATCGCCAACGCCACCAAGGCAAACGCCAAGATGATCCTCATCAACGAGGGAAAGATCAAGTATTCCGACGATCCGGCGGAGGTGGTCAAGCAGATACGAAGCGTCCTGAACGAGGAGGCGCTGCTGGAATACGGCATCAAGGCGAAAAAGAACAATCTCTCGACACGGACCTACCTGAAGCTGCATGGCAACAACCTGATCATCGAAGTCATCAACAACGTGCCCCTTTCGGAAAAAGAGCAGAAAAAGATCAGCGAGCGGATCGAGGTGTCGTCGAAGTACGACAACATCGCGGAATTTTACATGGAAAATCCGGACCCGGAAGCGGAAGGGATGGGGCTCGGGCTTTCGATGGTCGTCATCCTCCTGAAAAACATCAACATATCGCACAAGAATTTCATCGTCACCACGGACAGCATGTCCAAGACCTACGCGACCATACTCATTCCCCTGGCCTAAACTATCCGGTAGAACGCGCCACGTTCGAGCCTCTCCACGGCAATCATGCCGCTCGCGACCATGCTTTCGAGCGTCGCGTCCAGCTCCCCGCGCTCAACGCCGAGGGCCAGGAGAAGATCGTTCGCCGTGGAAGGCCTTCTCCGCAGAATCGACATTATCGACTTGATGAGATTGACGGCGCGGGCGTCCCCCTGCGGTCGCGGCGCCGGCTTGCCGATGATCTCAACCTCCAGGGGGCTGAAAAAATCACGGATAGCGAGAAGCTCGCTTCCTTCCATAGGCCGCACCCACCCCGCCGCGCCGGGACGGTCAAGGCTGTTGATCTGGATCCTGTCCGGGCCGATCGCCAGGCAGGCGTCCCTGAGACGCGCCAGCTCGGCGGGATTGTCGTTTATGCCCGGGACGATGAATATCTCGAGGTACATTGTCCCCCGGAATTCCTTCCTGAATTCGACCAGACCGGCCACCATCGTATCCGGATCGATGCCTGCGGCGGGCCTGCAGATGAGGTCAAATGCTTCACGGCCGACAGCGTCCAGCGAGGGAACAACGACATCCGCCCCGAGGATCGATTTCCGCACACCGGGCTCGTGGAGAAGCGTACCGTTGGTCAGCACCGCGACCGTATAGTGGGGATAACGCGCCTTGAGATGGCCGATGATCTTTCCTATGCCGGCATGCAGCGTCGGCTCACCGGACCCGGAAAAGGTGACCGCGTCCAGACGCGGAGAGCCGGCGAGGTAGGCGTCAAGCTCTGCAATCACCCCGTCGGTCGGTACATACTCGGCGACGGCCGTGGTCAGGTCCGTGGTATCGCCGCATTCGCAGTAGACGCAGTTGAGCGAGCAGGTCTTATAGGGGACAAGGTCGACACCAAGGGACACGCCCAGGCGTCGCGAATTGACGGGACCGAAGAGATATTTCATGCCGCGGCTCCGGAAATCATTTGCGCTTCATGAGGCCGATCGAGACATTGAACGAGAGGGAGGTATCATCCTTCACGCCGATAACGTTCAGGTCTGACATCATATTGACGACCCCGCTGATCTCCTTGTTCCGGTATGAATAGAGCGTCAGGAGCGCGCCGAAAAAGCTGTCCTTCTTCATGTGGGCGAGAAAGAAAACATTTTCCCCCAGACGGCTCAGCACGCCGTCAGCGGCCTGATGATTTTTCAACTCCCTGCCGGCAAGCGCCATGCCGATAAGCTCGCGGTCATTCCCCAGGTACAGGCCGCGCCCGTCGCAGAGCATGTGGATCCTGTTGTTCTTCGAATCAACGTGCCAGAACGATTGCACGCCGCCGATCGTATCAGCCCCGTACCGCGCGGTTCCCTTGAATTTCTCCCTGAGATACGCGGAGGACTTATCAAAAATGGCTTTCGTCCGCCCGGCGTCGTTCATGGGCAGGAAAAACAGGTACCCTCCGCCGCCGCCCTTCGGCTCTCCCGCGACAATGTTCAACACGCCGCTGAAGTGGGGAAGCACGTCCTTTTCAAAGTCGATCCCCAGGTCCTCGCGGACCTCCTCCTTGAATTGCGCGTAGTACCCGCAGCCGGCCGCCGATTTCCGGCAGAGCTCCTCGATCCTGTTGAAATCGAACGAGACGTATGCGTAGGTGCTCGCGTTCTTCACCTCGAGCGCCCTGCCATACATACCGGTACGGATAACGTCGAGAAAGGTGTTCACGCTGCCGCTTGCGCTGTTGAATCGCGCCAGGATATCGATGTCCACCGCCGCGGGGGTAACCCTCACGCCGAGCGAAGCGTAATCCACCGTGTTGAAGGGAGACGGCCCGGTTTCAAGCCGGTCGAGCTCCGAGCGGACGGATGGCCCGCCGGCGGCAGCGTCCGCGAAATAGGCCGCCTCAATCAAACCGGCCGCGTTCAGGGGTCCGCCGGTCACCTTTTTCTGGCCGCCCTTCTGTTCCCCATCCTGTTTCGGCCGGCGCTTCAGCGCTTCTTTGAGAAAATCCCTGGTAACGTAGGCGCGCAGGTCATAGTTCTTGCTCAGCCGCGAGGCATACTCCACGTACAGCGGATCGGCGGCTAGGAAACCAGAGCCGTTTACCCTGGCGTCAATCACGCTTCGAAGCAACTCGCCAGTAGACCCGATGATGAATACGCCGTCCATGGCGGTGGTGAAGATGTCCCTGTGGCTCTGATACACCGCATGGTTCTTATATTCCGTGATGGCGGGATACAGATCCGCGTTCTTCGTCTTCGCCATCTTTTTTAAAATCTCAACGAACTTCAGCGGGAAGATCTTGTCATCAAGGACCGGGATAAAAATGAGCATCCGTTCCTCGTTCCGCTTTCCACTGGGATACACGGCCAGGCTCGCGGAACGGCCCACGTCAATACCCGCATTGGTCAGGGCCTCGACATCAAGAGGATCGATACCCGTTCCAGCCTTGATATTCTCAAGCATTTTCCTGAATTTATCAGCGTAGTCCCGGTGTAGCAGGTTATCTGACACAAATTTTACCGTTCCGACAAGCTCCTTTATGCGGGCGGTCTTCATAAACATGCTCGCGGATGCGGGGGTAATCGCTTCAACCACGTCGGCGCGGTCCTGGGGATAGCCCGCCGGGACAAGGGCCAGGGACAAAACAAGCGCGAGAGGAACAATAGTTTTCATTTCATTCTCCGGTATAGATAGCGTAATGCCCGGTCACGGTATACAGGATGCCCGGCCGCATGGCAAGTAAAAAAGTCGACGCCGCGCACTGTCCGTGAGCCTCGGCGGCGGAAAAATAAAAAAAACAGTTGAACAATTACCGCGTTAGTGTGAGATACGTGATGTCCTGGAGGAGAAACACTCGTCTCATTCCCATCACAACATGGAGCATGTCATGAGCGGCGTTGAAATTAAAAAAAGCTACGAAGAAATCAACAAGAAGATCAGAGAGGGGAAGGCGGTTGTCGTGACCGCGGAAGAGATGCCGGAAATCGTCGCGTCGGAAGGCGTGGACGGCGCCTTCAAAAAGGTGGATGTCGTCACGACCGGCACCTTCGGCGCCATGTGCTCCTCGGGCGCTTTCATCAATATCGGCCACACCAGGCCCCGGATGAAAGCGACAAAGGTATGGTTCAATAATGTTGAAGCGTACGGCGGCCTCGCTGCGGTCGACTGCTATATCGGCGCCACCCAGGTACAGGAGAACGATCCCCTTAACATGGTCCATCCCGGCAAATTCAATTACGGCGGGGGCCATGTGATCGAGGACCTGATCGCGCGAAAGAGGATCGGCCTCAAGGCTGTCGGATACGGCACCGATTGCTACCCGCTGAAAGAACACGATGCAAAGATTACAATCGACGACCTGCGGGACGCCATCATGTTCAATCCGCGCAACGCGTATCAGAACTACAACTGCGCCGTGAACCTGTCGCAGAAGACGATCTACACCTACCTGGGCATACTGAAGCCGGACATGGCAAACGCATCCTACTCGAGCGCGGGCCAGCTCAGCCCGCTTCTGAACGACCCTTACTACTGGACCATCGGCACGGGCACTCGGATATTCCTCTGCGGCGCGGCCGGCTCGGTGGTCTGGCACGGAACCCAGCACGCGCCTGACTGCAAGCGCGGACCGAACGGCATCCCCTGCGAGGGCGCCGGCACCCTCGCGGTCATGGGCAACATGAAGGAGATGGACCCGCGGTTCGTGCGCGGCGCTTCCTTCACCGGGTACGGGTGCAGCATCATGATCGGCATCGGCGTCCCCATACCGATCATCAACAAGGACATGGCCTATTTCACCGGCCAGACCGACAGGGACCTCCGCTGTCAGGTAGTCGACTACGGGAACGACTACCCCTCCGGGATCAGCAGATCGCTGGGCGAGGTGACCTACGCGGAGCTGAAAAGCGGTAAAATAGAATTCATGGGAAAAACCATCGACGCGGCCCCCATGTCGAGCTATCCCATGGCGAGGAAAATAGCACTCGAATTGAAAGAGTGGGTTAAGAAAGGATTTACCATCGGTATTCCGCAAACGCCGTTTCCGACCGTTCCACACGGGAAGGACGATGAAACGCGCTGAACGAACATACCGCGATTACGCGGAAACCGCCCGCTGGAAGAGCTTCCGGGTGAAGGTTGAGACATCCGACCTGTACATACGGGCCGGTTCCGACCTTTCGGAACGCGCGGAGCGCGTCGTCCGCGGGCTCAGGGACCGGATCTTCGAACACATCGACCGCCAGAACGAGTTCCTGACCTCGTATGCGCCGGTGGAGCGCCTGGCCGGGTGCCCGCCCGTCATCGACATGATGTACGACGCTTCCGGGCGCGCGGGCGTGGGCCCCATGGCGGCGGTCGCCGGCGCCGTGGCCGAATGCACGGGCCGTGAATTGCTGTCATTCACGGATGAACTGATCGTTGAAAATGGCGGCGATATCTGGATGATGACGGCCGCGCCCGCATCGATACGAATTTACCCGGGAGGACACCATTTCGACGCGGTGTCGATCAGGATATCCCCGGACCGCACGCCCTGCGGCATCTGCACCTCGTCGGCGCGGATAGGGCTCTCCTTCAGCTTCGGCGCGGCTGACGCGGCCACCGTGATCGCGCCCGGCGCCGCCCTGGCTGACGCGATCGCGACAGAAACGTGCAACCGTGTCAAATCTGAGGAAGATATGGAAGCGGCGGCCCGCTTTGCCATGGAACGCGGCGCGCGGGGCGTCGTTATCATATACCGCGACCGCCTTGCCGCGCAGGGCGATGTTGAACTGGCCGATTTACATGGAGAACAGGCATGAAATCAAAAAACGTTATTCTCATTTTTGACAAGAAGATAATGTACAAGCCGCTGATATTCCGGCTCGCGAAGGATTTCGACATCGTCTTTAATGTGCTCGAGGCCAAGATCCTGCCCAAGCTCGAGGGAAGGATCATCCTGGAGCTCCGAGGAACCGAAGAATCGATTGCCACGAGCATTGACTACCTGACCAGTGAAGGCGTGGTGGTGGAGCCGCTGAGCGACAAGATCGTCAGGGACGATGAACGCTGCATCAATTGCGGGGCATGCACCTCGGTGTGCCGGGTTGACGCCCTCTGCATCGACCGGCAGACCATGGAGGTCAGGTTCGATCCGGACAAGTGCGTCGCGTGCGGCCTGTGCAAGATTGCCTGCCCTGTGGGAGCGATGTCTGGGAAGAGCATAGACCTGGATTGACCGATAACTATCGGTACGGAAGGTGCCCGGGCCCCGGTAAACAGTCTTCGCGGCCTGCGGCACAGGTTTAAGCCCGGATTTCTAAAAACGTCCTCGGCCGCTCAGCCTTGTTTTACCGGGGCCTGTCATACTGTAGAGCATAATTTTTAAATGGTGGGTCTAGTTTTTACTCTGACCCCCGGGGTCTACCGATAACTATCGGACTTATGAAAGGGGAAATCCTAGATTATCCCCAGCTTCTTACCAACTTTTTTAAACACATCAAAACTTCTGTCCAGGTCAGCCTTCGTATGAGTGGCCATCACGCCGAGGCGTATACGCGATTCCGCCGGCGGCACGGCCGGATGCACAATGGGTGAGGCAAAAACCCCTTCTTCAAAAATCATCTTGTTGAACATCATGGTCTTTTCAAGATCGCGGATCAGGAGCGGTACGACCGCGGTCCTCGATGGTCCGGTATCAAAACCCAGATCCTTAAGCCCTGTCAGGAAATAATTGATATTGTTCCATAGCCTCTCCCGCCACTCGGGCTCTTCGTCCAGGAGCTCGAAGGAGCGGTGGATTCCAGCCACGGTCAGGGGCGGCAACGACGCGGAGAAGATATATGCTGACGCATTATGGCGCAGGTGGTCGATGAAATCGGCCGGCCCGGCAACGAAACCGCCCACGGCGCCGGCAAACTTCGAAAAGGTCCCCGCGATGACGTCCGGAGCGTTCGGCATGTCGAAGTGGTCCGGCAGGCCATAGCCGCGCTTGCCGAGTACGCCCAGGCTGTGCGCCTCGTCGATGAGAAGAAGCGCGCCGTGCTCCTCCTTGATGCGTTGAAGCTCCGGGAGATCGGCCCAATCGCCGTCCATGCTGTACACCGAGTCGACCAGGATAAGCATGCGGTTGTATTTCGTCTTGAGCCGGGCCAGGAGGGAATCGAGGTCCTCGGTGTCGTTATGAAGCCACATTCTCTTGTCGCTGCCGCACAGGGTCACGCCGTCAACGATGCTCCTGTGCACGAGGCTGTCCATCACGGCCACGTCCCCCTTGCCGATGGTCGCCTGTATCGAGCCGAGAAGCGCCTGATACCCGCTGGCCAGGAGAACGCAGGCCTCGCGCTCGTACACCCGCGCGATCTTCTCCTGCAATTTGTAGTGCAGCTCGGTAGTTCCGCAGGCCAGGGGCGAACCGCCGATCCCGAGCCCGTATTTATCTACCGCGCTGCGGACCGCCTTGAGCACTTCGGGATGGGTGGAAAATCCGAGATAATTATTGGAAATAAAATTGATCCGCTCCTTCCCGCTTACCACGATGCGATTCGCGCAGGCGGAGGAAACCTCGAGACTGTACGTGTATATATTCTCTTTTCGCAGCATCGACAGGAGCGCCGCCTGCTTTTTCATCGCATCACTTATCAGTTGACTCATGGAACTATCCTCGCA
>JAFGJX010000041.1 GCA_016928865.1 Spirochaetota bacterium
CCGCCCGGCTTGTGCAGGGCCTCGAAGATGGTCACCGTGTGCCCCTCGCGCCTGCAGTCCGCGGCAACGGTAATGCCGGCCGGTCCGCACCCGATAATCGCGATCTTCCTGCCGGTGTCCGGCTTTATCTGCGGGGTCTCCGACTGGCCCTGGGTCATCTCCCAGTCGGCTACGAAGCGCTCGAGCTTGCCAATCTGCACGGCCTTGTCCACCGACTTCAGGCTCTTGCCCACGGTGCAGGGCGCCTGGCACTGCTCCTCCTGTGGGCATACCCGTCCGCACACGGCGGGGAGAACGCTCGTTATCTTGATGGTGTTTATGGCTCCGCGGAAGTCCCCCTCCGCGATCTGCCTGATAAATCCGGGTATGTCGATTTCCACCGGGCACCCCTTCACGCAGGGCGCGTTCTTGCACTGGAGGCACCGGTTCGCCTCCTCGATCGCCTGATCGGCCGTGTAGCCGAAGGGCACCTCGTTCACGTTGCGGATTCGTTCCTTCGGGTCCTGCTCCGGCATCTTCTGCGGCGGGATCGCCAGCCGCTCCTTGTTGGTGAGTTCTTTTCGATCCATCATGTGATTCCTTTATAGCATCTTAGTAAATGCCCCCTCCGGCCTTCGGCCACCTCACCCGTACACGGGGGAGGGCCGGGGAGGGGGCGGGCGCTCCTACTTCCTGTCCAGCCCGATCCTGCACGCGTGCTTTTCAGACTCCTTCTCCATGTCGCCGTACATCGACAGGCGCTGCATCATCTCGTCGAAGTTCACCAGGTGACCGTCGAACTCGGGGCCGTCGACGCACACGAACTTGGATTCGCCGCCGACGCTCACGCGGCAGCCGCCGCACATGCCGGTCCCGTCGATCATGATGGTGTTCAGGCTTACCAGCGTCGGTATGTCGTATTTCTTCGTGAGCAGGCTCACGAATTTCATCATCACCGGCGGGCCGATGGCGATCACCTCGTCTATCTTTCGTCCCTCGTCGATCAGCTTCTGGAGTGCGTCGGTAACCAGACCCTTTGACCCGTACGAGCCGTCGTCGGTCACGATAATCACCTCGTCGCTTGCCGCGCGCATCCTGTCTTCCATTATGATCAGGTCCTTCGTGCGGCCGCCCAGGATGGATATGACATGGTTCCCGGCCGCCTTCATCGCCTGCGCGATCGGGTGCGACGGCGCTATGCCGATCCCGCCGCCCACCATAACGATGGTCCCGCGCTTCTCGATATGCGTGGGGCGGCCCAGGGGACCGGCCAGGTCGTGGAGCGCGTCGCCGGGCCCGAGCTGCGAAAGGTCCTTCGTGGTCTTGCCCACGGCCTGCACCACGAGCTCTATCCATCCGGCCTCGGGGTCGGCGTCAGCGATGGTGAGGGGAATGCGCTCCCCGGCGTCGCTGACGCGGAGGATGATGAACTGTCCCGCCTTTCTCTTCCTGGAAATTTCCGGCGCTTCCACCCTCATGCGAAAGACATGCGGCGAAAGGAACTCTTTTTCTATAATTTTATTCATATGGCAGCAATCCCGGCATCAAAATTTATTGTAAACAAAATCCGATTCAAGCGCATCTTGTCAAGGAATAATCATTCCGTCCGCCACGACGGTTTCCGTCTGCGGTCACGTATTCCGCTATACTTTTTTAGCGTTTATCCGGGATTGACCGGAGCGAAACTATTATGTTTATTAAAGACAGGAGAAATGATTGATGGTACTTCTTATTGAAATGGCGATCATACGTGCAGCGTCCAGACTGGTCCGAATCTGGGACTGTGCGGGCGCGCTTATCATGAACAGTGCTTTCATTCCGCTGTTGCGGATGGAAGTTGTTAAAATAAAGTAGAAAGACCCGGGCTGGGAGATGACGGACGCTTCTTCCCCCCCCCCCCTATGTGAATGGAGTCTCCCAGCCCTGCGTGGTCTTTTACCACGCTGAATAGACGAGTTGAATGACTGGAGTTGCGAGGAGGTTGCCGGTACGGAACGGCGCCAGCTGAAATAACGACATTCTTCCTTAATTAGGTTCTGCATGTGTGATCGGTCCGCCCCGGGTTGTACGCCTCCAGTCGGCACGGGAGCGGATCGCTTTTTTTGTCCACCCCGGGTAAACTGAATATCTCTTGACGAATCCTTTCCCTGATACTTATTAGACTTGTTGCGAAACTGCGTCTCGCGCTCGCCGGGAAGCCCCGGCGGGGAGCTTTATCGGGGCTTCGCCCCTATAAACCCCTTTGAAAATTCAGTATCGCAACAAATATATTGTTCATTAAAATATGTTTGTATAGTTCAGAGGCCCCCTATAGATGGATAGGACATTTGCACGGAACAAGACTGTTATCATCACGATCCTGGTCCTCGTCTCTCTTGCATTCATTGTGCTTTTCTATGGCATGTTCCATATTGATTCCGTATTCACGCATTTTTTCTACATTCCAATAATACTGGCAGCACTCTGGTGGGGGCGGCGGGGCGTTGCCGTGGCGGTCTTGCTGTCCGGAGCGCTCGTAACCGCGCACCTGGTCCTCGATCAGCATGATAGCACAGCTGAAGATTATATCCGGGCACTCATGTTTATATTCATTTCGGTCGTCGTCGCCTATTTGAGCGAGCGAATCACGAGGGCGCGGGAACGGATGCAGCATTTCAATCTGGTGCTCCGTTCGATCAGGGAGATCAACCATCTCATCACCAAGGAGAAAAACCTCTACCGGCTCATGAAGGGAATCTGCGACAACCTGGTAAAGAGCCGGAGCTATTTTTACTCCTGGATTGCGATAGTGGATGACAACTCCCGCCTTCTCTATGCGGCCGAGTCGGGCCTCGGGGATGCGTTCCATCCGATGACCGACATGCTCGTCAACGGCACGCTCCCGGTCTGCGTGCAGCGCTCGGTCTACCGTCGCGGCGTCATCATCACCAAGGACCCAGGGGTGGATTGCGCCGGATGCCCCCTGGCCGACCAGTTCGAGGACAAGGGGAGGATGACCATCGGCATCAACCCGGGCGGCAACCGGCGGGGGATATTCTCGGTGTCGATGCCCGAGGAGCTCATTGCGGACCATAACGAGCAGGCGCTCTTTGTGGACATTGCCGCCGATATTGAATACGCGCTGAGCGGCATCCAGCTCAGGGGGGAGCACGAGGTCACCCTGGAGGAATTGAAGGAGAGCGAGGAGCGGTTCCGCACCATCATTGAAAACGCCCCGTTCGGCTACTACCGCATCGACCGGGAGGGGATAATCAGGTATGTGAACCCGGAGTGGGTGCAGATGCTCGGGTTCACGTACGGCGAGGTGATAGGGCGGAATGTCTCGGTCATCCGCTCGGTTGACGGGAAGAGGGAGATCGAGGAGCAGACCGGCCGCGTCCTTGCAGGCGAGACAGTGCGGGGCGAGTTCGGCACGCGGCGGAAGGACGGCGGCATCGCCTACCAGACCTTCTACAGCCAGCCGCTCTACCGCCATGGCGAGATCGTCGGGGTGGAAGGGTTCCTGAACGACATTACCGAGCAGAAGAACGCCGATCTGGCGCTGCGGCGCAGCAGACGCCTCCTCTCGCAGATCATAGAGGGGAGCCCCATACCCACGTTCGTCATCGACGAGAACCATGTCGTCACCAACTGGAACCGCGCCTGCGAGATACTTACCGGCCGCATCTCGGAGGAGATGATCGGCACGGGGCGCCACTGGGAGCCGTTTAACGACGTGCAGCGGCCCACCATGGCCGACGTCATCATCAGCCGCGTGACCGAGCCGGAGGTTATCAGGAAATATGACGGCGAGTTCCGTCAGTCTCCGGTTCTTGCGGAGGCGGGGGAGAGCGAGCGTTTCTTCCCCCTGCTCGGCGATGGGGGGAAATGGCTCTTTTTCACCGCGGCCCTTCTCCGGGACGTTGACGGCAGCATCATCGGCGCGATCGAGACCCTGCAGGACATGACGGCGCGGAAAAAAGCGGAAGAGGAGAAGGTGAGGGCATTCATAGAGCTGGAGCAGATATTCAATTCCACCCCGGTGGGGATGCGCGTCATCGACAGGAACTTCGCGATCATTCATATGAACCGTCGTTTCATGGAGATGTTCGATCTGGACGCGCGCCATTTTTCCCGGACCGGACAGATCGACTGGGACCGCGAGCTGGTCAAGGCCGACCGTATCCTGATGCGGCGCATCATGAACGGCAGGAGATATGTCGAATACGAGATCAGGACCAGGGTCAATGAAGAGGACGTTATCTTTATCGTGAACGCTTCTCCCTATTTCTCAAAGGAAGGGGACGTTGTCGGCATCATAGAAAATTTTATGAACATAACCGAGATGCGGAACCTCCAGGACGGCATCATGCGGATAGCGGAGATCGAGCGCCAGCGGATCGGGCAGGACCTTCACGACGGCCTGGGGCAGAACCTCACCGCGGTCACTTTCCTGATAGAGGCGCTCAAGGAGAAGACGGAGGACCGCTTTGCCGCGGTCATGCCGGACATCGATCATATCGAGAGCCTTATCCGCGACGCGATCGTGCAGACGCGGAGCCTGTCGCGGATGCTGAGCCCGGTTGAGATGGAGAAGAACGGCCTGCGCTCCGCGCTTGACGAAATGGCCGCCACCACGGAGAAAATCTTTAATGTATCGTGCAAGATATACCAGGACGGGATATTCCTTGTCGACGATAACCAGGCCGCGACCCACCTGTTCTACATCGTGCGCGAGGCGGTGACCAATTCGATCAAGCACGGGAAGGCGGCGAGCATACACATCCACCTTATCGCCAACAACGAGGGGATCAAAATCGCCATACTTGACGACGGGGTGGGCATGCAGGAGAAGAAGAACACCGGCCTGGGACTGCGGATCATGAGATACCGCGCCGCTATCATTGGCGCCGACTTTTTCGCCGGCAACCGCGAGGGCGGCGGGTTTGAGGTGCGGGTGAACCTGAAGGGGTAGCGCACGGTACTGATGCGAGGATCAAACATGGGAATTCAGCCCCAGATGAAACAGCCAGCGAATGCGGCGGCGCGCATCCGGTCGAAACTGCCGGATGTCGGCACCACTATCTTCACCGTGATGACCCGGCTCGCCGTCGAGCATGGCGCCATCAACCTCTCCCAGGGCTTTCCCGATTTTGATGTCGATGGCGGGCTGGTCGACCTGGTGGCCGAGCATATGCGCCAGGGGAGGAACCAGTACGCCCCCATGCAGGGCGTCATGCCGCTTCGCGAGCGGATCGCGGAAAAGGCGCGGGACCTGTACGGCGCCTCCTACGATCCGGCAGAGGAGATTACGATCACCTCGGGCGCGACCGAGGCCCTGTTCGCCGCCATCATCGCGGTGGTCGGCAGGGGAGACGAGGCGATCGTGCTCGAGCCGGCGTATGACTCGTATGTGCCGGCAATCCGGCTCGCCGGTGGCGTCCCGGTCTACTGCCAGCTTCGTTATCCGGATTATTCAATAGACTGGAACATGGTGAGGGACGCGGTCACGCCGAGGACGCGGCTCGTGATACTCAATTCGCCGCACAACCCGACGGGCGCGGTCCTCTCCGCCGCGGATCTTGACGCCCTGACGGAGATCGTGTCCGGCACCGG
>JAFGJX010000042.1 GCA_016928865.1 Spirochaetota bacterium
AGACGTGCTGGTCTTTCTGCCCGGTTTTTACGAAATCAACCGCACCCGCGATCTCATTGAACAATCGCGACCGGAACAGCGCCGCGCTCTCGCGGTCCTGCACGGCCGGATCCCTCCCGAAGAACAGCGCAGGGTGCTCAATCCGCCGCCGGGAACGGGAGGCCGCATCATACTATCGACAAACGTGGCGGAAACGAGCCTGACAATTCCGGGCATCGGGGCCGTGGTCGACACCGGACTGGAACGCCGCGTGCGGTACCAACCGCGCACCGGCATGGACCACTGGGACACCGTACGGATCAGCGCCGCGTCAGCCGAACAGAGAAAAGGGAGAGCGGGACGCTCGGGACCGGGGCTCTGTGTCCGCTGGTGGGACGAGGCAGACCGCCGCGAGGAATACGCCCCTCCGGAGATACTTGAATCCGACCTTGCGTCACTGGTTCTCGAAACAGCCGCCTGGGGCGCCGCTTCACCCTACGATCTTGCATGGATAACCCGGCCTCCCGGGGCCGCTGTGGAAAGAGCGTCACGGCTGCTCCTCGAACTGAGCCTTGTCGACGCAACGGGCCGCATCACCCCGACGGGCCGCAGCGTTGCCGGAATGGGGCTCCACCCCCGGCTGGGACGCATGATCATGGAGTCGAATCAAAGGGGCTGGCTCGCCACCGCAGCGCTCACCGCGTCAATCATCGAAGAGGGCCGGCCCATCGGGGGAGAGGATCCTGATTTCCGCGAGCGTCTTGCCGCCTGGGCCAATTGGGCGGCGGGTCGGCGCGGCGCCCTTCATGAGCAAACCGCCCGCCGTATTGCGGATGAGGCATATCGCATACTTCGCGCCGCGGGGTCAGAGCAGCGGACAGTGTCCGGGAATGATATTGATCCCGATCTCGCGGGGAAGCTTCTGCTGCTCGCATACCCCGAACGCGCGGGACAGAAAACAGCATCTGACGGTATGGTATCACGATGGGTTCTTGCAAGCGGACGCGGGGCTCGCATGACCGGACCGCTCGGGAAGGAGGATTTCATCGCCGTCGCAGAACTGGACGGTGGCGTAACTGACGCGCGCATATTTTCAGCGGCACCGATAACTATCGGCGACCTGGAGAGCGGCCTGGCGGGGAAACCCGAGTCAGGTCATACGGTGGAATGGGATGGTTGGACCCCCTGTATCCGCATATATGAACGTCTGGGGCGA
This sequence comes from Spirochaetota bacterium, assembly GCA_016928865.1. Taxonomy (GTDB): domain Bacteria; phylum Spirochaetota; class UBA4802; order UBA4802; family UBA5550; genus RBG-16-49-21. Next base: position 1,196 of record JAFGJX010000042.1, read on the forward strand.
CTGAAATTGAGAGAACAGACCGGTGCATTGCCCACGGAGGATGTTCTGCGCCATCATACGCTTAAACACATCGAGAGGAAAGGGATCGATATCCTGCCATGGAGCAAATCAGCCCGATCATTATGTGCAAGGTCAGCTTTCATCAATAAACATGGGGGTCAGAGTAACTGGCCTGATCTATCACCGGAAACCCTTAAAAGCGAAGCAGAACAATGGCTTGTCCCCTTCGGAAGATTTACAGGGGGCCCGATTTTTACCGAAGAATCCTTACTCAAGGCGCTCAAACACCGGATTGGCCATACTGCTCTGGACTTTTTAAGGACAAACGCCCCGGAACAGATACGTCTCCCATCAGGGACGATGAAATCAATCGACTATGCTTGTAGCGATATACCGGTTATTGCCGCTCGTATCCAGGAGTTCTTCGGGTGCCTCGAAACACCGCTCGTGTGCGGGATACCCGTAATCCTTCATCTTTTAAGCCCCGCGGGAAGGCCTGTGCAAATAACACGAGACTTGAATGGGTTCTGGGAGAGGTCCTATCCTGAAGTTAAGAAGGAGCTTATGGGGCGATATCCCCGTCACTACTGGCCAGATGATCCCAAGGAAGCCATTCCTACGCACCGCGCTAAGCCTAGAAATAAATAATACCAAGATGTAAAAATTTTTATACCGATAACTATCAAATATTTTTTACATTTACATATGCTTATTCGTTATACTCAACAAAGAAAACAAGGAGAGTATAACATGAAAATACAAACAACCATCAATGTCAACAATAGGGTTCTGGACAAGATCAATTACGCATCAAATATACTAAAAATCTCACGCACTGATGTAATCCGTATCCTGCTGAAACGGTTTTTAGATGATCGTAATAAAGTAAGAATTTGTGAATCACCGGTCAAATACCAGCCGCGGGATGACAACGTCGATTGGTCCACTTTTCATTTATGCTTACGCCAGGATGAATACGAGCTATATCTAGATTTGAAAAAAGTATATAAAATGTCTGTTTCGTTTATTGTTGCCTATGCAGTAAAAAAATATCTATTCAAAATAATTCAACTATTAGAAAACGCAACAGACGAAACAATAACCGATAACTATCTCTTCCATAACTACCTTTTCTGTTTCCAAGAAACGAATGGAGTTAAAATATTGAAAATATACTGGGGGATCACAAACTTTGAAGGAATCATAACCGATAACTATCAAAATACTGTTTGACATCAACCAACAGGATATTTTTTTATATCAAGCCGACCCATGTTACACAGAGTCATAAAATATTATACAGAAGGAATCCCACCACGCAATAATTATGCCCCTGGATTACATGGATTAATTCAATATCTGACTCGCATTTTTGAAATCTGGCCAACAGGCATACAGCGGGTCATGAGACTACAGCCTGTTTTATCGTTATCGATCAGCCTCGTGGTTCTTCTACTCTTTAAAAAGGGTTTTGAATATGTGCCGGTAATTATTGTATTATTAATATTCGCTTTTTTCTATATCACGTTCAGGCTATATTTACTGAAACAGAAATCAAATATTATCACCTCGATCTGGGACACGGCACTAATTTTCATCCTCAACAACATGCTTCTCTTTGTGCTTCCATTCTATTTTGAGTCAATGACATTCCCTTCGCGGAACATACTTTTTGCGCCAATCATCATCACGATCGTTGTTATCGCCGGATGGTTTAAACTCTATCAAAACTTAATTGCGAAGCACCCCCTGAGAAGTTCCCTGTTCTATGCGCTCACCTTTTTTTGTGTCCTCAACCTAATTTTCCCAATACTATTCGGGATGAGAAACCTCTGGAGCCTCATGATCTCGGGGGGCATAGCTGCATTTGCTGTTGTCATTTTTGTATATCCCCACCTTGACATGTCCAAGAATAGAAAAAACACCGCCATCTTTCTCCTTGGAATCTGCATTTTTTTCGCTCTTCTCTGGCTGGGAAGAAGCCTGATTCCCCCTGCCCCTTTAAAACTCAAAAAGGCTACAGCCTGCCGCAGCATCGAAGACTATCGCCCTGTGGATGCATTCTCTATGGAAAATGCGGAAGCTGTTCCGGAAGTTTATTTTTATACGTCAATCTTTGCACCGCGCGGCCTTTCCGAAAAAATCAATCATGTATGGTATATAAACGGCGAAAGACTGCTCTCTATATCAGTAAACGAAATCCGGGGTGGAAGAAAAGAAGGTTTCGGAACCTGGTCTCGCAGAAATATTTTAGAGGGACCGGGAAAGTATACCGTCGAAATCTGGACAGCAGGGGAGCAACTGTTGGGGACAGGCACGTTTACACTCCGTTGAACCCTATAAAACAAGCAAAAATCGCCATACTAATTAACTTCCGGACAATAAAGATTCTTGACATATTTCTTTATAAATGCTATTTTTCTCTAAAATATGCAATTGTAATAATATAGCTAAATCAAACCAGAGGATATGATGAACATAAAAATAAATCAAACAAGCGATGTTGTAAGAGTTATTATCGAGGGCAACCTTGAATCCACTACCATTAAGCCTTTCAGTGATAAAATTTCAAATATACCCGGTTATGACAAGGATGTCGAAATTGATTTAGCACTCGTTGATTATATAGATTCGTCGGGAATTCGTTCTTTACTGACACTTAAAAAAAAGCTGAAGGAAATAGATAAAAACCTGACAATCACAAACTCGTCAGAAAATGTAAAAAGAATACTTCAACTCTCATCTCTTCAGGGCGTTCTCTAAATTAAACAACATGGCTTTCAAACCGCCTCAACAAGTCCCCTGACGGCTGGCATTTTTTCATGGTGCTTTATCGCAACAATTCCGGCCGCCGGGAAGAACATCAAAAGCAGTCGCAGAGGAATTACGCATGGAAAAACTCTTTTATCCTGAATCACTTGTCATCATGGGCCTTTCATCAAAGCCCAATAACATTCCCAAGCTTGTACTGGAAAACCTGATCCGATGGGGTTTCAAGGGAAGGATACTGGGGGTTAATCCCCGTTCAGAAGACCATGATGTTAATGGCATCCGCATGTATAAAAATATCAGGGACCTGCCCATCGTCCCTGACCTTGTATTCGCGCTGGTTCCCGCAAAACTGATCCCTGCCGTAGTAGATGAATGCGGTGAGATCGGTGTCAAATGGATGGCCATCCCTTCCGGAGGATTCAATGAACTGAGCGAAGATGGCGCCAAACTAGCCGACCTGCTTCTTGAGAAATCCAGCAAATACGGCATCAGGTTCGTTGGCCCAAACGGCCTCACCGTCGCCAATACTGCGAATGGCCTTTGCCTTCCATTCGTCCCTTCATTCCCGCCGCCCCGGGGAGGATTTTCCATCATCGCGCAGAGCGGCGGTGTGGGCCTCATGCTATGGAATTTTATGATGGATGAAAACATCGGGATGGCAAAATTTGCGAGCATCGGCAACAAGCTCGACCTGGACGAGGTTGACTTTCTCGAATACTTCGGGAGTGACCCGGACACCAAGATAATCGGCATGTACCTGGAGAGCATCACCCGCGGCAAGGAACTGCTCGCGGCCGCGGCTAAAATTGACAAGCCGATTGTGATTTTAAAATCCAACACCACATCGGCGGGACAAAAAGCGGCCATGAGCCACACCGCGGCGCTGTCCAATGATGACAAAATCATCGACGCCGCCTTCGACCGGGCCGGCATCATCCGCATATCCCATTTCAATGATTTCATCTCCGTGGCAAAGGCGTTCGAGCTCCCCCCCATGCGAGGGAATCGCCTCATGATGATGAGCCCTGCCGGCGGCATCACCGTCATGATGGCCGACCTGTGCGAAAAGATCGGCTTCAAATTCGCCGATCCGGGGAGGGATTTCTTTGACGGACTGAAAGGATTTTCCAACGCCGGAGTCATCAATTTCTCAAACCCGCTCGACATGGGAGATATTTACGATCCCCACCTGTATGCCAAGATCTTTTACGAAGTGATGCACAACGATAATATCGACGGCGGCGTATTCGTGACCCAGTGGCCGCAGATGCCCCGGGGCCAGGACGTTTTCTACAAAATGTTCCATACCGACCTTTCCAAGGAGGCCACCGGCACCATGCTTTCATCCGGGAAACCTCTGGGCGTGTGTATCTTCGGGCTGTCTGCCACAATAGCGACCATGAAGAAAAACATCAACTTTCCGCTCTTTGACAGTTTCGAAGACATGATGTTCGCCATGAAAAAACAGTGCGACTATTATATGAGAAAAGAGAACCAGCCCTCAGTGCCCGTAATTATTGACAGTGCGGATTGTGATGCGGCAGCAGGGTGGATCAATGCCCATCCCGGCGATACCGGTGAAGAATCGATGGATTTACTGACCGCCTTCGGCATATCCACGGCGGGTTCCGCCCTGGCCGCAACCGCGGACGAGGCCGCAGCATACGCGCAAAAAATCGGGCACCCCGTGGTCCTCAAGGTTGTATCCCCCGATGCCCTTCATAAATCCGAGGCTGGCGGCGTTCTGGTAGGCCTGCATGATAACGCTGCAGTAAAAAACGGCTTTAAAACGATACGCGAGAACCTTTCCGGATACAACAAAAAAGCGCGCTTTGACGGGGTCCGGGTGGCGAAAATGGCCGGCGAAGGATATGACATGTTCATCGGCGGCAGACAGGACGCTTCCTTCGGCCCGGTAATATTTTTCGGTTTTGGAGGAATTTATATTGAAATATTCAATGACGTCCGACTCCTGCTCTGCCCGGCCGGCAGGGATGATATCCAGAAAAAAGTTACAGAGCTGAAATCCTACGGCATCCTCAAGGGCGCACGCGGCAAACAGCCCGTGGATATCGATTCCTATATCGCGATGATCGAGCGGGTATCGCACCTCCTGGTACGCTTCCCCGAGATTCAGGAGCTCGACATGAACCCGGTACGAATTCTGGCTGACGGTTCCGGCTCACTGGCGCTGGACGCAAGGATCAGGATACAATAGCAGAGTAGATTGACGACATCGTGATCATCAGGGCTGTGGTGCTTGTATATTCACTTCAATCACATAAGGCGTCACCGCCGGAGGAGCCGGCCAGTGACTCAAGCTCCCGGTCATATTCCCGGGTCTTCAATTCAAGTTCCGTGATAAGCGCCTCGAATTCATCGAAGAGCACATCAACTTCAGACCGTGCCGCATGTATCTCTTTCGAGAGCCGTGATATCTTCGCGCCGTCGCCCGCTCCTGACGCGGCAATGATTTCATTATTAAGGCCAGACAGACGCTTTTCCTTCTGATCGATCTCGGCTTCGAGCTTTTCAATCTTCACCTTGAGAGGAGTGATCGTCTTTGATTTCCGCGACAATATATCCGCACGCATTTTCCTCTGGTCCTTCCTGGTCACGACGTCCCGACCGGACGCTGTCCCATCCTGCGGCCCCGGCTCGCGTTCATCATCCCATCCGATCTTGTCGAGAAACGCCTGGTAGGGACCATCAAAGACCGATACCTCCCCCCCCTGGAACACGATAAACCTGTTGGCCAGCGTATGGAGGAACATCTCATTATGAGTCACGATGATCGCCGCCCCCTCGAAATCGTCGATCGCGGCAAGGAGCGCGTCGCTTGACTCCATATCCAGATGGTTCGTCGGTTCGTCCAGCAGGAGGATATTCGATTTCTGCGCGAGGATCTTGCCGAGGAGCACCCTGCTCTTCTCGCCGCCGGAAAGCACCTCTATTCTCTTAAGGGCCATATCACCCTCAAACATCATTGCGCCGGCGATGTCACGCGAGCGCTGCCGGTCGCATCCTGAAGCCATGATCTCCTCTTCAACCGTATTCAAGGGGACGAGTCGCAGGGTGTTCGTTTGCGCGAAATGACCTACAGCCGCATCTCCATGCATGGTGATAGTGCCGGCCCGGGGAGCGAGTTCGCCCGCAAGGAGACGAAGAAGTGTGGTCTTCCCTTTGCCGTTTTTCCCGATTACGCAAATGCGGTCCTCCCTTCCCACGGTAATGCTGAAGTTGCCGATTAAATCCGCGCTGCCATATGAGAAGGAAAGCCCTTCAACTCTCATGAGGGTTTTCGCGGGGAATGGCATATAGCTGAAGGAAAAATCGAGTGTCTTGATCTTCTCCATGCGGTCCAGCTTATCCTGCTTCTCCAGAGCCTTAATACGCGACTGCACCATGCCGGCAAGGCGCGCCTTGGCCCGGAAGCGCGTTATGAAGAGCTCCGTCTCTTTCCTCTTTTTCTCATCGTTAATGCGGGTATTCTCATAAATTTCTTCTTCCTTCAATATCTGCTCATAATATTTGTCAGTGTTTCCCTCGATCTTGCGGACCCTTTTTCTATGGATGCCCATGGTGTGTGTGGTGACGCTGTCCATGAAGGTTCGATCGTGGGTAATGACAATGAGCTCGCTTTTCCATTGGCGAAGAAACTTTTCGAGCCAGCGGATCGATACGATGTCGAGATAGTTGGTCGGCTCGTCAAGGAGGAGCAGATCGGGTTCTGATACGAGCACGCGGGCGAGACCCAGCCGCACCTGGTATCCGCCGGAAAACTCCGACGTTTTCCGCAGCATGTCCTGCTTCGAAAAACCGAGACCGGAGAGGATCTTTTCCGCCATCCACGTTTCCCCATGGAGATGTTCCGGAAGTCCCCGGCACGCTTCGGCAAGGACCGTCTCTTCCGCAAACAGGAGCTGCTGGGTGACGTACCCCACCCGATAGTTGCGCGGAATCGATATCTCGCCCGAATCCGCCTGCTCTTCACCGATGATGATACGGAACAGGGTCGTCTTGCCATGGCCGTTACGCCCTACCAGGCCCACCCGCTCCCTGGAATTTATGCTGACATTGACATTGTCGAACAGGAGCTGATTGCCAAACGATTTTGACAGGTTGATTATTTTTATCATGGAACTCTTCCGACGGCATCAATATTTTTTGATGTGTCTTTAGATTTCAACAGGAAAATTGGGCCAGCGGCACATTTTACCCTTCCCGGTCCTTTTCAAACAGCGGGTCCCTGCAGGCGAGACTCATTTTCTTTTCGTTCCCGGACGACCCAGCGCCTTCTTCTGTCTTTCCTTTTCGGCGCTATTCCTTTCAACAAAAATCGTCTTGCCGTTGATTGGATTCCGCCCGGTGTAATACATAACCGTTGACAATGTTGAAGGAAGAGGCGTGAATATCTGTACCTGCTCCGGCTCGATATGAAACTCGTTCCGCATGAACCCGCGGAGATGCTTCATGTCGTCGAGAGTGCAGCCCGGATGCGCTGCGATGAGGTAATAGGTCAGAAACTGCCTTTTCCCCTGTTGCCTGTTCAATCGTACATAAAGATCACGGAACAAGAGCAGACTGTCAATTGAGGGTTTTCCCATGAGATCGAGAACGCGTTCCACGCAGTGCTCGGGCGCCACCTTCAGCTGGCCCGATACATGGTGGCGGACGATTTCCGAAAGATATTCCTCGCCAGCGTCTCGGTCGGCCATGACCAGATCATGACGTATCCCGGAAGCGACGAAAGCCTTCCTGATTCCCCGTATCTGTCGTATTTTGCGAAGGAGGCTTATCTGGCTCTTGTGCGAAACGCTCATGCTGCGGCACACGTAATCACCCAGACATTGCCGGTCAGGGCACGGCCCCTTGGCAGCCATAGTTCTACAAACCATGCCGTACATGTTCGCTGTCGGCCCGCCTATGTCGGCAATTATCCCCTTGAACCCCGGATGTTTGACAAAGCCTTTCGCTTCCCTGACAATCGATGCTTCGCTCCTCGAAATGATAAAACGGCCCTGGTGGACCGCAATGGAGCAGAAATTACAACCCCCGAAGCAACCCCGGTGAGTGGTAATGGAAAACTGTATCGTATCAAGCGCGCGGACGGCTCCCATACGTTTATAATAAGGATGGATGTCCCTTTCATATTCATATTCATATACGCGATCCAGTTCCTGCGATGTAAGCGGCGCAGCCGGCGGGTTATGGACAAGATACCGTCCGCCATGTTTCTGCACCATGCCTTTGCTTCCGGATGATTCCCCGTTATCAAAAAACAGACGGCTCATCGCTGCAAATGCCCTCCTGTCACGGGCCGCATGTTCGTAAGATGGCAGCTCAATAAAGCCGGGCACAGGATCGCCAGCGATGTAACATATCCCCCGGATAGCGCGGTAGTCCCGGTTGTTTTTCAGGGTCTCGGCACAATCCAGAACCGCACGCTCGCCCATGCCATATACCAGTATATCAGCCTTGGCGTCAAAAAGCAGTGACCGGCGAACCTTGTTGTCACGAAAGTCGTAGTGTGCAATACGGCGAAGACTTGCCTCTATGCCACCGATAACTATCGGCACCGTGTTCTTGAAGTGCTGGCGAATAAGGTTCGTGTATACAATAACCGCCCTGTCAGGTCTGCGGACATTTCTACCTCCCGGCGTGAGATCATCATCGGTCCTTTTTTTCCCGGTGGCTGTATAATTTGAGACAAGGGAATCCACAGATCCCGAGGTGACTCCCCAGAAAAGAGCCGGCTCACCGAGGCGAGCTATGTCCCGGCCATCACGGATATCAGGCTGGGCTATAATACCCACCCGGTATCCGGCATCCATCAGGACATGGCCAATTACCGCAACTCCCATATAGGGGCTGTCGATATAGGTGTCTCCGGAAACCAGGATCACGTCCAAGCGGTCCCACCCGAGGGATTGCGCCTCTTCTTTTGTGGTGGGGATATACAAATTGATATTCTCCTCATTTGTTAATCAGTAAAAATCCGGGGTCAGAGTAAAATATCTACCGATAACTATCTATACCATTACCCCCCCCGGGGGTCAGAGTAAACACTAACTTAATCAATATCAGGGAAAACCGGCTTCTTTTTGGACAGAAAAGCTGATATCCCATGAACACATTCTCCGGACGCAATCAGATCCGAAGCTATTGACGTTTCATGTTTCAGGGCTTCAGCCAGAGGCATATCTGTCGAACGCCGGATCACTTCCAGTGCTGCCCGAACGGCACGCGGGCCATTCTCCGATATAGCTTCCGCCATTGACAGTGAATCTTCCAGAACCTTTCCAGGCCTGCTCACGAGGTTCACCAGCCCCAGTTTAAAAGCCTCCCCGGCGCCGACCTTTCGTGCCGTTAATATGAGTTCCGCGGCGACTGACTTCCCGGCAAGGCGGGTCAGAGCAACCCCGCCGCCCCAGTCAGGCATCAGGCCCAGCCGTGTTTCCGAGAAGCAGATGACCGCCTCAGGATCCATGACCCTCATATCACATCGCACAGCCAGTTCCGCTCCGCCTCCGTAAGCAAGACCGTTGATTGCGGCTATCACCGGAACCGGCAGCGTCACCAGGCTGTCAACGGTCTGACGGATATATTGCAACAATTTCTCCACGGGCCCCCGGGCATGATCCCGGACAGCTTCCATCAGGCTTGATACCTGGGGGTTTGCCGGGTTAACGTCGAATCCGGCGCTGAATGCCCGGTCGCCGGCGCCGGTCAGCACAATAACGCGGGGCAATCTTTTTCTGAGCTGTTCCACTGCCGACTCAAGACCGGTCCACATGTTCAGATCAAAGGCGTTTCTTTTATCAGGCCTGTTCAGCAGAACGACAGCACAGTTGCCCTGATATTCAAGAAGCACGGAGTCGCCGGTATCGACGTTATTTTTGTCATGAACGGACATATTTCTCGCCAAATTTATTCAGATGTGTAAAATCAATAATATTTTTGCGGGGCGGGCCCTGCCTGTCCGGTACCGCCGGCCTGCCAACCGGGATCACGGCAACCGCCTCATATCCCTCCGGCACCGAAAGCGCCTCCTTAAGAGCCCGGTGATCAAGAAGACCCACGATGACCGTACCGAGGCCAAGGTCATGGGCGCGGAGACAGAGGTTCTGCACAGCTATGCCCAGATCGAACATAAACCAATCTGAAAAGATAGTTACGTTTTTTCCTTCATATGCGCCGGAAACCCCCGTTTTGGCGCATCCAACAATCACTACCGAAGCCGCCTGCGTGCACTTCGTTGCCGGATTACTCTTTGCATATGTCGCCGCGATTTTCTCTATAACCTGCCGCTCCCTGATGACAATGAATTCCCAGGCCTGCGTATTTGACCAGGACGGCGCCCAGCGGGCCGCCTCGAGAAGCTGCTCAATCTCATCATCGGTAACACGGTAATCGGTGAATCTCCGCACGCTCCTGCGTTTAAGTATCGCTTCCACTAATTCCATACTCATCCTCCATCCGGGCATTCCGCCATTTGATCTTGTTATCAACATTGCCATGATTCCTATCACCACGGCAATACATTTTCATGCGCTTTTCATTATTGTGCAATGAAAAATTCTTGCCATCTGCGGCCTGCCGATATGGTTAAGCCATGCGCCGATATACCAGATTATTCTATCTCCTTGCCCTGTCGAATTTCCTGTTTTTCCTGGGAAACTCGCTCTATATTCTCCTGCCGGTCTTTCTCAAAAACATGGGCGCATCAGAATCCTATATTGGATTCATGAACAACATCGATAAGATATTTACCATCATAACAGCGGTAGGCATCGGCTCAATCATGCACGGGAGGGACCGGATACGCTTGCTGCGAACGGGCTACATGATCCTGGTCGTTGCGTATGCAGCATATCTCACGGTGACGTCCCTAACCTGGTCGATCATTCTGATTCGGGTGATGCACGGTATCGGCTTTTCGGTGGCGATGATCATGGGCACCTCTATCATCTTCGACATCGTGCCGATTGAGGATGCAGCCGAGGCCATTGGGATATATGGCATCACCGGCGCCCTGAGCAACGCTCTGAGCCCTTTTTTTGGCGAAATGCTCCTGTCCCGGGGTCACTCACATTATCTGATATTCGCACTCTCGGTGCTCCTGGTATCAACAAGCCTTGCTATAACCTTTATCATGTCCCGGGGGGAGCGCCCCGGGCCCGCGCCTGACGAACCGGCACGGAGCGGATCACTCCGTTTGCTGTTAGAGCCCCGGTATCTCCTTATGACGCTTGCAAGCATCATTTTCGGCGGCAGCTTTGGGGTCATCATCACCTACCTTCCCAACTTTATCAGGACAGCCACCAGCTTCAGGTTCTCATATTTTTTCATCATATATATCTGTGTTCTCATAATCATCCGCTTTACGTTCCTCAAAATCGTCACCCGGATAAACCGCAACAATCTTCTCATTGCTGTTTTCGCCAACGGCGCGCTTATGTATCTGCTTTTCAACTCCCTCAATTCTCTGCCAGTGCTGATACTGACCGGCATCATGTATGGCGTCACCCACGGCATTCTCTTCCCGGTACTCAATACTACCGTGGTCAGCCTGGTACACATGCATGACCGCGGCAGGGCAAACGCGCTGTTCATAGCCTCTTTCAACGGCGGCATGATGTCATTCGCGTTCGCGCTTGGTTTTCTCATCGACCGCTTCCATACCTATCTCGTGGCATTCAACGTGTGCGCTGTAATGTTCCTGCTCGCGATTGGACTTATGATTATCATGAAGGTCAAATACTCAAAACCGCAAATCAAAATAGACCCGGAATTAAGCATCGAAGTTGAATAGGAGATAAAAAACTTCAATTATTGCTCTGACCGCTGATAATTTTTACTCTGACCCCGATTTTATCTCTCAATTTCTTGCTCCTAACCCTGTATATAAGTATGTTTACTCTGACCCCGGGCCCCCAGGCCCCAAATCCATAAAAGTTCTAATGTTATGTCGCTTTATTGCCGATAGATTCATTGTTACTATATTACTATCCTCGCTATGAAAGGATAACTATATGACCAGGTTGATGGTATCATTGTTAACTGCATCCCTTCTCATCACGGCATCCGCCCTCCATGCAGCGGACATGGCCGGGGATACAAGGAGCATGGAAGTGCTCGCGGACGACCTGAAGTTTCAGAACGGCGTTGGATTGTTTAAATTAAGGATGTATGACAAAGCCCTTGAGACATTCAATGAATATCTCGAAATTTACTATAACGGGACGCACCGTCATGAGGCATACCGCAATATCGCGGAGATATACTTTAATAGAATGGAATACCTCAAGGCGATAGAACATTACCGTGCCCTGTATGAAGAATTCAGCAACACTGAAAGCGGTATTGAGGCATATTACAATATCGGAATCTGTAATATAAAAATGGGATACGACCAAAGGGCGGCCGAAATATTCACCGAGATAATTGAACGTCACCATGATTCCGCCTACCGCATGCAGGCCGAGCTGCAACTGGACGTGCTTAAAATTCTTCATGAATGACCGGGTTCTGCCGCAATTATAAAAAATTCGATAATTCTATTGACAAAAATCGGCCCCAATAGAATATGCCCTTTATTTTAAAAAAGTGGAGCACAACAGACGCATAAACTGATGGAGGCGGCCCTGATGCCGCCTCTGTTTAGCTATAGAGCATTACACTGAATATCGAGGGAATAGCATGCCATTACAGAAATTTCGAAACATTGGAATCGCCGCTCATATAGACGCAGGCAAGACGACAGTAACAGAACGCATATTGTTCTTTACCGGTACCACCCGGAAGCTGGGCGAGGTGCATGACGGCCAGGCCACCATGGACTTCATGAAGCAGGAGCAGGAGCGGGGCATCACCATTGCCTCCGCCGCCATTACCAGCTCATGGAACGATCACACGATTAACATCATAGACACGCCGGGCCATGTCGACTTTACTGTCGAGGTCGAGCGCTCCCTGCGGGTTATCGACGGCATGGTAGCAGTCTTCTGCGCGGTCTCCGGCGTGGAGCCGCAGAGCGAAACCGTGTGGAACCAGGCCGACCGTTATCGCGTCCCCCGCATCGCATTCGTCAACAAGATGGACCGCGTGGGCGCGGACTTCGCCGAAGTTGTCAAGCAAATGGACAAGTATCTTGACGCAAACCCGGTTCCGTTTCAGGTGCCGATAGGCAGTGAGGACAACTTCCAGGGAAGTATCGACATCATTCGGGGAAAAGCGGTATACATCAAGGACATGGAGCTTTCAGTCGAGGAGATTCCAGATTCGCTTAAAGCGGCAGCAAATGACGCGCGCGGTTTCCTCATTGAAAAGCTTGCCGATTTCAATGAAGAGATAATGGAACTCTATCTCGATGGCAAGGATGTCCCCGTGGAACTTCTGAAACAGTCGGCCCGGGAGGCAACCATTAAGATGAACATCACCCCGGTATTCTGCGGCTCGGCCTACAAGAACAAAGGCGTGCGCCTTCTTCTGGACGCGGTGGTTGACTACCTCCCTTCGCCGGTGGACGTTGGCGCCGTTGTGGGCATCGACATCAACGATCCTGACAAGTCACACACACGCCATCCCTCGGCAAAGGACCCTTTCGCCGCGCTCGCATTCAAGCTGATCCATGATCCTTACGTGGGCCAGCAGACCTTCATCCGCGTCTATTCGGGCGAGCTGAGGAGCGGCATGCAGGTGCTGAACAGCACCAAGTCGAAGACCGAGCGCATCGGCCGCATTCTCAGAATCCACGCCAAGGAGCGCGAAGAAGTTGAATCGGCGGGTCCCGGCGACATCGTCGCGCTCATCGGCATGAAATTCACCAAGACGGGCGACACCCTGTGCGATTCTGACCACCCGCTCTTTCTAGAGTCGATATTCATCCCTCCGGCGGTCATCGAGATGAAGATAACCCCTCCTTCGAAAAAAGAAGAGGAGAAGCTCGGCGTGGCGCTGCGAAAGCTTGCCATGGAAGATCCCTCGTTCTCGGTACGCTTTAACGATGAAACAAACGAAACGATCATTGCGGGCATGGGAGAGCTCCATCTGGAAATCATCATTGACCGCCTGAAGACGGAATTCGGCGCGATCGCCGAGGTCGGAGCGCCTTCCGTGGCCTTCAGAGAGACCATCACCCGCGAGGTGGAGAGCAACTACAAGCATTCGAAGCAGACCGGCGGGCGGGGCCAGTACGCCCATACCGTGATCAGGCTTGAGCCCAACGACGGAAAGGGCTTCGAATTCGAGGACCATATCAAGGGAGGCGCGATTCCCCAGGAGTACATACCATCGGTCAGGAAGGGCATCGAGGCGTCCATGGATGAGGGAATACTCGCTGGCTTCCCGGTCGTGGACGTCAAGGCAGTGCTGCTCGACGGCACGTTCCATGATGTCGACTCCTCCGACATGGCCTTCAGGACCTGCGCCGCCATATGTTTCAAGGAGGGATTTCTCAAGGCAGGCCCGATTCTCCTTGAGCCGATGATGAAGATAGAAGTCAACACCCCGGACGATTATATCGGGGATGTCGTGGGCGACCTGAACAAGCGCCGCGGCAAAATAGAATCGATGCGCCGTTACCGGAAAGGCTCGCAGAAGGTTATCGGATTCGTTCCCCTCATGGAAATGTTCGGCTACGCGACCCAGCTCAGGAACATTTCCAGCGGCCGGGCCAACTATTCGATGGAATTCTTCAAGTACGTCCCGGTCAACAAGGAGATACAGGAAAAGGTACTGAAGCAGTTGCAGGAAAAAAAGAAGGACAAGGCGAGTTAAAGCCGGGTAGCGGTTCTATCAAGCCCCCTCCGGGGGCCAACGCATTCGGCACATCCTGTGCCGGCGTTGGCATCAACCTCATCCTGAGAACGAGTTTTGGGGAGCATATTGAAACATCGGTTCGGGCGCTGCAAGGCGCCCGAATTTTATTTAAGGGCCTTTTTCAGGCGCGCCACCCATTCGCTCCCCGCTGATTCCTCCGCCTTGTAGAAATCAAGGAACTTGTGAATTTTGGCACAGGTATAGGGCTGAAGGTCGTGCTCCACCCTGCAGGCCTCACCTTCAGCGTTGACGCTGTCGACCTGTAGCACGTTCGCGAAGAAGTCAATCAGGCAATTATGACGCTTCAGCACGCGGTCCGCCAGTTCGTTCCCGCGCTCGGTCAGCTCCACATAGCCATACTTTTCATAATCGATGAGCTCCATCTCCTTGAGCCGCGCCAGGGCAGCCGAAACGCTGGGCATCTTGATGTTCAGCTTCCGGGCGATGTCCTTGACGCGCACAACCTTGTTGGTGGCAGAAAGCATGAAAATCGCCTCCACGTAGTCTTCCATGTGGGGAGTAAGGCCGGTATCCCGGTAGCTGTATTTCGCTTTAGCCTGGTCGTTCATGCCCGGGCCGTCACTTTTCCATCCGGAAATACGTCTTTTCTACCCGCAGAAGGTCTTCCTCCACCCTTTTTTTCAGCGGCGACGAGCCGAAACGGTCATCGCTCTCCCCCTTGTTCAGAAACTGCCGATAGATGCGCCGCGCTATCTCCACGTCTTTCAACTGCGGGTCTTTCTCGTATATCTTCCCCATCAGGTAATAGGCATCGTCCACCGTTGCGCGGTCCTTGTAGTACTTGATGATACGCACAGCGGAATCAAGCGCCTGCGTTCCCTTCCGCTGTTCCAGGTAGAGCATGCCCGCGTTGAGAAGCGCCTTGTCGGCCAGCTCATGGGAGGGAAACTGCGCCTGCACCTTCTGGTAGTATTCGATCGACGCGATCCGGTCGCCCTTCATCTGGCTGCTTTCGCCGGAATAAAATATCGCCGCCGGGTAATCCCCCGATTCGGCGCTGACCGCCGCAAACTCCCTGATTGCGTCATCATAGCGGTACTGCTTCATGTATATCTTACCCATCCAAAAACGGGCGCTGTCTCTGTACATGCCCGAGGGAAACTTTGCGGAAAGATCCTGGAACTTGCGGAGCGAATGGTCATACAGGCCGTTATTATAAAAATCGATGCCGGTTTTCAGGAGGAGCTGCTCCTCGCCGGTGACGCGCGGGGCTGATTCCTCGGATTCCCTGCTCTCCTTCGGTCGTGGCGGGACAATGATCGCGGGAGCCGCCTTTTTATCTCCAGGAGGCGGAGGTGAAACCGCCCCAGGAGCATCGGGCACCTTTTCCAGAGACGCCGTGCCCTTTATCTGATCTGCGGTCTTTTCTTCAGGACCCGCATCCAGGATGGCATTGATGATCTCCTCGGTCCGCGGCTGGTCCTCAGCAAGCGCTGGAACGGCAAGCATCAGAATGATTACGAGTAGTGATTTCAATCCCCGATTATACCTTCCTCATTGATAAGCGGCGCGGGAGTGCGGACGTCAACCCCACCGCTCCGTCTCTTTTTATCCAGCGGCCTGACAGCCGGATCCGACTTCCGCCGTTCAGGTGCCACTGTCGATGCATCACCGTCTTCCGGCGCCAGGTCCGTTTTCAGGCGGCCGAGTGTTGCGTCGCCGTCTTCCGGAAGCCGGGCCGGCTTCTCTCGTTCAACCGCCTCGAAGCCCGGCTCGGACTCCATGAGCCGCGGGAGATCCTTCTTTTCGTCATCGACGACTGATTCCCGGTCACCGGCGCTGGCGCCTTTTCTCTTCTCTACGGGACGCACTTCGGAACGTATCTCCGGGTTCTTCCCGTAATCGCCTTCGAACAGCGGATCCTGCGCCCGTACCCCGGGCGTTTCTTTTTGCTTCACATACGCATCCGGCTCGACGATACCGGCGTCGACATCCGGTTCCAGGTTGGTCCGCGACGGGAAGCGCACCTTGTCCATATCGAGCTTCTTCATCTCGTTTATCAGCTCCGCATCAAGGACGGCGGCGAAATTCCCTTCCCGGTTTTCGCGCTTCATGTCAAGCTCGAATGCCTCGTTCGTTGTTTCGATAATCGGCGCGCTTTTTATCCGTGCGGCCTCCCTCCCTCTCGTGACGCCGTACACGATGCCGCCTATAACGGATATGAACATGACCAGAAAGAAAATCCCCTTTATCGTCATCTGTGTCTGCTCGGGAATTTTCCCGATCATGCGGTCAATTCCGGATACCGCGCCGGAAGCCGCCCGAGATACGGATTCCTGTGATACTTTCATAATTTACTCTCTCGCAACGGGCCGGGCATAACCGCCCGGTCCGTACTGTCAATATATAATCAATTCCAGTTTTTATCAATAATAAATATCACCCGGCATTTTTTCAACTGTTCAATCGATTCGGGACTGCTCAGGATTTTCCGCACATCACGGTCCGAGATGACCGGGCATCCCTTCACCTCCCTCAGCGCCACAGTATAAAAGGGCCTGTCGCCGGCAAGCCGGTTCTTCATTGCCTCGTCCTGGGTCGTCGCATAGGCAACGATGCCATATTTCGTCGCATTCCGGATATCGACACGGTAACGGCTGTATACCTCAATACCCGTCTCGCTGAAAACCGAGGGCAATATCATCGGCTCAACAGCAAGCCCCCTTGCATCGATGACCAGGCTCGAATAGCGCGTCGGGATGGGATTGTCGAGACGGGTCGGGAACTCGTCGCCGGGGTAGGTATAGGGAACGGCCTGCAGGATGTCCCCGATACGGAGCTCCGCCCTGCATGCCGACGTGACGAAATCAAGAGGATATTCGCTCACCTTCACCCTTCCGTTGACAACGCCCATTATTCGCCCGCGTGCCGTTTCGCTTCGCTCGAGCAGGTCCACGAGGGTGGTATCAGCATCGACCCTGATCCCCTTCATCATCCGTACCATGTTTTCAACCGCATTCTCACGCGCCCTTCGATATGCCTCCATCCTGCCGCGGTTGATTGACATGATGTTGCCGTCTCCGTCAACCGGCATTCCCTCTTTGCTCACCGGCATTGTCCATGTTCCGTGGGAGATAACGAGCCCCCTGCTCCAGTCCACTCTGTCCTGGCCCGGCCGCGTAACCAGGGCTTCTGAATCGAGCATGGAGAGAAGAATTAGTATGACCGCCAATGAAAAATGTTTCATACGTGAATGTATCCTGTTTCGTGTGAGGCTGTTTTGTATTAATGAGCGCATTATGACCGCACAATCAATGAATAATGGTTCATTATTACCATTATCGGCCTGGAGAGTATGATTTCTTTAGGCAGAATGCTCCCTGAAAACCCCGGGAAAGTGACCTCTCCTTCCCTCTCGCTGAACCGCTCCCCTCCCGGAGGGGGCTTGTTGACTTGGGAGTGTCGACAAACTGACTAAATTATATCATTATACGTCAACACTCCCGCGGTGCCACCCCCTCCCTCATAATAATGCCCTATCTGCACCGGGTCATGCCTCGGCTCCGCTCGGCAGCCAAGCAAGTGAGGCACCTCGCTGGCTTCCCCCGCGCATCCCGTACGAGGCATAGGCCAGCCGGCCGCAGCCGGTCTGGAAGGTTTTGCGCGCATGGCCCTGTATACATGCCTCTTCCGACTCATCTCCTGCGAGATGAAAAGGTTGTACCCGTTCATATTGAGGTGCCTGGCGCGTCTGTTCCAGCGCTCCCTCTGACGACAGTGAACCTTCCTGGCAATAAGCCCCGGAAATGCCGGGAACAAACCGGATGCGTCTGATCTATTATTGCCCGGCAGGATGTATGATGCGCGCGAAGGCGGGGTCACGTGACCCCGCCTTCGTTTAGACAAACCTGATAAGGGCGTCGCGAAAGATACTTATGGAGATGAACTGCTTCTCGGAATGAGGTTCATGCTGCAGGCCGCCGGTTGCAGGGCGGCCTGCGTGCTATCCGCAAGTAACGATTCACAGCGGTCTGAATAATGCGGGCAGACGCAGCGCACTATTGCGACTTCGCGATGCGGAACCCTATTGTGCCAGCCTCACTGTATGGGGTATGACTGTACAAATCATTGCCCACTTCGAGGTACGTGTAACCGGCAGCATAACACCCGCCCCGCCGCGTGCGTGATGTGGCATTATACCAGTCGAAGCACCATTCCCATACGTTGCCGCTCATGTCATACAGGCCGAGAGCATTGGGCTCTTTGGTTTTAACGTCTTTCGTATGATTGGTGCTACTATTGGCATCATACCAGGCAACGAAATTGGTGGCCCACAGATATTGCCCGTTCGCCGTCGCCCCGCTCGCGTAATCGCCCGGATAATACTCTCCCGGATCGGATATATCGCCGTCGTTGTTCGCGTCGTCAATGTACCGGGCGGCAAGCTCCCATTCATCCGACGTGAGCAGGCGAAACCCCGTCGCGCGGGGCCTGACATGGGGATTGTCGAAGCTGCCTGCCTCTGAATTGACCGTTGATCCATACACGCCGTCAGCTGTATCACGCAGCGGTGTCGTATACCCGCTATCGCTGTAATAGACGCAGGTCAGGGAGGCGCCGTTCATCTCGTTGTACCACTCGGTTGCCGCGTTTGTCCATACCATGGCGTCCCGCCAGTTGACGGTGGTTACGGGCTCTATGGATGTCGTGCTAGGATCATCGCCCGGCGTGCCGTCATCGCCTTCGGTGCCGTAATTCACGAAAAAGTATCCATGTGAAACGGCCCAGGCGCGCACCCGGTGCCAGAGGATATAGGTCACCTCCGTTTCTCCGATCCAGAAGGGCCGCGAGACCTTCGCTGTTCCGGAATCAACCTCGGAGCCACTATTAATCCTGAAGGTCTTTGCCGGCACATACACCATGGTGAAACCCACTCCGTAATAACCGGAACCGTTATCCCCATTATAGAAGGACGTATCTCCGGCCTGCAATCCCGACCCGCCGCCGACGGGGAGAATCGTTGTTTTCTCGTTTTCATCGCACCCGGAAGCAAAGCAGATACAGGCTGCAATCATCAGAACAATCCGTTTCATACTACCACCTTGTAATTCTAAAAAGTGCGTTCCCTTCAGCACGGCTCATGGGACACGCCTGGAGCAATATCCATTCAAAGAGAGCTCCCTTTATGATATAATCGCCGAACAGGGACATTCGAATATTACGTCCTTGCTCACCATAAAAAATGTGCGGTTTGAGTGGATGCCGCTCGTATATACAAAGCACACAGTGGTTTTCTTTGCAAGAAAAAACCGTTCGATAAAAATTTAATCCTCTGTCCAGCGCCTTTTTTACTGGAGGGGGCTTGATTTGAAAGGGGGTAATTGCTGATGCTTCGACAGGCTCAGCACAAGTAAAACGCATTGTGCCACCTGGGCCGATGCCTGTGAGGGTGCAAATTCCTGGGAAGTAAAAGTTTCAGTGTGCATTCATTCCCGCGTCTTCAGCTCACGCATGCTCCTCTCAAGGGCCGGTATCAGCTTCCCGGCCGCGGACCGGATGTCACGCAGCATCATGCGCTCAGCCTCCTCCGGAGTGACATCATACCTGGCTAGAAAGGTATGCGCCTTGCGGAGAAAGGGGCGCAGGATGACGCGCATCTCCTTCGCGTTCACCATCTCCTCGACTGCCGGAGTCTCTTCACGGCTCTCCATTGCCCGGGCCGCCGCCTCCCGTAAAATGCCGAGTTCCTTAACCGCCTGACGCATGGCGCCGGCGAGACGTTCAGGACTGCCCCGTCCGGTCTTCGCCAGGACGCCGGCAAGGACCTCGCCGGGCAAGGGGGCGCGCGCCGGAAGCTCCTCTGCCAGCGACGACAGCGTGCGCTCCGCCGTATTGGCGATCCGCGCCCCGCTCTCCGTTGCGTTGATGACCGGCACCGTCACTCTCCCGGCCGAATCCTCGAACCAGCCGCGGTACAGGTCAAAGACAAAATCCGAAATAACCGTGCCGGCGCCGCCGTAGGCGGACACGTACTTGATCTTGCGCCGCCTGATCACCCCCTGGTTTATGGTGTCAAGGTTCATCAGCCTGGTAATGCGAGTCTGCCACTCGTCGTTATGATGCGTCCCGCTGCAATGAATCTCCCTGCCTGTATAGGCAAGGTCCTGGCCCACCAGGATGATGGGGCTGCAGCCCAGGCTCAGGAGAAGGTCAAAGGCGCTGGTGGCGACGGATCCGCCCGACTGTATATCGCCGATGGGACCGGTATATCGCTCCACCCAGTCCATGAGGGGCGACGCCTCGCGCTTTAACGGGCCGCCTTCCGCCGGCGTATAAAATTTCGAGGTGGTGCTCATGATCCGGGGTCCGCGGTAGGATCGAACCACCTGCGGACAGCATACCATGTCGGCCAGGAGGGCCGCGTCGTCCGGGCGCCTGCCGAGGAAATGCTTGATGCTGTACTTCTGTGCGTCAATGGTCATGATGATGTGCGGAACGATATTCCTCCTGCGGAGAACGGGCGCAGCGGTATCGACCGCGACGATGAGCGCGCGGTCCCTCAAAGGCCGGAGGAATTCCGCATTGCCGCGAAGGCCGGGGCCGGCCGACACGATAATCCCGGGACACCCGGCGAACATGCCGAAAAGGTCGATCACCCTGGCGGACGAGTAGAGATGACCGGTGTTCGCAAGGATGTTATCCACCCACCGCTCCTCGAATTCCACGCGGGTCAGAAGGTCGCTGATCTTCGAGGATACATACTGCCCCATCTCCCTGATGATGGAATCGTAGAACTCCTGGTAAAGAAGGTATGAAGGCCGGTGCATGTAATGGGCGATACCGCGGAAGCCGGTGATGTCGATCTCTTCGAAAATACCCTGCAGGGCCGCTGCGGACGTCACCACGGTCACGCCGGCGAGATGACCCGGGCATGTTTTTTGTGCGATGGAGACCACCTCGGGATCATGCTCGATCGCCACGATCGGCTTTTCGGGAAACTTCCGCCTGAGGCAATCCAGGTGGTACCCGAGCCCCACCCCCGATACCGCGATCATAGAGGCCCGCCCGATCGAAAAGCCCTCGACCGCCCGCTCGGCCTCGCGGTCGGGATCGTAGGCCGAATGTATCCGCACCTCGCGGGAATTCCTGTACACGAGGGTGTGCTTCCCGCTTGATGTTTTTTTAACGATATATGAGCCCATGGATCGTTCTTCTCACGTGAAGCGCTGCTGCCTGGCGTACGTGCCTTCGAGCTTTCTGCAGAACGCCTCGTATTCCTCGCGATCGGCTATGCCGAATTTTTCGAGCACTTCCGACTCCAGGAAAGGGAGGTCCGCATGACGCGATTCCCTGTCGCACATGTGGTTTGCGAGGTACACCGTCATGACCAGGTCGCGGTTTTTAATGCCCGGGTTGAGCGGAGAATGATGGTGGCGTATCGCCTCGACCAGCTCTTCGGGAAAATTCCACTTCTCCGCTATGAGCGCGCCGATGGTTGCGTGGCTGATGCCGATCGACAATTCTTCGAGGATGGCCGTCGTTTTAATGCGGCGATTCTTTACCAGCCTGGATATCTGGTCGACCAGGCTCGCATCGGTTGACAGGAGCACTATCTTGCCGATGTCATGCAGGAGACCGGCGATAAAGGCTCCCTCGGCGATCTTCGGGTACCCCTTCTCGAGCGCGATGCACCGCGCAAAATAGGCTGTCCTGCTGCAATGCTCCCATACCTGCTCGAATCTGCTGTAGCGCGACTCCAGTATCCTCCGCGATGCGGCGGCCGCGAGAATCAGGTCAAGATTTTTCATGCCGATGATGATGACGGCATCGTTTATTTTTCTGATCCTCTTCCCGGTTATGAAACCCGCCGAGTTTGCGAGCTTCAGGACATCCGCGGTCACCGAAAGGTCCCTGCTGATCCTGTCGGATATCATCTCTATGGTCGAATCCGGATCGTTGCAGAGCAATCTGAGGGCCACGATGTTTTCAGGAATCGTGGGCAGCGACTCGACCTCCTCGATGATGCGCGCTTTGATCACGGAGGTGATCTCCACGCTCTTCATCTCGGAGGGAACGTCCAGCGAAACCCTGACGGAGTCATCTTCAGGCGATATCCTGAACCCGTTCGTATCCATCCCGGAATTTTTCAGCAACATTACTGAAAGGATGATTCCCAGGCCCGCGCCTTCGGTGGCATCGTACATGTTTTCATAGGCTTCGGTAAAATTAAAGCAGTCAAACGCCTTGTGGATGCGATTGTTCAGGCGCCGGAGCTCGCCCGGCACTATCCGGGCGTTATTGATGATATCGACATGAAACCCGCCCTTGGTCCGCCGCATTTTAATGACGACGCGATACCGGCTTGACACCAGGTTTTCCCTGAGCAGCTCGGGGTGGTATGCCACATTCCTGAACCTGGCCATACCCTTGAGGTAATCATCTTCATTCTCAATGGCAAGCCCCAGCTTCTCGAACCAGACGCGCTTCATGTTCGCCTTTAAAGCGTTCTGTATCAGCTCGCGAAACACCGATTCGAAAATATCATACATATATCCCATATCGAACCGGGATAGCACCTTTACCAGAAGAGAATTGATATCGATCTCAATATCCCTGGTGAGATACTGGAAGCTGATATATATCTCCTGCCCGCTGTCAAACTGTCCGGCAAGATCTGATGAATTAAACATCGCGTGTACTCATTTTCATTGGATAGGACCCGGGAAGCGCCTGCACGGCGGAGATTCCGCCGATAATGTCCCTGTTCACTACTTTAATCGGCATTCCTTTAATGTAAAGTTAAAAATCTCACCCGCTTTTTTACCTTTCCTCCGGGGTTCTGTCCCGTGTCCGGCGGGGAAAGGGCCCCATACAGACGGCGGAGGCCGTCTTCCGGTCCCGGACGAACCATCTCGTCAATGACCAGGTCGACACCGTCGGTTTCAAGAAGCGTAAAGAAACGCCTGATGTACCCGCGCAGCCTGAAACCGCCCGTCAGGCAGCAGCGGCTGACCGGCAACCGCCGCAACAGGCGCGAGCAGGCTGACACGTCTTCATAATCGGCATGAGGGAGATGCAGATCGATATCGCGGCAGGAGACAGAAGCGATTTCACCGAGCAGACGATCCGTAAGGTGTCTTCCCGGATATCGGCCGATGATGGAGAGTGTCGCGCCGTTTTTCACCAGAAGAAGCGTTCCGCGATCGTGACGGACCTCTGTGACCGAATCCGTGACGGCCGCCATGGGACCGCCCAGCGAAAGCCATGCAGTCAGCACTGCCGCAAGTATCGAAAGAGAGACCGGCCTTATTCCCCTGAAGGGCGGAAGCAGCGGCGCAACGAGCAGGACGAACGCAACCGCCAGCAGAGGCCCCGGCGCATCGACGTAATAATGCCCGCCGAGCCCGGACATAAAACAGACGATGCGTCCTGCCAGCCAGTAAACAGCGTCCGACATACCGGCAACCCATGCGGCGACAACAGGAACGAACGATAGTGCGTTCGCCGCGATGGAAAGGACCAGGAGAAATGACATGAGAGGCACCACGACGATGTTTGAAACGAGTCCCGCAAGGTTTAGCTCGTTCATGCGGAAAAGAAGCACCGGGAGCACCAGGAGCTGGGCCGACAATGTCAGGGCGATCGGATTCGCGGCGATGGCCGGCAGCCACGAGATCGCCTTGCGGTACCGGGCGTGAAAAAGGAGAATGCCCATGGTGGCGCCGTAGCTGAGCTGGAACCCGAGCCCGAAGATTTCCCCCGGGAACAGGAGCAGTACGACCGCCGCGGAAAGAAAGAGGGCATTGTAAATATTCGTCTCACGCCCGACGATGCGCTGCACCGCAAACGTGCAGAACATTAGGCATGAGCGGAGGAGGGATACGGGCATATCGGTGATTGAGAGATAGGCAAGGACAGTCAGGACCGCGGCGATCATAGCAATCCTCCTGTTCACCCGCGCAAGCCCCAGCAGGAATACCGGGATCGCGGCCACAACCCCGACATGCAGACCTCCGGCCGAGAGTATATGAAACACTCCGGCCCTCTTGAAGTCGTTCATCGTCAGCTTGTCGATGTAGTCCTGGTTGCCAAAATAGAGCGCCTTCACCATGGCGGCCGTTTTTCTCTTGAACAGGGCGTCGCAGTTTTGCGCCAGAAGTTCCCGGACCTTTTCCCTGTTGGAGGTCTCGTCCCGTACCACCGTAACCGGCGCGCCATCGAGATAAAAAATATACCGGACCCCTCTCATGAGCATCATCAACGTCCCGCGCGAGCTGCCCGCGCCCTTCTGATCCACGACAACCGGCTTGCCTGTGAACCGTATGGTGTCGCCGGCGCCGAAGCTCCCGCCGCTTGCTCGCACAACACCCCTGTGCCGCTGTGCCGGGCCATCTGAACCGTCGCCGGAGAAGTCAGCATTGTGAAACCGGATAACAGCTTCCCGGTAATAGCGTTTATTTACGACATTCTCAACCGTGGCGATCCACACACTCCGACCCAGCGACGGCATATCCGGCGACAGCATTCCGTCGACGCGCCATGCTACATATATCGAGCAGAAGGCGGCCAGGAAAAGAAGCAGCGCCATGCGGGCGCCGCGTCCTGAAATGCGAAAGAACCCGGTTCGCCCGGCACCTGACGGCCCAACCCTGAGCGCGTTCCGGTAGACGATGGGAAGCGAAATAACGGCCAGGAGAAGCAGAGCAGAACCGCACAAGAACAGCATGCCATCGACGGCATGCGCGCACGCGAAAAGGATTGCCGCGCTTACGGAAAGAACAATAAATAATGAAGGCATAAAAATTTTGCGGACGGCCGGTATTTTTGCACACTCGGACAGGAACCTGTCCAGTGAATGGATACAACGGCATACCTGCCGCGAAAAGGAATGAGGGAACAAGGGAACCTCCAGTTTTGCTTATCGAGGCCCCTTAAATCCTCCCTACTTTGAAGATAAATCCAAGGTCAGCCCCGTACGACATTTTTTCGCCTTCGTCACCCCAGCCGTACCAGCCATACATAAATGACCCCTCGATGAATAGTTTCGTGTCAAAGGTCGTATTGAACAGGATGGCGAGGGGCGCCCGTATGCCCGCGCCACCGTTGAACTTCCTGTTGGCCGGCGGCGATTCAATATAAATGCCCACGCCCGGCGCAAGGATTGCAACGGACCCGAGCGGTATTCCGATCCTGCCGGAAATCGTACAGTACAGATGATGCAGCTCGCCCTCATCCTTATATGAATTGAAACGATACTGAAGGGTAACGTCGCCCAGCAGCCATTTTGAAATCACCCATATCGAAAGGCCGCTGTTTACATAATAGCCGGATAAAACATTCTCGCGATACAGGTGCTGCCAGTCAGTATACACGAGCCTGTTCATGCCGATGCCGACAACCGGTCCCAGGTATGTATAAACAGGCTCCCGTTCAAGGGCAGCCGCTCCCAGCGGCGCACAGCAGAACGCTGCCGACAGAATTATCTTTATAAAGACTGACAATTTCTTTATCGCACGTTAACAGGATTATTCACAATTTTAACGCCTTTTGGCACCTTGAAATTGAAGAGGTCCGGGTTAACGTCGGCCTCGGTGCTCGCATCTATAATCGAGAAACTCATGATCCTCCCATCTTCCCGCTTGAGAATCGCTCCCTTGATAAAAAATGTCTTGTCAACGCTCAGGATTATCTCGCGGTAGGTCCGCGCGTCATTCTTGAGCTTAATGGTGTAGCCCGTATCCCCCTCCGAGGCGATTCCTTCGTAACCGGCCACGAGCCAGGCGATGCCGCCGGAGGTCGTTCCCTGTTCAAGCTCCTGGGTCCCGCATATTCCGGCGCCCGGACTGTAGATCCAGAGCGTCCTGCCGTTCGACACCAGTATTTTATTCACCGGGCTGGTGAATTTTACATAGATCTTATCCGGTCCGAGATACTTGAAACTCCCGGAATAGGACTGCCCGTCAAGAGAGGTCCAGGATATAACCCCGGTCATTTTCTCCAGGCGGTACATCCTTCCGCGGAATTGCTCCACCGCCTCATCTCCCGTCAGGGAAAAAAGGGCTGGCGAGCAGAATAGTATGGCTACAATGCCGGCTGTAATATTGAATCGTCTCATCAGAGTGTCCTTCGTATGGTATAACGAACGGGGATACGCTACCATAAAATTTTTTTTAGAAATACAGGCTAGATACTGGATTTATTTATTTCAACAAATTTTTGCCCATAGGATAATAATACACGATATTTGCACTCGGAAAGCATGGAGCCGGGAAGTCCCATAACCGATAGTTATCGGTATGTCTCCATGGCCGGAGTAAAACCAGACCCATCATCTAACAGTTTCCTGAAAAACTCCCTCCATGGAGTATTTCAGATACGGTTTTGAGAAGTGAATTCTCAAAACCGTACATTTTATCTCGGCTGATGCCTCAAAAAATGGCGGTACTTCCTGTACCGCATTATCAGTTTGCTGTTTTTCAGCAAACTGATAAACTTTGGCCTGCAGTGTGACAGGCCACTGCAAATCAAGGCTGAACGGCCGAGGACGTTTTTAGGCTTCCGGACTTAAATTTGTGCCACAGGCCGTTAAGACTGTTTGCGGGGACAAATGTAACTTCCTGAACCGATAGTTATCGGTAAAAATAAGGGGTCAGAGCAACTTTCACCGATAGTTATCGGTGTTATACAATCCGGGGGTCAGAGTAAACAATATTATACTTGAAATAATCTGATATCGGGGGCATCATGAAGCAAAAGGAGGAGGTTACATGCCAAAAAAGCGGATCAATATCCGGAATTATCTGGTTTTTATCCTCATCGCCGGTGCCGCAGCATATTCCTACTTCCACAGCCAGGAAGTCTACTCCTGGTATATGCGGACCTATTATGAAAAAATACGCGGCATAAGCCCGGATATGCAGATACGCGAGGCCCGTAAGATGCTCAGTGCAGGGGAGTACGAAAAGCTGGCAGTATACCTGAAACCTCTGATCATGGCCTATCCGGAAAACCGGGAGCTGAAAACGCTGGAGGGCCTGACCCTTATCAGGCAGGGCAACCCAGGCGAGGGTGCCGACATCATCCTCACCGCAACGGAAGACGGACGACTGACTGAACCGCTACTGGCGGAGACAACGACCGCCCTGTTTGAAAAAAAGATGTTTCGCGATATCACAAACCTGTTCAGGAAAAACACACCGGGCAACAACCCCGGACTCCTGTACATGCTCGGGGTCTCGCTCTTTGAAACAGGCAGCCACGCAAAGGCGGTCACGCATCTCAAGCGCTCCTATGATCGTGGCAGGAACGGCTCAGAGGCCAGCCATTACCTCGGCAGGGCGTATGTCCTGACCGGCGATACACGCGCCGCGCTGCCCTATCTCGAACGCGCGCACAGGCTGGACAGGGTAGACCCTGACATCGGGACCTCGCTTGCCGACGCGTACCGGAAGCTCGGCCGTATTGACGACGCGGCGAAAATCATGCGATCGATCCACAGATGAGCTGAACACGCCAGCACGCTCCCTACATCACCTTCATCGAAACGCTCGCACCCCAGGTCCAGGCGGTCCTGTTCAGCTTGATCGAATTGAACAGCATGCGGTCTGTGATATAAAAATAATAGGCCGCGCCCGTTTCGATAACGACCCCGCCGCTCTTCGCCTTGAGGCCCGCGCCGTAGCCTATCCGAAACAGGTCAGGCTCGAGCGGATTTTGCGCCCGGGGATATTTCTCCTGCGTGCTGATGGAGAGCCCGGTGCCGGGCACGAATCCTGAAAACTCGAGCTCCATGCCGATGCCGAAGCTGTGCCGGTTCCGGTGCTTGTAGTTCTGCGCGTTCCCGGCGGCAATCAGGGGAAGCGCTGACCATGCCGACGCGCTGCGCGCAATCAAGGCCCAGTCCAGAAATCCCGCTTCGTGATCCCGCGCAAGGATGTTTCTCGTCCCGTAATTCCTCTCCCCGGTAAAATCCACCTGGTAGGAAAGCTGGAACGATGCCTTGCTCCTGGTCATGATGTTCACGCCGATCATGAGGCTGTCAGGATAGCGCTGTTCCATGATCTGAGTATAATTGTATTTCACGTTTTTCTCTTTTCCACGGGCAATGACCTCCGTGGAATAGAGCGCAGTCACAACAAAACCATCCGGCTTTCCGACCATAACCCCGGCAAACCCGGACCAGCCGAGGGCGCTCTTTTCGATCTTGTCGATGGTGCCGCCCTTGAGCACCCCCGCCGATCTGAATGAATCATAATAGCTGCACGAGATGCCCCCGGTAAGCGCAACTGAATCGGTCAGGGCGAAGGCGCCGCCCAGCCTCCCCTGGAGCCAGTACCGCCTGCCCGTGACATAAGCGATACCCGGCAGTGTCAGCGGCCCCAGGCTCACCGTAAGCCCCGCGTTACCGAGCGCGGCCATCTGGATCGGGTCAAGGTCGAGCGCGAAATAGCTGATCAGCGGCATTCCCCCGAGGGGTCTGCGATACTCCATCGACTCAAGGCCCTCGGGCATGTTCAGGGAGATGAAAAAAGCCCCTTTCCCCGTCTTGTACGCCACGGCCGCATTGGGCATGAACCAAGAACCTTCATTATCTTCTCCGCCGCTGAAGGCCATTTCGTACGCGGTCGTTTTCGTCATGAGCTGGTACCCGACGTCTATATACAGGCCGTCCTTCAGCCACGCGAGGCCGACGGGGTTGAAGTAGGCTGCGTCAATTGAGGCCACAACCGCCGCCCTGCTCTGCGTTCTCGTGTATGAGACCGAGGGGTTGATGCCTCCGGCCAGCAGCGCATCCGCTCCGCATGCGGCCATGATTGCAACCAGAAGTATTTTTACAGTAAATTTTTTCATGATGCCCGCCATAATCCGCACTACTATTGATCAGAATGACTCTCTCCACTATGACAGGTTGACACCTCAATGCAATCTCATTTTTTATCAGAACCATGAATTATTTTTTTGATGGCTGAATAAAAAAGGCCGTCCTTTTGGGACGGCCCCTTGAAAATACAGGATTGAAAATGATGTTACATAACCTTTGCGGTCAGGCTGATTGCGCCCTGCCATACGCTCTTGTTCATCTTGACCAGGCCCAGCATCATGTGATCGGTGAAATAGGTGTATTTGGCGCCGCCGATCTGAATGGAGAAATTATCAGTCGGCATGATTTTCATACCGAGGCCCACGCCTATGTTTTTCAGCTCCGGATCAAAGGGGATCTGCGCCCGGGGATAGCAGTCCTGCGTCTCATAGGAAAGTCCGAGGCTCAGCATCAGCATCTTGTGGACCTTCAGCTCGCCGCCGAGCCCAACTTTGTGATTCATCCTGCCCTTGTAATCCTGGGTATTGCCGCCAGTTATCAACGTTGAAGTTGTCAAACCGACGCCGGCATAGGCGAAATCTCTAACCAGTGATGCCGTAGGGGTGCTGGCGCCATAATTTTTTTGATTGGAGAAATTCAACTGGTATGACGCCTGGATCGAGAGCGTCTCGGTCGGCTTGATATTTATGCCGATGAGCAGATAATCCGGCAGCCTTGCTTCATCGATATGGCTGTAATGGGTCTTCAGGTCCCTGGTTGTGCCACGGGCAATAACCTCGGTTGAATAGAGAGCCGTAATGCTGAGCTCTTTCATCGGGGTTATCATGATGCCGCCTGCTCCCGAAAAAGCACCCGCAGATGTTTTTTCCTTCGAAATCGTGCCGAGTCCGACATAGCCAACAGCCATTTCATACGAATACATGCTGTACTTCACGCAGCCGGTTACCGCAAGCCATTCGGTAAAAGCGAACGAGCCGCCCATGGATCCCTGGATCCAGAAGCTGGAGGCCTTGAGCTTGCTCGGCAGCAGTGGGAGCCCCAGGCCGGCGACCTCGGTGAGCAGGGTCCCGATCCCAAAGATATTCCGATACATGAGAGTTCCGCCGCCCGCCGGAATATGCATTTCCAAGAAAATGGCAGCCTTGTCCTTTTTCCATACAAGGGCCAGGTTCGGCATGATATATGACGGGGTAGCATCATGATAGTTGGCCGCGATGAACTTGTGCATGTAGCGTTTAGCGCCCATCTGGTTCCCAATTTCGATATACATCCCATCATCCATTTTGACAAGGCCTACCGCGTTGTAATAGACTGCGTCCGGTGCGTCAATGGTTGCAGCGCGCGCCATCATCCTTGCGAAGCTCGGATCATGGCTGTAGTTATAGGCATAGAGACTGCCAGCCATGAAGACAGAGGTCAGAAGAACAGACCCCAGTGCGAATAATTTTTTCATAAAGTCCTCCTTAAAACAGTTTAACAAGTTGTTTAACATTAAAAAGTAAAGACAGATGAAAAATGAAGCGTTAAATTTTCTCAGATGTACATCGCATTTGCTACGATACCTGAATACGCCGGCGCCGACCCGTTGCGGATGCATGCCATTGCATCCAGGCTTTATAAGCTAATTTAGTTATAAAGTTGATATTATGTCAATAGATTTTCAACAAAACCTGATAATATTTTGCAGCTTGTTGCATAACAGCTTCCGCTGCATTAAATTTTTAACACCCAGTAAAATATGACACGATGTACAATTACATGCCCGAAGAGAAAGCGCGAGGCTGCGCCACGCCGCCGCGGCATTGCCCCTGCGATGATCACATCCTGCACACGGCACCTGGCAATCTAACCAATGATAGGCGCATTTCCGTCGCGCGTTCCCAGCTGGCGCAAGCGGGGCTCCCCGACGCCTTGCCGGGCGGCGGCCGTTCCCGCATGCAGGATATCACCAGCCGGCAAATGGCCTCAAACAAAAAAATGGCTTGCTTTTTATCAAAAAAAAGGGGAATATCGGGCAAACGGCACAGTATCATAAAAACTTTCGATGATGCGGGGACCAACCGGCCTATGCTGAAAAAAAACAAGTCCAATGACATGCCTGACGCCAACCGGCAGATCTATAATTTAACAAAGCTGGTCCACATAAACAGCATGATCAATTCGACCCTCGATATTGGCGGGCTCCTCACCGTGATCATGGAGACCATCAAGGATATCATGAACACCGAGGCCAGCACCCTGTTATTATACGAAGAGCAATCAAACGACCTGGTATTCAAGGTCGCTTTAAGCCAGGTAGGCAAGGAGCTCACGGAGAAGTATCGGGTCAAGTACGGGCAGGGAATCGCCGGGTGGGTGGCCAAGATTCGCAAGCCGATATTCATAAACGACGTATACAATGATGAGCGATTCGACCCGGAATTCGACCGGAGCACGGGTTTCGTGACACGGGCGATGATCTGCACGCCCCTGCTCCACAAGGGAAAGCTCCTCGGCGTCATTCAGGCAATAAACCCCCTGAACAGGACGGAATTCAATGACGAGGACATGACGCTCTTCAACCTCTTCGCCGACCAGGCCGCGCTGGCGGTCCAGAACGCGATATACTTCAGCAACGCCCTGGAGGAAGAGCGCATCAAGAGCGAAATCTCCTCCGCGCGCGCGATCAATGAGGCTCTCATTCCGCCGGTGAATATGCAGGCCGGGCCCGTCCTTATAACGGCAAAATCGATCACCGCCAGGGAGATCGGGGGCGAATTCCACAATCTGCTTCGCCTTGACAGGACGCATATCGGGATCGCCCTGGGCGATATCCACATAAAAGGGGTTCCGGGCGGGATGCAGGCCTCGATGGTGAGCGGTGCGATCAGGGCCCTCTCCCGGATAGCGGGCAAAAATCCGGTCGAAATGATACGGCTGCTGCAGGGAATCATGGAGCAGGACGAGCGCCAGATACAAAACGCATCGTTTCTCTACGGGGTGCTCGACCTCGCCGAGAACAAGCTCAGGTTCCTGAACGCGGGCATCGCATACCCTATCCTCGTGCGCGACGGCGTCGCCCGCTATCTCAGGTTCGGCAAACGGAGCCTGAGCCAGAACATCGAGGAAGCCAAAGCAGTGGCGGTGAGCCTGCAGCCCGGCGACCTGTTCGTCATCCTGTCCGACGGGATACTGCGGGTCAGAAACAGCACGGGCAAACCGCTCGGACTCAAGCGTACGATGCGGTTCATTGAAAAGGGATTCGAAGACTCGGAGGACATCATCGATTCCATCATCGGATTCGCCGCTGATTATGCAGGCGCGAAGGGGAGCAGGGAAGATATCTCCGTCATCACGCTCCGGGTACGCCGGTAGCGGTCTGAAAACTTCTTGCCAAAAACCGCCGCCGGTGCTAGCATGCGACATTCACGAGGGGGAGTTATGGGTAATTTCGTATCGGTAATATTCTGCAGAAATTGCAGCTCGCGATTTGTGGAGATATCAGAATGGACGGCGGATGGCAATGCCATCCTCCACTGCAGGTCATGCAACACCAGGGAGGTCCTGACCCATTTTACTCTCGGCAGGGGCAACCTGAACAACCATGAGATGCAGAACGCCCGCGATACCATGGCAAAAAAAGGAAGGTATGAAAAATAGCGCTACTTCCTTGAAAAAAGCCTCTTGCAAACGGCCCCGAGGAAAAAGATGAAAATTCGCGCCAGACGGCCGATACGCCACGGCTTGCTGATAATCCTGTAAAACCAGTCCAGCCCGCGCTCCATAAAAAAGGCGGGGGCTTTTTTGATCTCACCCGATATTATATCGATACATCCGCCGACGCTGATAAAGACAGCATTCTTGAACTCGCCCTTGATCCGGCTGATCCACTTGTCCTCACGGGGAAACCCGAGTCCCACAAATACAATGTTCGCCTCCGATTTTCGCATCGCCTCTACGACGGACTTTTCGCGCTCTTCGTTAAAGTAGCCGCCGTGCCTTCCCACGATCCTGATCTTGGGAAACGACTTCCTGATGTTAAAGAACGCCCGCTCCACGATCTCCGGCTTTCCGCCCACGAGAAATATCGAGAACTCCTTTATCTCCGCTATCCGGACAATATCCATGATAAAGCTCAGCGTCGGTATCCGTTCCCGGATCGGCGTTTTCAAGACTTTCCCCGCCCACTGGATGCCGCCGCCGGCCGCGAGACGCATGTCCGCAGAGCCCGCGATAAGACGGAGATCTGCGTTCGCCTTGAAACGCTGTATCTTGTAGGGATTCAGCGAAATGACATGGTAGACCCCGCCCGACTTAATCATCTCCATGACCTTGACGACGGCCTGCTGGCGGGTAATATTATCAACCCCGATACCCATGATATTCGTGATCCTGGCATCTCCCAGGTCCACCTGATTATACTCGAGGATGAGGTCACGTTCCTCTTTGTATGAATCGTAATACACGTTTTTATCCATTCCGAACTCCTCCTCATGCAGGGGCGCAGTGGCTCCACCTGCCGGCCCTCTCCACGTTCACGGGCCAGATAAACAGATACATTGCTAGATATATTAGCAGTTTGCTGAAAAACAGCAAACTGCTAATGCGGTACATGATGTACCGCCATTTTTCGAGGCATAAGCCGAGAAAAATGTGAGGTTTTGAGAATTCACTTCTCAAAACCGGCTTGTGCTGGACAGGATGTCCGAATGCCGACGCAACGCAGGATGCGTTCAAAAGCGTCGGCAAAAACTCCATGGAAGGAGTTTTTCAGGAAACTGTTATTAGAAGTGAATATGAAACCTCCGGCGCCGGTATGTCAATACAAATTCCGATTATGTCGGATGGAAAAGCGGCATATTGCATCAACCAGACTGACATTATCCGCCGGATAAGGCGGGTAAGAACAGGGAATCCGGCCGTCTATTGCAACAATTCATAAAAAATGGTTGCATAATTACGATTGGATGATGATAACCCATTCATGCGAGGTACCTGATGGACACGAGGCTGAACGAAATAATAACATTTATCGAGCATGATTTCAAAAAAAACGTGGTGATAGAGCCGGAAAAGCGCCTGCCAAGGCTCCGCGAAAGCATCACCGACATCATCAAGACCTACAACCCCGGCGTTATCGTGAAGGCCGGATTGGGGAGCGGGAGGGTCCTGTATGACATGGCCGCCGCCTGCAATGCATACATTGTCGCGGTTGAACCGTCACTCTCGGTCATCGAGGAATTTCTTTCGCGGCACACGGGAGATCCGGTTATTGAAAAAATACGGATCATCAACGGCGAGTTCAACAGCTTTCCTGTCGATTATTTCGCGGCCGATCTGATCGTCTGCGCCGATTACCTGGACTTCCTGGAATCGGGCAGGGTGGTGGACGAATTCACGCGCGTTCTCCAGTTCGACGGCATACTCCTGCTGGCGGGGGTTGTGCTGGCAGACGACGACATCGAGGGTGTCTACGACGATTTCATGAAGGCCGCCTTCCCCCTCCACAACGACTACTATCTTCGCGAGGACCTGAAGACCTTCATGGACCTGAACGACCTGAAATTCATCAAGGGGACATTTGACCATTATCCTGCCGATCTGGGAGCGCTGTCAGACTATCTCTCCGCGTTCCGCGCGGAAGCGAAAGAACGCCCGCTTCAGTTCATCGAAGAGAAGCGCGACGCCTTCGCCAATCTCTACAAACTCGCGGACACGTCGATAGCCGAGCCGTACTACATCAGCGTGTATATGCGGAAAAAACCTGAAAAAAAATAGGCCCGGCCGTACCGGGGGAAACCGAAAGTGGAATTAATCGTAACACCATCACGCCTGAGCGGCGCGATCGACATACCCGGATCAAAGTCGCACACCATCCGGGCGCTCGTGCTGGGCCTCCTGGGAGACGGGGAGTCGGTCATCGAACGACCGCTCCACTCTTCCGACACCCGCTCCTGTCTCGCCATGGTGCGCGGATTCGGCGCGCGCGTCGATGAGACCGGCGACGCATGGAGGATCGCCGGCACCGGCGGCGAATTCCCCGCGCCGGATGATATCGTCGATGTGGGAAACTCCGGTACATCGCTCTACATCGGGATGGGTATCGCCTCGCTCGCGCGCGGGCACACCGTGTTTACCGGCGATCATCAGATCAGGAGCCGGCCCGCTGACGCCCTGATCACCTCCATCAACGACCTGGGCGGCAGCGCCTTCTCCACCAGGGGGAACGGGATGCCGCCGCTCGTCGTCGGCGGCAGGATAACCGGAGGCGAGACGTCGGTCCGCGCGGTCACGTCCCAGTACCTGAGCTCGCTCCTCATCGCAGCACCGCGCGCCGGCGGCGACACGGTGATACGCATACCCCTCTTGAACGAGAAACCCTACGTGACCATGACCCTGGGCTGGCTTGACCGCCTGGGCATACGGTATACCACCGATAACTATCAGTCATTCACCATCCCGGGGAACCAGCGATACCCCTCGTTCAGGGCGGCGGTTCCCGCTGACTTTTCGTCCGCGACATTCTTCCTCGTCGCCGCGGCCATAACCGGATCGGAGCTCGTTTTAAAAGGGCTTGACTGGAACGACACCCAGGGCGACAGGGAGGTGGTGAACATTCTAAAAAACATGGGCGCCGGCGTCAGCATCGGCGCGGGAGAAATCACCATTACCGGCCGTCCACTGACGGGCGGCGTGTTTGATCTGAACGCGATCCCGGACGCTCTCCCCGCACTTGCCGTTGCCGGCTGCTTTGCTGGGGGGGAAACGCGGCTCGTCAACGTGCCGCAGGCGCGCCTCAAGGAGACGGACCGCATCAGCGTCATGCACGGCGAGCTGAAAAAGATGGGTGCGCTTATTGAAGAAATGCCTGACGGGCTCGTCATCAGGAAAAGCGATTTGAAGGGATGCCGCGTCAACGGCCACCATGACCATCGCGTGGCCATGGCGCTCGCGGTAGCGGGCCTCGCGGCCGACGGCGCGACAACAATAGCAACCGCCGAGTCGGTTTCGGTCACCTTCCCGGATTTCCCCGGGCTCATGAAATCGATCGGCGCGGACATTACGATACAGGAGTAGCGGCATGGCGGTACGAGGGATACGGGGCGCCACAACGGCGGATGCGAACACGAAGGAAGAGATACTCGAAAAGACGAGGGAAATGCTCGATGCCATTGTCCGTCTGAACGACATCCGAACCGAGGATATCGCCTCCGCGACCTTCTCCGTGACCGCGGATCTGGACGCCGAATTCCCCGCGGTCGCGGCCAGGGGCATGGGATGGATATACACGCCCCTCTTCTGCGCCATGGAGATCCCGGTCCCGGGGAGCCTCAAAAGCTGCGTGCGCGTCCTCCTGCACATAAACACGGAACGGCGCCAGGAGGATATGGTGCACGTATATCTTCACGGCGCGAAAAAGCTGCGGCCAGACCTCAATTCGGAGAATGCGGACAGGTTTTACACCTCTGAAAAATGATCCCGCGAAAGCCCAATGGCCCCGGCGCCATCGCGATTACTTGTCGATAATATAAAACTCGGTCCTGCGGTTTTTACTTCTCCCTTCCGCGGTTTTATTGTCGCCGATCGGCCTGTCGGGACCGAAGCCCACTGCAACCAGGCGCTCCGGGCTAATCCCGTTCTTTATCATATATTCCGTAACCGCGTCGGCCCTCCGCTCGGACAGCTTCATGTTGTGCGCATGCGTTCCCGTGATGTCCGTGTGGCCCCGGACATCGAGGCGTATCCTCGGATTCTTCTTCATGGCCTCGATCATCCTGTCCAGGATATTGAGCGACTCCTTCTTGAGATAGGCCTCGTCGATCTCGAAATGGATGTTTTCAACCACGACCCCCTTCCCCTTCTCGATCTTTTCCAGCTGTATCGACGCCTCCCTGTCATCGCGGGAGACGATGATCTTTTTCGGCACATACCCGTCCGCATCCGCAGTCAATTCAACGTCGTCAGAGTCGGGTACCCGCACCTCCTGTCCCGGCTTCCTGAGCGCGGTCCTTTCTGAAAAGACCAGCTTGCCCCGGTCCCATTTCTTGACCTCCACGTTCGCCGGTACCGGTTTGTTATTTTCATCTGTCACCGTTATTTTAATCGGCCGCAGCTCATTCTTCTTTTCAGGAGCCTTTTTCACCGGCTCTTTTTGTACCGGCTCGCGCGGGGGGACGGCCGTATCGCCCGTATCTTTCTTGTTGTAGGGGTCGTATACCGCGCTCCCGCCGTCAACGATCCGGGGATAGTAATCGGTGCCCACCGCGTAGAGATAATTGCCCGCGGGGACGAACATGATCCCGCCCGAAGCCGCCGGCTGGTACGCGCCGCCGGGGAACGGAGGAACAAACTCCCAGAGCGCCTTCGTGCGGTCGAACCGGAGCGCGCGCAGACGCGCGTACGACAGCTCGCGGTCCCCCACCCTCTTCTTGAATGTGCCCGCCACGTAGATCTGGTCACGGATGGTGACGAAATAGGGGCTTGATTTTTCACCCAGGTCGATTGTTGAAGAGATGGACCCATCCGAGGGGTTGATGAAGACAACCCGCCGGTTGCCGACGGTAAACAGGATCTCGCGCTCCGTGAAGCTCGGGTTTGACGTGATGGTCTCGCGGTAGTCCCGCTGCCAGACATTCGCCCCATCGGCGAGGTTAAAACAGTGCATGACGCTCCCGGAGGCCAGGTATACCTTTCGCTGGTATATCACGGGCGAAAAGATGCGCTCAGGCCTGGCAATGGGGCGCGACCAGACGGTCACGCCGCTGTCCGCGTCAAGGCAGAAGAGCGTGAAGGCGCCCTTCTGATAATCCATCGACTGCGTGAAAATGAAATTTTCATAGAATGACGGAAACCCGCTGTACGACTTGACGCTCCTGTTGTCCCACTTCATGTGCCCCTGGAGGATCTCCCGTGACATGAACACGTTCCGCGTTCCGTAGTAGAGCACATCATTGTGTATGACGGGATCGGAGTAGATCCCGTCCACGAGCGTGGTCGAATGCTTTGTCGGGTCCCACGCGCTGTTGTCCCCGGGGCTCCAGCGGGGCGTTTTCCTGTTATACGCGCTGTCTTTGTCGAAGAGGTCCTTCTCGTCCCGCATTCCGGTGCGCGCCCAGAGCACGTTCCCCGTCCTCTTGTGCAGGCAGTATATGACGAAGTTATCGGTAAGAATGAGCCGGTGACCCTTGATGAGCGGATACTTCACCTTCCCCGCGGCCTTTGACCCGGGATTGAACTGAGCGGACAACTCGGTGAGGTTGATCTTCCACACCTGCTTGCCGGAATCCTCATCAAGGCAGTAGACGTTCTTCCTGATGTCGACAAAATAGACCATCCCGTCCGAAATAATGGGATTGTATGCCATGTCAGTCGCCTGGAAAAGCCACTTCAGGTTATTGTTCTTCACCGTAATCTCGTCATTATTGCCGGTATAGAAGATGTTTCCCTTGTATACGGGCCAGTCCGAGGCGCGGCCGGCGCCGGATATCATGGTAAAACATATAAGCAGGAGCCACACGTGCCGGTTCATATCTCACACTCCGTTATTCGATATGATGCGAATGCATTCCGGTTAATATACCACCAACAGGCGTCGAAGGCAAATAAAAAATAAAACAGGGGCGGCATATCCCGATAGTCCAATTCATTATCATTTAATGACAAATATTTTTTTAGGAAATTTTTTATTGATTATCCACAAAAACATCCTGTACAATGTTCCACGGGATCTCATATACACGCTTATTGACCCGCAACCGGCACCGATCGGCCGGGGGAGGATTGGGCCAATGAAACAAGGAGGCACCTATGACAGCGAACAGACCGACACGTGACGAGGCGCTGGCGCTCCTCAAAGAATACACCACAACCGAGCCGCTGCTCAAGCACGCCCTTGCGGTGGAGGCGGTCATGCGGCATTTCGCGCGCCGGCAGGGAGAGGACGAAGAGGCGTGGGGCGTCGTGGGCCTGGTGCACGACCTGGACTACGAGCGGTATCCCGCCGAGCACTGCGCCATGAGCCGGAAGATACTGACGGAAAAGGGCTGGCCGGAGGAATACGTACGCGCGGTGGCGAGCCATGGATGGGGCATGTTCACTGACATCGAGCCGCAGACCCCGATGGAAAAGACCCTCTACGCGGTGGACGAGCTCACCGGACTCATAACCGCAGCCGCACTGGTGCGACCGTCGCGGAGCCTGATGGACCTCGAGGCCTCATCGGTAAAAAAGAAATGGAAGGACAGGGGGTTCGCGGCCGGCGTGGACCGCTCGGTCATAGAAAAGGGCGCGGCCATGCTCGGAATGGAAATCAGCGAGCTGATCAGGGAATCGATACTGGGCATGCGCGATATCGCCGGAGAGCTCGGCCTGGCGGGAAACTAACTCAGGCCCCTCTGCGGCGCCGCACCCTCTTCACAATAGCGAAGGCGACAACTCCCGCGAGTGCGACAACGACCAGGATAACGCCGAATGCGGACCAGGTGATCCACGTTCCCCTTCTCAGGAGCGAAACCGGACAGAGACTCGGCTGGCTGACGATCCGTCCCAGTTTTTTCCGGTACCGTTCCGGCATGTCGGGATAGCCGTCGCCATTGGCATCGTCGAAGCCGCGGACGTATTCCAGAAGCCCGACCCACTGCTTTGCCTCCTGAATGCCCGGCCTGTGCGGGTCAACGTCCACGATTGCCGTGGCCAGATCTTCGATGGGCCTGCCGTTCCGGTCCTTGGGCACAATATTCAGGATGTTCATGGTGAAATCCCCGACTATTTTCAGGAACGAGGCGTTGTAATAGTTCGCGGTAATATGATAGAGCTTTTTATTCGAGGTTGAATAGTCGAGCGGCCAGTAGCCCTCCTCATCGCTGCCGATCTCGATTCCGGTCACCCGGTCGAAGATCATGCGGTGCGGATTACAGGTATACCTGAGTCCCGATATCTGCAGGAAATAATCCTCCCCTTTTATCGGATAGATGCTGGCCGGCACCTCCAGCGCTTTCTTGATTTCCGAGGCATGCAGGTACACGGCGACCAGGGGATAGCCCATGGTCCCGTCGGGACCGAACCCGAGCGGCAGCGAGGAGAACAGGTCCGCTGCCGAGATCCTGCCGGTCTTTCCCTTTGCCACGGCCGCCCTGATGATGCCGTTCGAATCGAACGCTGCCACGATCTTCGTGGCCGGGTCGCGCGGATCGTACACGAACCTGTTTGCGTACCACCTGCTCGCGTCCGTTATGAGGTTGCCGACAGGCGACTCGTCCACCACAAAGTCAAGGTCAAACGGGGTACGCGCAACAATTGAATCAAACTTCAGACCGAGCGGCGAGAGCACCGCACTGCCGACCTCGCCCCTGTACCCGTCGATAACCCCGGTCAGGCCCGCGTCCCCGGCGATGCGGTCGTCGATCTCGACTATGCGATAGCCGTCAAGCCGCGCCCTGCCGCCGTCGGCCGTCACATCCAGTATGCCGGCCCAGAGGCCGTAGCACCATGCCTGGACGATGATGGTCTTCCCCTGCACGATCGGTTTCGGAAGCGCGGTGTGCGTATGGCCGCTGATGATAATATCGATATCAGGCGCTTCGCGCGCAAGGCGCACGTCTTCGGACGCGGACAGGTCATTCAACACAAGACCGCCATGGGAAAGACAGACCACCAGATCGACCTTTTCCCGGTTCCTGAGAAGGGCGCTCATCGCCCGCGCCGTTTCAGCCGCATCCCCGAAGGAAACCGGCGCGGCAAAGGGAGAAACCTCGGCCGCATCCTTACCCACAAGCCCGAAAAAGCCTATCCTGACCCCGCTTCTCTCCACGACGCGATAGGGCCGCACCAAGCCTTCATCGAACGCTTTCTTCAGCGTGTCGTCGCGCGGATCCGATGTATTGAAAATGACGTTCGATGACACGACCGGAGGCAGGCCGCCGTTCCGGCGCGCGGCGTCAAGCATGCGCGCGAGGCCGTCCGGCTTCAGGTCAAACTCATGGTTTCCCAGGGTCACCGCGTCATAGCCCATGCGCTTCATAAGACGCAGTTCCAGCGCCCGCTCCCTGCAAACCATGTGGAAGAGCGTCCCCATCGTAAAATCGCCCGCATCGACGACCAGTATCGGATTATCACGTTCCGCGCGCGCGTTCCGTATCACTGTCATGATCCGCGCCCAGCCGCCCCGTGTCCCGTCATCACCGGTCCTGCCGGGGGTGTAATCAAGCATG
Source organism: Spirochaetota bacterium (assembly GCA_016928865.1). Taxonomy (GTDB): domain Bacteria; phylum Spirochaetota; class UBA4802; order UBA4802; family UBA5550; genus RBG-16-49-21. The sequence continues at coordinate 42,761 of JAFGJX010000042.1, forward strand.
GGCGGAAACCCGAGAAGATGGGAATGCATGTCATTCGTATGCACGAAGGTGAGCTTCCGATCCATTCCGGAGACCGCTAACGGTATTAACAGCAGCAATACGAGAAAAACACTGGCGGACAATTTCATATAACACTCCTTACGCCGCAACGCTGCCCCCTCCCGGGGAGGATTCATGCATATACGAACAGAAAAAATATATCAAGTATAAATTATTTACCCGCGCCGCCGCGGCACGGGGCAGGGATGATATATTTTCTTGACAGGAAGAACAAAACCGTGCGAGAATATCGATCATTTATTTCGATGCAGACCTTGAAAAAAAAAAGCCATCTTCCCATACTCGTGATCATCCCGCACGGCGGCTACAGGGTCCCGGAGGAATTCCAGGGATATGAGGCGGTTGACCGTCTCAGCCTTTTCCTCCAGTCCGATACCTGCGCGAATGAACTCTTCACCTTCGGGAACAGGGTCGCGGGCACCATAGACACCGCCATCTCGCGGCTCTTTACCGATCTGGACCGCCCGCTGACCGCCCTGCCGCCGGACCAGGACGGGATCATAAAGAAATCGACCCTCACAGGAAAGCCGGTCTTCGCCGGAAGTCATTTCCCTGACGAGATCGCGATTGCCAATGTTCTACGCCGCTACTGGTCGCCCTTCCACAATGCGATCAGCAAGATCATTGAAACCGGGGGCATACGGCTGATACTCGAGTGTCACACCATCATGGCGGTGGGGCCGAAATTCTCGCACGATCCGGAAAAACCGCGTCCCATTGCGCGTCTGGAGCACGTCATCCCGTCGGACGACGGCGCCGTGAACACCTGCGATCCCGCACTGGCGCGCGGGCTCCTGGATAGCCTAAAAAAATCCCTCGCCGGAGAGGAGGATACCATTGCAGAAAAACTGGAGGTCAGCCGCGAGCCGTCCCGCGGCTACATTCTCGCCCGTTACGGCTCCAGCCACATCCCCATGATCCGGCTCTCGCTCTCAAAATCATTATATCTGAACGAAACTTATTTTAATATTGACTTCATGAAGGTGGATGAACTCCGGTTGCGGTACCTGCGCGATCTCGTCTGGAATGCGGTAGAACGATTCTTCAGCCGCAATTTCTGAGAGCTTCTCCGGGATCCATGGCAAAAAAATAATGGTCCGCAGCAATAAAAAAGCCCCCGGAAGGGGGCTGGCTTGGCGCGATAAATCAAATTCCACGCTATCAGCGGCATGTCCGCGCAGGCTACTTCATTACGCCTGTTTGCCCCACCTTTTTTGCCATCTCCTGCGAGGCCTTCATTACCTCGGGATCCATCATGTATTTCATCATTTTCATCGAAACGGTGAGAAGCTTCTGCGACATCGCCTCCATCTTCTCGAATTCCTCTTTTACCTCGGCCGGGGGGTTCTTTTTATCCCATGCCTTCATCTCGGGATATTTTTTCTCTATCTCTTCCCCTCTCTTTACAAGCTTCTCCAGCTTTTCGCCCATCTCCGTGATGGCCTCAGCCACCTCCTTGGCACTGCTGGACTTTTCAAGAGCGGTAATATAGTCCTCATTGGCTTTAATAACATCATTCAGGTATTCCTTCAAGTCTCCGTATTTTCCAGCGGGCTTGCAAGCGAAGCTGATCAACGCAAAAACCGCAGCTACCGTCAATGCCATAATTTTCTTCATCATGTGTGGTCTCCTAAAAATAATCTGCCATCAGAAGCCGTTAAATTCGAGGCTTCAATTCCGCGATGGAGCGTCATTCCGCACGGACGCTTCTGCGACCGTCCATCACAGGCGGCATTAGATTAAAAAACACCTATTATGTCAAACCTAAAATATAATCATATGCCTCGAGCGCAGCGGTAGCCCCCTCCGCGGCGGCCATCACGATCTGGCGCCGGGAGCCGCTCCTCAGGTCGCCCGCCGCAAAGAGCCCCGGGACTTCGGTTCGCATATTTATGTCCACGACCACTTCCCTGTTTTCATCCAGCACCTCGGCTGGAAGATAACCCGTGTTCGCGTCGAACCCGACGAATATGAAAACACCGTCCACCGCAAGGTCCGAACGCGCTCCCGTCTTCACGTTTTTCAGGGTAAGACCTTCAACCTTCGTCGCTCCGTTGATCGACTCGACTACGGTATCGAGAACCGGTTCAATCCTATCACTGGCCGCCACCCTGTCCTGGAGGATCTTTACGCCGCGATACTGGTCACGCCTGTGAATGAGATAAACCTTGCTTGCAAAGCGGGTGAGAAAATGCGCCTCTTCGAGTGCGGTATTACCGCCGCCGATCACCGCGCAGACCCGGTCGCGGTAAAACGCGCCGTCGCAGGTTGCGCAGAATGAGACGCCATGCCCGATATACTGCTCCTCGCCGGGGACGTTCAGCCTCCGATAGGATGCGCCTGTGGCTGCGATCACGGTTTTCGCCTCCATCACCTGGCCTCCGGCCATTGTTACTGAAAACCGGCCGGCATCGGCTGCAACAGACTCGACATCGCCGCTCACTATTTCCGTTCCGAGCCGGCGCGCCTGCTCCTCCATGCGGGACATAAGCTCCCAGCCGGAAAGAGGTTCTGCAAAGCCAGGGTAGTTTTCAACCTCGTAGGTATTTATAACCTGTCCTCCAGGTGAAAACTTTTCGACCACCAGCAGGTCGAGGCCGGCCCTTATTCCGTAGATTGCGGCCGAAAGTCCCGCAGGACCTGCCCCGACAATAATAAGATCTTTCATGGTTTAACTCCACACAATTCGCAATTATGTCAACATGCAGCCAGCACATGAAGGCTGAACTGCAATGATGGGCGCTGTTACAAATTTTTAGCAAGTAAAAATATGGTTGAAATCTCATCAAAATAATAATCATGATTCTTATTTTCAATCAATCAAGACGAGGGATGACGCCACGATATGAAACAGATCGAGAACAAAGACATTGAAAGCGCCCGCAGGCGGTTTATCATTTCAATTATCCTGCTCATTCTGGCCGTAATATACACAATTTCTCCCATAGATGTAATACCCGACATTATACCAATAACCGGGCTTCTTGATGACATTCCCCTGCTCTTGACCACTGCCGCAAACGCGGGCTATTCCTACCGGAAACTTAAAAAAGAACAAAAGCAGAATGAGGCAAAATGATACACCTTTTCAAACAGGCTCACTGTTATTTGTATTCCGCATACGTTATTATAAAAAGCTTGACAAAAATATAGTATTTTAGTATATTATTATATATTAAGTTACTAATAATTCTGCCGGGAAAGGATTTTTATGAATTCAATTATATGGCTCATTATTTTTCTTATTTTCTGGTTCGTTCTCCAGCGCTACATCCTGCCTCGCTTCGGCGTGCCTACCTGAATGTCTCCGAACTGTTCTCTGGAAGAGAACAAAGAAAAAAACAAGAAAGAATGATTCAAGCAGCACCGTGTTCCTTTGTTGCAAGGACCGGCCAGACAGAATCAGATTCAAACAACAGTTCATACATTGATTCCAGTCTCGGGACGCTGTCCTGACTGGAATCAATTATTCTCTGTCTAGAATTCTAACGTCAGTACACACTGAACGGATGACATAATGATAATTCTTTACCGGGAGAGACATATTATCAGAAATTTTGTAAATTATTTGCATCATGATCAGAAAAAACAAATTTTTATTTTCTCACGCCATCATTTTTAAAAAAATAAATTGACTTGAAATTAATAATGATGAGTATAGTTAAACATCAATCACAGCATAGATGCGGAATTACTCCATATCATCATGCCTTTTTAAATATGGAAATGAAAAAATTCATATTAATAATGTCAGCGGTGCTCACGTCTTTGACAATATGCATCTCCTGCGGCCAAAAACATGAACAGGTCCAGGTTGACAAGAAGGGCGGAAGGTGCGTGAAGGGCAATTGCAGGAACGGGGTCGGAACCTATATCTATCCCAGCGGGAACAGGTATGAGGGAGAATTCAGGAGCAATATGCCTTTTGGCTACGGAACCATGTATTATAAAAACGGAAAGAGCATTAAGGGAAAATGGAAGTGGGGAAGACCAGACCTAAGATAACCAGAGCCATGGCGAGAGAGAAAAAATCCTGCCCGGAGCAGGAGCTTAAAGATAAAATAAAGCAGGCCCTGTTGAAAAACAGCAGAAAAGCGGACAAAGAGGAGATTGCCTTCCTTTTAAAGCGCTTTTAATCAAAAGCCGGCATCAGCATGCGCAATCCTGCAATTATGCACGTCATCTGCCCCATGTGTATAAATACAGGGCAAACAGCCGGCTGGGTCCCTGCGGTTGGGGAAGCAGGCTATTGGCGTTCTAATCTGATCTCGGCCAGCGCAACATCATTCCACTTCTTACCCTTATAGATACCGTCAATAATAAAACGGATCCGGGCGGCATTCTTATATGTGCCGGCCTCCTGCATTTCCCGCTTTCCATCAGCAAAATTAATCGTTGCGGTCTGCTGTTTATCACCCGCATCACGGTATTCAACCTTCATGCTTTTTACGCGATTGTTCAGCTCATACAGGTCTCCACCGGCACCATACGAGGCAAATTTTTTATCCACTTTAACAAACCCATTAATCATCGAAACTTTTACGGTAACCGGCTCCGGAAAAACAATCTCCACCCACGAGCCTACACCTCCGTTTCCCGCCTGCCAGGTTGTCCCCGCATCACGGTCAAAAAGGTTCCCGGGACCAAAGGTATATCCTGCGCTATCCGGTATGGATGTTGATGTATCGACCATGCACTTCCCTATTCCCGGAATATATATCTCTTTACTACCCTGAATCTTTGCATCAGCACCTTCTCTGACAGACCCTTTCTTGACCCAGCCCTGTACATTCAGGCCGGCGCTTATGTAGTACCAGCCATCCTTCATGCCGAGCATAATCGCTTTTGATCCTGTCGGAACAATTAAACGCACCTTTGATTCCACATCGGGCTGATCATACAGTCTCGCGGCAGCAGTGAATTCGAGCACCCTTTTTGCGCCTTTATGCACATATTGCTTCATGATCCACCCTTCGGTCACCCCGTCCAGCAGCCGCACCTTCAGCCAGTCCCCATCCGCCTGCTCATCAATAATCCTCACGATCTGGCCCCTGTTCACGTCCTTGACATCTTTATACGCGCCCTTCCTGTCGGAGGGAACATCGCGCAGGCCTGTGTTTATAAGGGTGACGCCTTCTTTTTTGCACGCCCATGAAAGAAGGAGTGCGGCGCATACCAGCATGCCCACTATTCTTTTATACATAATAATCCCTCCATGCATTGCAGCTATGTGAAAACTGCAGGCGCTCATTGTTACAGGCCCGCTTTCAATCCTACTGACGCCATGAATCCCGACTCATATGTGTTTCCGTAAAAACTGTTCAATGCCCGATGCATACTGCGTCGCCGACATCATGAATCCGGTGTTGTGCGGCCCACGAATTACAAGCATTTCTTTCGGTTCCGGCGCGATCCTGAAGAGCTTCTCGCCGAGTTCATAGGGGACAATCTCGTCCTCCGGGCTGTGTATCACCAGCACGGGACATCTCACCCGCGCGAGAAGGGCGGCCGTATCATAGGTATCGCCGAACAGCAACATCCCGGGCGCAAGCGGGTAATGAAAATTAGCGACATCCGCAGCCCTGGTAAAGGTTGATTCAAGCACGAGCGCGCGCGGCGTTCGCGCAGCGCAGAGCCACGCGGCCATGGCACCGCCCAGCGACCTTCCGATAACGACGATCTTCCCCGCCTCGATCTTTCTTACTCCGGTCAGATAATACCAGGCCGCCTCGACGTCCCGACATGTTCCCTCCTCGGTGGGAACACCTTCGCTTCTTCCATAACCCCGATAATCAAAGAGAAATACATCGAGCCCCATTGATTTATATATTCCCACAGTCTGTATCAAAAAAGAGATATTGCCCCCGTTACCATGGCAGAAAAGCACAGCGCCCCTGCCCTTTCCGGCAGGGACCCACCATCCATTCAGCCTCACTCCATCTGAAGCACGGAAATATACATCCTCATACGTGAAGCCTTCGTCCGAGGGGACTGCAACGATTTCCCGATACGGATAAAAAAGGAAACGGTTCTTACAACTGCACTCCGCCATTGACGCGGCAGAGATAAAAAATACGATGGCGACAACAATTCCGCGCCGCGAAAAGCTCATTTTTTTCTCTTGCACTTAAACAACAACCTCATAAGAAATAATAAAAAATATCACAGAATACGAATCCTGTGAATATCAAATGATAAATATTTCTTGCGGCGTATCAATAATTTTTTACATATAGGATAAAATTATTTTGCTGTCCATCCGGCAGATTGTCATTTCGCAGGAAGGACACCAGGGAGCATGCCATGAACAAGTGGGAGATAAAAGCCGACAAGGAACTTTTCCGACGGAGAATTTTTTCGGTTAAAGACATTGAATGCTATCACCCGGACAAGGACATTACGCACAGGTTTTTCACCATTTCCACACCTGACTGGATAAATGTCGTCGCGACAACCGAAGACGACAGATTTATTATGGTGAGACAACATCGTCTTGGCACGGATGAAATCACCCTGGAAACCCCCGGCGGACTTATTGAGGAGGGAGAATCACCGGAAGAAACAGTAAAGAGGGAGCTTCGCGAAGAAACAGGATATGAGGCAGAAAAAATTCATCTTTTAAAAAAGCTCTCTGTCAATCCGGCAATATTCAACAACTATATATACTTTTATTATGCAGGCAATTGCAGACGTATACACGATCAGGACCTTGATCCTGCCGAGGATATTGAAGTCCTCACATTTTCCCGCAATGAGATACTCGAAATGATCAGGAACGGTCCGATCAGTCACACTATTATTGTGACCGCCTTATTTCTCTATTTCTTGTCTGGGTGGGCCGGACTTCCAGTGGAGGGGAATCCGCTCGCAGGGCTTATTTGAGTTCCGGCTGACTGCAATCAGCGGGTACCTGCCCTAGATCATCCGAAATGATTGACAGACAGAGTATTTCCCCGCCATTGAGCGGCTCGTAAAAAACCAGGTGTTTTCTGTTGCCCAGCTGGTAGGCCAGGCATCCTTTTTTCTCCAGGAGAAGCTGGCTGATGAACCAGTCGTCCTTGAAGATGGTGCCGATAAGCGCCGCCTGCGGATGGAAGACCACCCTGCCATCTGAATCTACCACGTAATAAAATCCGGTTTTACCAACTCTCTTGTTCTTGAGCAGACTGATAGCACCTCTGTTGGCCGCAACCTCCTTGATTATCGAGGCCATCCCCGATCGGATGCGCCCGGCCGAGAGTGTTCCGCAAGACACGCAGACCATGAAAACCGGCAACAATACAAACAGTATGATATATACCCGGGGATTTTTCATATAACCCTCTGATTAAATTCATTTCTGCAATTGAACGATGTCATGCAAATGATTATTCAACGCAACCGATAATCATGCATGCCAGATATAATCCTTGACGAAATGTCCTCGTTACCTTATCTACCTGATACATATAAATAATACATCGTCAATTCAAATTTCACCCCGGAGGGACCCCTATCACCATGGCTGTTACGACAACAATACTCTCATTCGCCATAGGCACATTCTGGGGCAGCTTCTTCTATACCCTGGCGTTGCGCTATGCTGATGGAAGCATGAAAAAGAATCCCCTGCGGGCCCTCTTTTCCCGTTCTCACTGTCCTTCGTGCGGCGCGGCCATCAATCCGCTTTTCATGGTTCCACTCGTCGGTTATGTTATACTCCGAGGCAAATGCAGAAATTGCAGCGCCGTGATATCGCCCCTTTATCCTGTTATGGAAATCCTGTACGGTGCAATAGCGCTGCTATTCTTGTGGAAGTTTGGGATTAACCTGTATACATTCAACCTTTACATGCTCGCGTCCATCGCCGCATGCATCTCCCTTGTCGACATCAAGGCACTCATTATCCCAGACTCACTGGTTATCGCATTCATTGTTCTCTCTGCATATCCCGTGCTGTTAAATTACAACATCAAAGACAACCTCTTCGGCATGTTCCTACTGCTTTTCGTATTTCTCATAATCATGTTAATTTTCCCCGGATCATTCGGGGGTGGAGATGTTAAATTTGGTGCGGCCATAGGACTTTTTTCAGGATTGGAGATGGCAATAGTCGTTCTGGAGTTATCACTGGTATCCGGTGCAGTTATCGGTATTCTATACGCTCTTTTGAGAAAGAAAAGCCTCAAGACAAAAATCCCATTTGCGCCATTCCTTGCCTTGGGATTGATTGTTTCTATGCTGTATGGGAGGGAGATACTTCTGTTGTACTACAGAATTCTGTATTAATTGATCAGAAAAGATTGGTAGTCGGGTGCTAGATTCGGATGATTTTCTTCAGATTGATCGGATACCCCCAGACCAATCTCCAACATATAATATTATCAATAACATCTCTCACTATCATATAATTTATATACCGATTGTTATCGGTAACACATAAGCGGTTATGAGAATATAAATATTTTTCAACCATAAAGGCAAAAATTAATGATACTGACATCTTGAGCAATTTCCTCAAATCTAGGAATTATTCATAATCATCCATCCTGACTTGGAAATGAAATACATGCCAATCCTCAGGTTTCGATCTCCTCTGGTATCTTATTAATTTACCAATATTATCAGGATTCGGAAAGTCATCCATAGCTTTTTTAATCAAATAAATTATTAATGCCGAGCGAGAAATACCATGTTTTTCCGCAGCAGCATTTATCTTTTTCAATATTTCGGAATGAATATTAAGTGTGGTTTCCATCATTAACCTCCTCATGGCAAAAGCATATTATTGCCTTTGTATACGAACAGAGAAGACTAAATGGGAAAATTTTTTTTAAGATTTCAGAAGTTTCCCAATACCTTGTGTTGCAGGATTATCAACTATTCCTTTTTCAGTAATAATAGCAGCAATATACTTGGCTGGAGTTACGTCAAAAGCAGGGTTTCTTATAGAAACACCTTCGGGTGCGATTTGGACACCCATAATATACGCAACTTCTTCGACGCCACGTTCCTCAATAACGATTGCGTCACCTGTTTTTGTATTTGGGTCCAGAGTTGATGTCGGTGCTGCGACATAAAATTGAATACCGTTTTCCTTTGCCAATACGGCATGACTGTAGGTCCCGATCTTGTTTGCAACATCGCCATTCAAAGCTATTCGGTCAGCGCCGACAATCACTTTTTTGATAATACCGGTTCGCATAAAATGACCTGACATGGAATCAGTTATCAAGGTTACAGGGATTTTTTCACGAGACAATTCCCATGCGGTAAGACGCGCACCCTGAAGGTATGGTCTCGTTTCACAGGCATAAACCTGAATATTTTTACCTTCACTTAAAGCAGCCCGTATAACTCCTAAAGCTGTTCCGTATCCGCCTGTAGCGAGTGCTCCTGCATTACAATGAGTCATCACGACATCACCATCCGACAAATATTTGCTGCCATTTTTCCCCAGTGCCTTATTTGCCTCCACATCTTCATTCAAGACAGCGAGAGCTTCCTTCTCAAGCAATTGACGTATAGCATTAATATCATTTTCCTGTTGTATAATGTTCTTCATGCGACCAATAGCAGCAAAAAGATTAACCGCTGTTGGGCGTGTTGCAGTAAAAATATCACATACGCGATTCATCTCTTCTTTAAAGCCATCAAGGCTGACGAGTTCAATATTTTTAGCAGCCAGGGCTATCCCCATAGCTGCCGTTATCCCAATTGCAGGAGCCCCCCTTGTTTCCATATTGCGTATTGAATCTGCTATATCGCTATAATGTCGGTAGGTATTATATACCTCTTTTACGGGTAAAAGCCGCTGGTCGAGAATGGTTACCGAATCACCGTTCCACTTTATTGTAAACATAACACCCCCCCGGCAAAAATACCATATCAATTTTCGGATTTAAATAAAAACATCTACCAGAAATTATCAGTAATACTAGCCCTGATCCATCTCATTTAAAACAAGATCACACTCAATATCTTGCTGCAATCAGCTGTCCCGCAGGATGATCGCAGTATGATTATTGTACATCATTTCTTTCAACGCGGTTTTTCCTGAGCCTTAAAACATTGCCCTGATCGTTCCAGCTGACTTCGTCAAGATGGATACGTATTATCAAGAGGCCTCTTCCGCTATTTCTGAAAAAATTGTCAGGATCACGCGGATCAGGCAGACTGACATAATCAAATCCCGGGCCATCGTCCTCGATAACATATTCAACATAATCCTGATTAAGTTCATAAGTAATTGTAACACGACGATTCACATAACGCTCATCCATCTTGCGTTTTTCTATCTCATCATTAAAGCCCTTGATTCCAAAATCTTCGCGTATGGAAGAGGAAACCTCCAGGCATCCGTGATACATCGCATTACTTATCGCCTCCTGAAGAGCAAGAGCAATATTTTCAGACGTTGTGCTATTACATAAACCCGACGGAACAAGGTCTTTCGTCAGATGATATGACAATGCGTTAATAATTGTTTCATCGACAGGAATTCGGTAACAACCTTTTTCATATACCACATATCGTCCAAAACGTTCCGCTATCTTCTTCTCATGCTTTCTGTTTAAAATAACACGAACGGACGAGGCCACATCATTGATATCAAATGGTTTTCTAATAAAATCGCTTGCGCCATATCGGAGCGCTTTTATTGCATCTTCAACATTTCCATGACCTGTAATAATGAGCACAGGAATCGGTTCATCCAGGCCGTGTATTCTTCTAAGAAGTTCTATGCCATCCATCTTGCGGAGCTTGATATCAGTAATTATCAGGTCAACCTTTTCACCATTTTTTAGAAGATACAGAACGTCCTCAGCTTTCTCCAAGGAAACCACCTTGTATCCAAGCCGCGAAAGTTTTTTTTGCAATGAAAAACGTATTACTTCTTCATCATCAACAACTAAAATTTTAGCGTCAGTATTATTCATTATTCTTGCTTGACGATCTTTCGTTATTAAGAATCAGGTGCCCCATCTTGTCTCGTTTAACACGCAGATAACGAACGTTCTCCTCATGAGGCTCTATTTCAATCGGGACGCGCTCAATTATTTCGAGACCATAGCCGTCCAAACCAATCACCTTCTTTGGATTGTTCGTCAACAGACGTATTTTATGCAATCCCAGATCGACGAGAATTTGAGCCCCAATGCCGTAATCACGCAAATCTGGAGGAAAGCCGAGTTCAATATTAGCTTCAACAGTATCCATCCCCTTATCCTGGAGGTGATACGCCTTGATCTTATTGCCAAGGCCAATGCCCCGGCCCTCCTGACGCATATACAATATTACACCAAGGCCCTCTTCATTGATCATTTCCATTGCTCGATGTATTTGTGTGCCGCAATCGCAGCGCAGTGAGCCAAAAACATCCCCGGTAAGACATTCGGAATGGACACGGACCAAAACATTCTCCTTGCCCTCAACATTACCCTTGACAAGAGCAACATGGGTAGACGAGCCGACTTCTGAATGATAGGCAATTATTGTAAAATCACCGAACATTGTTGGCATGTTCGCCTGGGACACTCTTCTTACAAGTCTCTCCTTGTGTTGGCGGAACTTTATCAGGTCTGCTATAGTCGCTATCTTCAACCCGTGCTTTTCAGCAAATTTATCCAAATCCGGACGCCGCGCCATAGTCCCATCTTCATTGAGTATCTCACAAATAACGCCAGCAGGCTTCAAACCTGCGAGTCGGGTCAGATCAACAACTCCTTCCGTATGCCCCGCACGCACCAGCACGCCTCCGTTACGTGCGGCCAGAGGAAATATATGTCCTGGCTTTCTGAGATCAGCAGGGCCAGATGAATTATCAATGAGAACTTTCACCGTTCTAGCCCTATCATGAGCGGATATACCGGTTGTTGTCTCGTCACGAGCATCAACAGAGACAGTGAAAGCCGTTCCATATTTATCCTGATTATTTTCAACCATCAAATCCAGCTCTAACTCTCGGGCTCTAGCCTGTGTCATCGGTACACAGATAAGCCCCCTCCCGTATGTGGCCATAAAATTTATCACTTCTGGCGTACAATACTCAGCAGCAATGACGAGGTCACCTTCATTTTCTCGATCTTCATTATCGACCAGAATGATCATTCTACCATTGCGTAACTCTTCAATAATTTCTGGAATTGGACATGATTTCACTTGATTCTCCTTAAATACAAATCCTGTCTTAATAAAATACTACTAGCTCTTTTTTATATTATTACCCCGATCAATTTTGACCAGATTTATCCTCGCAGTTACCTTTATAAAATTAGCAATAAGAGTTTGGTGCATTAATAAAATCTACCATTATATAGTCAACACCTTTATAATGCAAATTTATTCTCTTCGCACTTTAAGAATTACAAATTTAATCAAAATTTTACTCTGACCCTGAATTTTTTTTATGATATTCACCTTCTCATTCGTATACCCGGCAGACGAACACAATCTCAACCAGAGGGGATACCGCCATGCCTCG